>DASROI010000461.1:0-12999 GCA_035646955.1 Pyrinomonadaceae bacterium
GTTCGTGATTCGATTACCCAACTGGCACAAATCGTTCGCGAAGTCGGAAAGAGATCCAATGAGATAGGTGGCATCGTCAACACAATCAACGTTATTGCCGAGCGAACCAACATGCTTTCCCTTAATGCTTCGATAGAAGCAGCTAGAGCAGGTGAGGCTGGTAGAGGATTTGCCGTGGTAGCCGAAGAAATACGCAACCTGGCTGACCGCTCTGCCCAGGCAACCTCCGACATCGCAGGAATAATTCAAGCAGTTCAAGAAGCTGTCCAGGAAGCAGTGAATGCCGCCACCGATGGTGTGCGAACAGCTGAAGAGGGTAACCGCCTCGCAGAGGAAGGACTCAGAGGGCTCGAAAAAATTCTAGGTGGTGTACAGGAAACAACTCAATTGGTATCTCACATAGCGCGGGCGACTGAAGAGCAGCTAATTGCAGGTCAAACGGTAAAGCGCGCGATAGAGACCTCCGCTCTCCAGTCCAAACACGTATCCAACGCGACGGCTGAACAGGTTCAAGCTGTCCAGAAAATTGTTCAGTCGACAACCAACCTTCGCAAAACCTCAAAAGAGCTGAATCAGGCAATGAATGAGCAGACCAAGGCGGCCAGGGAAATCATCAAGGCATCGCAAAGCACGAGTGCAATTTCTGGCCAGGTGAGAAAGGCAGTGACTGAACAAGCCAGTGGAGCCCAACAAATTGCCGCTGCGCTCAACTCAATGCGACGCGGCGCCGCGTCGACTTACCGGGCACTGGAACAACAGTCCTCCGCTGCCACCATGGTTTCAAACGAGAATGTAAAGCTCACGCAACTGATCCAATCAGTTTCCAAAGCAATGGGAGAACAAGCGGTCGCTGCGCTCCAAATTACGCGTGAAACGGAAAAGATGAAGCGAGAATCAGAACAGGTAGCTCAAGCGATGATGGAGCAATCGCGCGCCACGAAAGACATGAGTTCGGCAACTCAAAATATTTCGAAACAGATCCATCTTATTGCTCAGTCGAATTTGCAGCACTCACATGCAATTGAAGGCATCGTTAATTCGCTCTCTGAAACTCGACACATAACCGACCGAAACGCGCGTCGCGTAAATGAAACGTTGGGCGCTACGAGTGCCCTGTTGGATTCTGCCGGTCTGCTGGTAGCAACCATGGACCAGCTTTCAGCCTCTGGTTCGGCCTCCGGATCAAACGGATCAAATGACTCAAACTTTCGAAAAGGACGCAAACGACAACGATCAAATGGAAAAGAGCCCTCAGAAACAACCAGCAGTACCCCCCCTAACGTATCAAGCGACGCCCTCCATGAGCCCGAAGCGTAAATGCCAGTTGCGCGACGCAGCTGTAATTTTCTTCCAGAGATCTGACTGAACTGATAATGGCGAATAATGGCCCGGCAGAAGTGTTTGGTGTATTCACTACCGATAGGGATCTCAAGATCAAGGTCTGGGATAACGGAATGATCCGCTTTACCGGTCTCGCGGCGGAAGACGCGCGCGGTAAAGAAGTTCAGTTATTGTTTCCTGAGATCAAATCTCGCGGACTCCTCCAGACACTCGAAAAAGTCTTAGCGGACAGCGTAGTGAGAGTTCTCGCGCCTGCCTTTCATCGTTACTTAATTCCCTGTTCGACACAGAAACCTTCCCAACGTTTCGACCGAATGTTGCAACGCGTAACAATCGCTCCCGTTGAAGAGGATGGTGAGGTAGTTGGCCTGATCATCACGATCGAGGACGTGACAGAAAGGATCGAACGTGAACGCGAACTCGACGAGTTGCTCGCAAGCACCGATGAACAGGTTCGACTCGAAGCAATCAAAGAGATAGCCAGATCCGAAGAGATTAATAATCGGATGCCGCTGGTTACCACGTTGAAAGACGAAAACTGGCAAGTTCGCAAAGCCGCAATCGAGGGGCTGTCGAAACGGGCCGCGCCCGATGCGATTCAAGCATTGCTGGAAATGCTTCGCCAGGACCATCGCAATCTCGCAGTTCTGAACAGTGCCCTTCAAGTCCTGGCGATGGTGGATGTCGACACTTATTCTCCGCTCGTTGAGTTTCTGCAGTCCGACGATTCTGATTTGCGGATGCAGGCTGCGCTTGCATTAGGTGAGCAGCGTGAAGAACGCGCCGTTGGACCACTAATACAGGCATTGAAAGACGAAGACATGAATGTTCGCTTTCATGCGATCGAGGCTTTGGGGAAAATTGGTTCTCCGGCAGCGACCGAGGCGCTCGCGAATGTCGCTGAGTCGACTGATTTCTTCTTAAGCTTCCCGGCCCTCGATGCTTTGAAAGAAATCGGCGATTCGAGCGTGGCGCCACGCATTACCTCGTTGTTGAAAGTGGAGATGCTTTCCGAACCGGCGGCCGAAGCCTTAGGCGCCCTGGGTGATGAAAAAGCCGTCACCCCATTGGCGTCACTCCTAAATGCTCCCAATCCGCCAACCCTTTCAATCGCACGCGCTCTAACCATGCTCTACGATCGCTTTGAGCAGGAGTTTGGTGAAGGCTCTTATATTGCTGAAATCGCCGGCAGGGCAATTAAGGCGAGCGGCGCGCAACATCTGTTGGATGCGCTCGGTGAAGTTCGAGTTAACGACCTTCGCCCGCTTGCAGTTGTAATCGGTTGGTTGAATGGACCAGCAGTGCATCGCGCTCTCATTCGACTGCTAGCTGAACCGAGTGTACGTAGCGAAGTCGTCGAGTCACTCGTACGCAACGGCAAGCGTGTCGCTGAGCTATTGCTCGAGCAAACCAACTCAGAAGATGTTGAAATTAGGCGAGCATCGGTAATCGCGCTCGGACGGCTAGGCCACAAAAAGGCTACCTCGGTAATTGTCCGCCTCCTTTTGGAAGATTCCGAACTACGAATTGATGCAGCTCAGTCCCTCGCGAAGCTGGGAGACGAATCCGCGCTCGAAGGATTGATCGAGATGATGGGAGATCCGGATGCGGCAGTCCGGCAGGCGGTTGTAGGCGCCCTGAATTCAATTGGTTCATCGCAAATGTCTTCGCGGGTACAGTCTCTCTTGAACGATCCTAATCCCCTCGTAAGAGAGTCAGCCGCAAAAATAGCCGGGTACTTCGGTTATCCGGCCTCTGCAGACTTGCTCCTGAAGAGCTGTAAAGATGAAGACGAGAGAGTGCGCCAGGCTGCCGTCGAACACCTTCCATTTCTGGAAGACGACCGGGTGGAAGCGGTGCTCATTGATGCTGTCAGGCACGATACCCGGCGCGTGCGGGCCGCGGCTGCAAGGGCGCTGGCCCAACAGCAGAATCAAGAGTCGATGAATGCATTGCTTGATGCACTTAATGATGACGACTTATGGGTGCGTTACTTTGCCGCTCGTTCGCTGGGAAATTACCAACTACCAATCGTAGTTGAGGCACTCAGCGTCGTCGTTAATAGGGAAACACATAACAACGTCAGAATTGCGGCGTTAGAGGCTCTTGGCAGGATCGGGGGAGATGTAGCGAGCTCAACTATCGAGTCATACATCGACGCACCTGATCAGGATGTGGCACGGGCAGCAGTTGAGTCGTTGCTGAAGGCACGTAATAAGGAAAATCTGGGGAAGCAAGATCGCGACGACTAAAACAATGGAGTTACTTTTACCAAAAGGGACCGAGATCCTGCTGCGCGAACTTATCCAGGAACGCACCGGGATGCTCTACGACGACGATAAGGAGTCGGTGCTACTCGATAAACTGACCCCCCTGGTAATCGATCGCGGCTTCCACTCATTTTTGGATTACTACTACCTGCTGAAGTATGACGAGGATTCCGAGACCGAATGGACTTCAGTGATCGACTCCATTTCTGTTCAAGAGACCTTCTTCTGGCGCGAAATGGACCAGATCAGAGCATTAGTTGATATCTTGATCCCAGACTGGGTCAAGAATCACAGGTCTGAAACTCTTAAGATCTGGTGCGGCGCGTGCGCCACTGGAGAGGAACCGTTGAGTCTGGCAATGGCCATTTCCGAAGCCGGATGGTTCGACCGAATCCCCATTAAGATTGCTGCCACAGACTTAAGTAGCTCGGCATTATTTAAGGCACGCCAGGGTTTGTATAAGGAGCGGTCATTTCGTAACTTGCCGGCCGACAAGCGTGATAAGTTTTTTGAGAAAGAGGGTAACTTATGGCGAGTGGATCTTGCCCTTCACTCTCGCATTCGATGGGAATCGGCCAACCTGATAGATCGAGGCGACATCGCGCGTTTTGGAGCAGTGCCCTTCATTCTTTGCCGCAACGTCTTCATCTACTTTTCGAAAGAGACTATTCGCCGTGTAGTTCGTCTGATGGCTGAGTCTATTCAACCCCCCGGTTATCTATTAGTTGGTGTTTCAGAGTCGCTATTGAAGATAAGTACTGACTTTGAACTGACTGATGTTGGCAATGCATTTGTATATCGACGTGCTACGCCGAAGGACCAGTCCGCCACCAAGACGACGTTTTCCTTTGGAGCGAAGGGGCAGGAATGAGCAAAGTGATCAGAGTCTTAATTATTGACGACTCAGCGTATGTGCGCAAAGTCGTAACCCAAATCCTTTCTCGCAGCCCTTTCATTGAAGTGGTTGGAACTGCCCGTGACGGGCGCGAGGGTCTGGAAAAAGTCGAGCAACTAAAACCAGATGTCGTGACGTGCGATCTGATAATGCCGGAAATGGATGGCGTCGAGTTCGTACGAGAACAAGCTAAGAGGGGCCTTATTCCAATCATCATAATGAGCGTTGCCAGTGAAACAGCCGAGATGGCACTGGCAGCCCTCGAGGTTGGCGCTGTCGATTTCGTTCAGAAGCCTACCGCTCTGGCATCCGAAAAGATTCTCGAAGTAAGCGATGAACTGATAGCCAAAGTTAAGACTGCATCCGCCATTTCGCTCGAGCGACTGCCAACTACCAGGCCTGCCGAGCCCCTGACTCTGGATGTTCCCAAGCCTCACGAAGGTAACATCGACGTCGTAGTGATTGGAATTTCGACCGGCGGGCCCCAGGCTCTTCGTTACCTGATTCCGCAATTACCAGCTGACTTTCCTGTCCCTTTGACGGTAGTCATGCACATGCCGGTCGGTTACACTGAGATGTACGCTACAAAATTGAACGAACTATCCAGCCTCGAATTTCATGAGGCCTCAGAGGGCGAAATCCTCAGGCCTGGAACTGGATTACTGGCGACAGCCGGTCGACACTTAAGCTTTTCTCGCAATAGTGAAGGCTCGGTTACGGCGCATCTTGATGCTCGTCCGTTTGGTAAGCTTCATCGACCCTCGGTTGACGTTCTATTTCAGTCCGCCGCTGAAACGTTTGGACCTCGAGTGCTGGCGATCCTTATGACCGGCATGGGTTCAGATGGTAAGGAAGGTGCTGCCTGGGTCAAGGCAAAGGGTGGTACGGTTTATACGGAGAGCGAGGAGACGTGTGTAGTGTATGGAATGCCCCGATCAGCAGACGAGGCCGGACTAAGTGATAGGTCTATACCGTTAACTGAAATGGCAAAGGCTATCCTGGAGGTGGTATGAGCCACAAGATAA
The DNA here is from genome assembly GCA_035646955.1 of Pyrinomonadaceae bacterium. Classification (GTDB taxonomy): domain Bacteria; phylum Acidobacteriota; class Blastocatellia; order Pyrinomonadales; family Pyrinomonadaceae; genus PSRF01. The sequence continues at coordinate 5,532 of DASROI010000461.1, forward strand.
TGGTGGTTGACGATTCCGCGATGTCTCGTCGTTCACTCAAACGCATCCTGGAGTCTTCCAATTACGAAGTAATCGAAGCCGATGACGGTATGGCAGCGCTCGAAAAGTATTTTTTGGAAAAGCCCGATTTGGTAATGCTCGACATGCTGATGAAGGGAATGTATGGACTGGATGTCCTGACCAAACTTCGAGAGATAGACAAAAACGCTCGAGTGGTCATCGTCAGTGCGGATATTCAGAACTCTACTCGGGAGATGGCGAAGGAAGCAGGTGCGCTTGATTTTATAAACAAGCCGTTCGCTGCAGAATCCGTCCTGAATATTGTTACCGGAATCCTGAGCGAGGAGAACACGATCTAATGGTATTGACAGAGAGGCAGAATGACGCTCTTACAGAGCTAATCAACATTGCCTTCGCGCGAACAGGCGCAGCTTTGTCTGAGTTAACCGGCCATCGTGTGCTGCTCGACTCTCCAAGTGTTGCGCTTCACCTCGCCAGCGAACTCGATAATTCGCTGTCCCGGTTCGTTCCTGGCGAAGTGGCCTGGATCCACCAGGTGTTCCATGGTCCAGTCGCAGGCGATGCGTTGCTTCTCCTGAATTATGAAGGGGCAGTTCATCTCACTGAGCTCTTGACGGATGAGTCGAGTGACAACTCCCGCCTCGACGAATCTGCCCGAGAAGTTTTAACCGAGGTCGGTAATATTTTGCTAAATGCTTGCCTTGGGGTTTTTGGTAATGTGCTACATGTTCATGTCGGGTTCTCGGTCCCTCGACTGCGTCTCGACACGATCCAGGATCTGATCGCATGGCTTAATCGCAGCCGCGGCGAGTTGCGCTATGCACTGGTCATCTTTACCCGTTTTCAGATCAAAGACAGCCAGGTAAATGGCTACCTGGTACTCGTTCTCAACATGGACTCTTTCGATCGCCTCGTAAAAGAAATTGACGAATGGATCGAAGAGAACGAACGCAAGACCATCAATCCCTAGTACTAGCCCCCTTACAATTACGTTAGCCGGGATGCCAGATTTGTCTACTCAAGCTGAACAAACGATCGAAATCGCGCGGATGAACGATGCCGTTTTTCGCTGGATGAACGATCACGGAAACCAGGGTTTAATAGTTACGGACGAGCACCTTCGCATTCGGATCTGGAATCACTGGTTGGAGACCAAGACCCGGAAGAAAGCCAAAGACATAATCGGTGTCAGTCTGCTCGACGTATATCCGGAACTCGTGACTCGACAGCTGGATCGTTATTTTCACCAGGCCCTTGAAGGTCGCAGCAATATTCTCTCGCAGAAATTACATAGGTTTCTGATTGAGATTCCCGCCAGTGAGCTTGATGTCGAGCCGATGAGGCAGAGCGTGCGCATCTCACCACTCGAGGACGCTGGACGAATAATCGGGACGGTTACCGTTATAGACGACGTAACTGAGCGGGTTAATCGGGAAGCAATTCTTCAACGCCAGCTTGCTCAACGAGCCAAGTTGCTGGAGAGCGAATCAGCGGCGCGAAATGCAGCCGAAGCGGCAAACACACGACTGAGCCATCTGCAAACAATTACTGACGAGGCATTTGCACAGAAGTCATTGAATGACGTGCTCTTCAAGATAGTTCAGGGCGTGAAAGCAGTTCTTAACACCGCTACTGTCACTCTCTTGATGGCTGACGACAAAGGTGACTTAATAGTTCGGGCCATTGATGGATTGGAACGCGAGGCAGTACTCGGGATTCGGGTGCACGCCGGTACAGGGTTTGCGGGTCTAGTCGCGAATGAACGCAAGCCACTTTCGGTCAAGGGAAAGCTCCCTGCAAGTCCATTAAATACAGTTCTCCAGGAACATGGCATACGATCTTTATCGGGTATCCCATTGCTAATCGAGAATCATGTTCTTGGAGTGATTCATGTCGGGATGACTGAAATTCGGACCCTCAATGATGATGATATCCGCTTCCTGAGGCTAATCGGAGATCGAGCTTCGCTCGTCATTGAACGCGCTCGTTCTTACGAAAGTGAAAAGATAGCGCGCGCTTACGCCGAACAAGCTAACCGCCTGAAGGACCAGTTCCTTGCTACCGTATCCCACGAACTAAGAACACCTCTTAATGCAATCCTCGGATGGGCCAGGTTGCTGCAAAGCGGCCGCATCGATCAAAAAACCGCAGGACATGCGTTGGAAGTCATCGAGCGAAATGCAAAGGCCCAGGCCCAGTTGATCGATGACCTTCTGGACGTGTCTCGCATTATCTCCGGTAAGTTAAGACTGAACCTGAGCCCGGTCGAAACAGCCCCACTGGTTGAAGCCGCTCTGGACGCAGTGAGACCCGCTGCTGATGCCAAGGGGATTCGGCTAAGTACGGATATTAGTGTGCAGGTTGGACCAGTGCCGGGTGATCCGGATCGCATTCAACAAATTGTTTGGAATTTGCTTTCAAACGCAATCAAGTTCACGCCCAAAGAAGGTGAGGTTTTTGTCAGCGTCAATCGTAATCACTCGAACGTGGAAATCACGGTAAGGGACACAGGTCAAGGCATTCGACCTGAATTCTTACCTTTTGTTTTTGATCGCTTCCGCCAGGGCGATTCATCGGTAACCAGGACTCATAGTGGTCTTGGTTTGGGCCTCGCCATCGTTCGTCACCTGGTGGAGTTGCATGGAGGCACCGTTCACGCTGAGAGTCCGGGTGAGGATCAAGGCGCCACGTTCAGAGTTTGCTTTCCGGTCCTTGGCGCTAAACGCGAGGAATTGATTGAGGATGAAAGTAGCCTTAAAACAAATCTAGCGACCCAAATGACTTTTGAAGAAGCCAATTCCTTGCATGGCTTGCACGTGCTCATTGTCGACGACGATCGAGATGCGCTCGATCTTCTGGTGACTGTTTTAGAACAGTGCGGCGCTCACGTGGTAACCGCCGGTTCGGCCATTGAGGGACTTGAAGTAGTGGGTAACGTAAAGCCTGACATCGTCATTTCAGATATCGAAATGCCGAACGAAGATGGGTACGCGTTTATGCGGAAGCTTCGGGCATTGACGGCGAGTCAGGGAGGACAGATTCCTTCGATCGCCTTGACCGCTCATGCAAAAGCGGAAGACCGCATGCGAGCTCTGGCCGCAGGTTTTCATATTCACGTTCCGAAGCCAGTAGAGCCGGCCGAATTATTAGTAGCAATTAGAAGTTTGCGGGAACGCAACCTCAAGGGAGAGGCAGAAGGGAGCTCTGGAAATTAGATAGGTCTGAACCACAAACAACCTACCCTTTCAACAGCTGATAAAGCATCTTGGCGAGCTCCTGATTCAACCCCTTCAGCACTTCATACTCCTCCATCGCAGATTTTCGATCGTTAACAGCATAGTAAGTTAAACCAAGATTGTAGTGCGCCTGGGCCAACGTCGGACGTAGTTTGATTACGGCTTTGTAAGATTCGATCGCCTCCGAGTAACGGCCCGCGTTATAAAGCGTCAGTCCGAGATTGAAATGACCCGCCGCGTTGGAAGGCTCTACTGATATTGCTCGTTTGAGTGCGTTGGCTGCATCGTCGTAGCGTTTTAGACCGTTGTACGCATTACCAAGATTCTTATATGCGTATGACAAAAGTTCATCTCTCTGTTGAAACCCCTGCGTGTAAGCCTGGCCAGTGTCGCCTAACAGCTTGATTGCGTGGTCGCTTGCATTGACAGCGTCTTGAAAGCGCTCGGTTTGGTTATATGAAAAACTCAGATTGTTGTAGGCCTCAGGATTGTTTGGCTCATCTTTAATGATCTTGTTATAGAGTTCGATCGCTTCTGCATACTTGTTTAGCCGCGCTAGAGAAAAGGCAAGCGGCAAATAAGCCGCGCGATAGTCGGGCTTTAACTTCAGAGCTTTTTGATACGACTCTACCGCCTGGGCGAAACGTCCTTGATCAACGTATACATTCCCCAGTCCTGCATACGCGCGAGCATCTGTTGGAGCTAATTTAGCTGCCAGGTTGTACTGCTCTTCGGCTTCGGCATAACGTGGTTTGGGAGCACTGCGAGCGGCGTTGGCCTTTGCGATGGCCTGGTCCTGTTTTGGTGGGGGCGACTTAACAGGAAGCTTCCCTTTCTTTCCACCGGTGCTCTTGCCTCCTGCGGGAGTTGACCCACCTGAAACTGCAAGAGAGTCAGCCACTGGATCCTTGGGTGGTCTAAAAATCAGGTCCGCACCACCGGTGATGTCCCGGACCAAACTTCCGCCTCCGGTAGGTTCCTGGGTGGGATAGCTTGCTAATCCACTCAAGTTGGGAATTGCCATCAGGATCGATAAAGTTATAGCCGGAATTCTCATAAGAGTTTTGTTCCTGGATATCCGGGCCGTTCGGAGCTTCCGTCGGAGCCTTTCGATGGCTAACGACTCTTCGCAAACCGGTTTGTCTTATCGGGGTTTTAGAGTTTGAGATTTTAGAACTGCCCCTTGAAATTTGCGGCCCCGATATCAGGTCTCAAATTACCAATTACGAAGCCACAAACACAAGGTTTCTCTGCCTCACTCAACGATTTCCCTGCGTCAACTCAGCGGTTCTCTGCGTCTCTCTGCGACGCTTTTAACCTTTAACCGAGTAGCGCTCTAGATAGTGAATCTGAAAGCGTCGCAGAGAGACGCGGAGTTCCAGAGAAGGCCAACTGACAACTACTTAATTCAACCCGTCGAGTTGAAGACCAATCGATGAGGCTCCTGTTCCTTTGAGGCCGTCGATGAGCCGAGCAACTTCTCCATAACTTAGACTCCTTGGAGCTCGAATAAACACAGTCTTTTCAATACGATCCTCGTCAGGCAAGTCGGTGCGCGCCATCATGTCGTCGCGATAAACACGATTTTTGGTCCTCTCAGCAAACAGGTCCACCAGCCTGGTAGTCAGCTTTGAGAGATCGTCGAGAGTGCCCATATCGGACAAGCCATTCAGGTGAATCGTCCGGTCCAATCCAACGATCACGACTAAAGTACGTGGGTCTGGGGCATCAGCATGCTGGAGTGGCGGAGAGGGCAACCGGGCAATGAAGCGGTGGGGCCTTAGTGGTACCGCAACCATGAAGATGATAAGAAGTACCAGTAAGACATCAATCAAGGGCGTGACATTGATAATGGGCTTCGCAGACGGTTCCTTTGAGGAACTCATTATGTGACTCCAATCTTCGAATGAGATTCATTGAAGTCTTAGAGTCGCGCGCCTATTTAAAGTTCCAGGTAGACGGGATACCCACAGTGCCGCGAGCGCAGCGACCGGAGGCCATTACACTACCGCGAGCGCAGCGACCGGATGCCATTACACTACCGCGAGCGCAGCGACCGGAGGCCATTACACTACCGCGAGCGCAGCGACCGGATGCCACTACAGTACCGCGAGCGCAGCGACCGGATGCCACACTCAATTCGCTACTTTGACTTTCAACGTTGCCTTGTTGAGTGTGGCATCCGGTCGCTGCGCTCGCGGTACTGTAATGGGCATCCGGTCGCTGCGCTCGCGGTACTGTAATGGGTATCCGGTCGCTGCGGTCGCGGTACTGGAGTGCATGCATATTATTGTTGAATTCGCCAAGTTGTGGGGCGACTAACGGACACTCGTGTGACGCGGTTTGACCGTACTCCACACGAGGAGGCTGCAGGCTACAAAACCAAAGGCATTCAGGAGCCCATGAAAGCGCGCCATCGTGGGAATGTCGAAGATCAAAGTCTTACCGGCAATGCTATACGCATACAAACAAGCCATCACCATCGCCGCGAAATTGGCAAGACTGCTAACGATTAACGCAACTCGGGTGACGACTGTTGGCATCCGCGGTTGGACCCAACCAAGATTTATGATTGCCAGCAACGTCGTCCCAGCGGTCAGGAGCACAGCGCCAACCAACGCCATGACGGGAAGGAAAGTAATGCCAAGAGCAACTAAGGGCATGCTTGAGATAAGCGTGATCACAACCGCTGTTAACGGCACTATGAAACCCGACGAAGTCGAGAGAAATCGCCCCGTCATCCCGGCGATGATCAGTGTCGCAAAGGCTGCGAAATGGAAATGGACCACGGTCAACAGAATAATCGTTTCGCCAAAGCCAAACGGTTGAATTCCGAGCCGGTAAACCACAAACCAAAAACCTGCAACAAGCAGATAAACCAGCCCGGCATCAATACTCAGTTCTTCAATGGGATCAAGGCCTCGCGAAATGAGGCGGGAGAAACCAAATAACGCAATCAAGCCGTGCAGGAGAAGAGTAAAACCAGCGAGAAGTCCCGCGGTTAAACCGGTTTCGAGGATCAGCGAAAGCGTAGCTGTGATCGCAGCGACGGGTTGCAGCAGAACGGCCCATCGATAGAACCTTGAATGAGCATCTCCCGAAGGTGCGATTGAGAGGCCGAGCGGAACAACGACAAAAACACCAAACAGAATTACCTTCTCTATCAGGTCCGTTGAACCATATTCATCAAACTGCAAAAACAGGGTGGCGAACCAACAGAAGAAGCCGGCATATGCGTTTCGTTTCGCTGTGTCCGCTAGCTTCATATGAGGCTCTGCTCGCTCAGAGTCCGTGGAGTCCCTCAAGGACGAGTTTGGCGACCGTTGGAATGATCTCACGATCATTTGCATGGTCGGTGGTGAACGTCACAAGAACAAATTTCCCGCCTTCGGGAGTCTCAATGTAGGCCGCGTCGTGGCGCGTAGTGCTGGTCCAGCCAGCCTTGGACCATAACTTAAATCCCGGTCGTCCCTCGAACGCCAGTGCAGTAAATCCATGAGCTTGATCGTCACCATCGGTACTTTTGCCGGAATAATCCCTTTTCAACAAATCCATCATCAGGTTTGTACGCAGACCAGGCACCGCTTTACCAGTCACGATCTCCATCAACAGCCTGGCAGTGGCGTCGGTAGTTAACTTGTTCCGATTTTCACCGTTTGGACCACGTGATACTCGCTCACGCCCGTAGGCATCCTCACAAAAGGTCTTCTGGTTAACATTGATATTCGTGTAGCCGAGTGCCGCAAAGTATCTGTTGACTGCATTTCGCTCGTATTGCCACTGCTCCATCTCTTTAGCTGGCAACTCGAAACCACCAGTTGTGTGCGTTACTACGTCGACCACATATTGCGTCGCCTCATTTGAAGAATCGACAATCATGTCGCGCAACGCCCTGATCAACTCAGGGCTCTCCTGGATCTTTTTGTCTTCCAACCACCGTTCGGCAGCGACAAGATAGAAAAGTTTAATGACGCTGGCCGGATATACTCGTTCATTTCCGCGAAAGCTTGCGGTCACCGGATGAGCTGAATCACGCAGATCAATTAGCGTTATTGAGAGCTGGTTTTCCTGCAGCTTTTTATCGGCAAATCGGTCAAGCGTCGTTTTTGCGGTACGGTTGACGAGGTCCTGAATTGTTCCTTTTGGTTGTTGCGCTCTGATGAGCGGGACACCGAGCAGTAGAAAAAGTAGGAGACTTGCAGATCTAGTAG
>DASROI010000462.1:0-2276 GCA_035646955.1 Pyrinomonadaceae bacterium
CCAGTCGTTATTGACCGCGAAAGAACTATCAAACCTTAAGGACGACAGCATGAAACGCCTTGTAATTCTCGTCGCGCTGGTACTTTTAGCAGGAGTTGCCGGTATCGTGGTCAGGTCGGCATCGAGAGATTCTGGTCCGGTTGCTGAACTCAAAGGCATCGTCTCCCATAACGCCTCGGAAGAGGTGCGCGAGGAGATTCGACGTTCATATGAGCTATTGCCTGGCGCTCAAGTCGAGCTTTCCGGTCTTAATGGTTCCGTTAACATCGAGACCTCTGACAGTAAAACGGCAGAAGTATTTATCGAGCGTCTTGGCGATAGTCAGGAAGCCCTTGGCCGGCGCAGGGTTACCGTCGATGCTGATTCAAATGGGCTCAGGATTAAAGGCGAAAAGGGCGACGCCAGCTTCTTTGGCCGCCTCTTTGGATCCTCACCGCATGAAAAAGTCACGTTAAAGCTCCCGCGTCAGATTTCATTGAGTACAAAGGGTGTAAATGGCTCGATTTCGGTAGGAGCCCTCGAAGGTTCAGTTGATGTTCGCGGTGTAAACGGTCGAGTGCAGATTGCTCAGGCGATGGGTACCGCAGACTTTAAAGGTGTCAACGGCAATATCGTCGTCGGCCTGAAGGAATTAAAGAGCGACGGCGTTACGCTTAGCGGAATCAATGGAAATGTTGAGCTGCAATTAGCCCAGGATTTGAACGCCGATCTGGAAGCTCACGGAATGAATGGCCGAGTTGTTTCGGATCTACCGGGTGTCACCGTGGAGAAGTCTGAACGAGGAAATTATTCAGCCCGAATTGGTTCGGGTGGCAATGCCATTTCCGTGAAGGGCATTAACGGCAACGTCCGCCTCACCCATCAATAACCTTGGAGTGCGCCGGCCCGGCGGCGCTTTGTTATAGCAGAGTACCTGGATTAAGAGTTCGAAAGTAAGCGCCGGTCCCGCCGGCGCTTTTGTTGTAATTAAAATACCCTTCGTCGTGGCTGACGGTAGGCGCTTTGTTTAGAACAGAGTCCCCAGATAAGCCCCACGAGTGGAAAGCGCCGCCAGGCCGGCGCACTCCAAGGTTACTTTCGTGTTGTTAAGGTGGGGGCGTTCCAGCCAGTTAACTTCTCATTCCATTGCGGCACGGTTGTGCGAATAAACTTATTCACCTCATCCACTCGGGCCGTATAAGCGGTTTGAATTTCACCAAAGTACTGTCGTTGGCCCAACGTCGGCGCTGCGTTTGTATCAAGCGTAAAAAACAATTGGCCAATATCGTCAGCCACTTGTGATTTTCCGCCCAATCCTAATCCCTCGGTCCTGGCCACGAGTTGATCCTGCAGTGCGTCGACCTGCTTGATCCAATCATCGAGAGCCTTGATCAAGTCTTTGTCGGGCTCCTTATTCAGAGTCTTCATGGTCGTCTGCGTGTGTTTCAGTTGTTCCTCGACACTATCAAGGTAACGCAGTGAGCTGTTCAAGGTTGACTGCATGTCGCGCAGTTTTGTCTGCATTTCCAGCGCCGCCTGCAAGTCTGATGATGGAACTTTGACATTCGGATCAAGCTTAACTTCGACAGACTGATCCTGAGTCTTGTCGCCGAGCGTCATTCGCACCGTATAGGTCCCTGGCAAGACAAGTGGACCACGCGGGGCGCCACCAAAGGCAGCCTCTTCTTCCGTTGGCGGCTTCCGTATTTCCGGGCCATCAAGTCGCAGGTTCCAACTGATGCGATTCAGTCCCTTCTCCTTCGCCGGCTTTTCAATGTTTTGAACAAGTTTTCCGGCACTGTCAAAGACCTGCACCTTGAAAGTCGTTTTGTCGTCAGGCTTGTCTTTAAGATAGTAAGTAATCAACGCCCCGTTTGGACCATTACTTCCAAGAAAGATTTTGTCGCCAACTCCGTAACGTGTAAACCGGCTTGTAAAGCGGATGCCGGGCCTGACTGGAAAGAGATGCATTTGGGAGTTCAGAATTGGCGACGACATTTGTTGAAGTGGTGTGGCATCGTCGAAGATCCAGATCGAGCGTCCGTGCGTTGCGAGAATCAGATCGTTGTCGCGCGGATGGATCATGATATCGTGGACCGAAACATTAGGCAGGTTCTTTAGGTTGAGAGCGATCCAGTTCTGGCCTCCGTCATAAGAAGCAAACAGGCCAAGTTCTGTTCCAGCATAAATCAGGTTTGTATTCTTTGGATCCTCGCGAACCACCTGCACGTACGCTTTGGGCGGAAGATTTCCACTAATGCTGGTCCATGTTTGACCGAGGTCGTTCGACCTGAAGA
>DASROI010000463.1:0-9936 GCA_035646955.1 Pyrinomonadaceae bacterium
AAGTGAGATCACTCGCTAAATTGGTTTCACAGAGTCGGACGACTTCCTTCGGTGCCATCACAGATCAATCCCTCATTGCTTGTTGATCTGCTGTGGTAGCTTGGCTAGCCAGATTTCATCGAGTTGTTTCAATGCGAAATACTCCCTCATCACTTCAACTTTTCTCTTTCACGGCGGCGACACGGGTTCGACTCCCGTACGGGACGCCAAAGTTAGCAATCACTTAAATCGATTCCCCCCGCGCGTTCACTTGGTTGCTACGTCGTTTGCTTCCTACAAACCCTAGATTAATTCTCGCAGACCATCGGAAGGTATTGAAATAGCTTCGTCTAAACCCCACGAAAGCACCGCGCCGTGAAAGTCACAGCAGTATCGCGCGGCCCAGTAATGAGCTACTCTCATCCTCATGACAAACAAAACTGGCATGAAGATGCCGACTCGAAGATTCCAGCTTCTATTTGTCGTTTTCGTTATCTCAATCATCACGATGTTCAGCGGGGGCGCTACGTCTCAAAGGCAGAGTCGTGTTCCTCCCAAGGCTCAACCAAAGCTGCCTGACAAAGAGTTCACACACCCGCCAGAGAAGTCCCACGATCCAACCGACTTCTTTTTCAATTTTGATCAGCTTGAGTATTACTATCGCCTACCGGGCGAGTTCACACACCGCCTGACGGGTGACCAATACGGGTTTGAATCGCTCTCCTTCATAATCACTGAGACGCATCCGGGCGGTGGACCAGGACTCCATGTGCATGATACCGAGGAGGCGCATGTTCTGCTTGAAGGCACCGCTCAATATCGGATTGGCGACAAGACGTTTACGGTTCAAGCGCCGTACGTCGCAAGAGTGCCGGCTGGAGTACCACACACATTCATCAACTCCGGGAGTAAGCAGTTCAATCTAATTGCTGTATTTGCCTCAAAGCACCCTAACACGAGGAGGATTGGCCCGAACCCGCTGATACCTTCGGGAAAGAAACGAGAGGAACCGCCAACTGGCCCCATCCCTTAATCAATCATCGCGGTGCCAAACTGACGAATCATAAGACTGCGTAGAAGGAACCCCGGAGCCGTTCTTTAAGCACAGAGAAGTTTGAAGAACTATTCGGAAGCAGTTCTTGAATGTCGAGACCGATCTTCTTTGGTTTCGTGAGAAAAGGAAGGCCCAATGAATCGCGAGTCCCTGCAATTATGGCTGGAAAAATATGTCGAGGCTTGGCGAACCAATGCGCCGGCGCTAATCGGAGACCTCTTCACCGAGGATGCACTCTATTTCTACAGCCCATTCGACGAACATAACCCTTTACGCGGACGCGAGGCAATTGTGGCGGACTGGCTCGAAGACCCCAATCCCGTTGGCTCCTGGGAAGCGCACTATTCGCCGGTTGCAGTAGAAGGAAATGTGGGGGTGGCGCAAGGGCGTACCCGATATTTCACGCCCGATGGCAGGGTCGAGCGGGAGTTCGATAATATTTTTGTGCTGCATTTTGATCAGGCCGGGCGTTGCGCACGCTTCACCGAGTGGTATATGCAGCCGCGCAGCTTACCTCAAAAAAACCGCTCGTGAAGCGTCATCCGCACACCAGAGAAAGCGTCTTCGCTCGCTGAACAAAAATAGAATTTGCAGACCCCTGAGCCTCGATTACAGTACCGCGAGCGCAGCGACCGGATGGCACACTAAATCTTCCGCTGTAATTTTCACGATCGTTTTGTTGGGTGTGCCATCCGGTCGCTGCGCTCGCGGTACTGTAATGGTCGCCGAGGTTAATAGTTATGAATTCAAGCCAGCGACCTTGTTCATAAATACTTTGTCCTTGACTGGCCCAGTCGGGCGAACGCATTCGTGCTCATGGAAAGCTGACAGTACACACTGGCGCCCGTTGACCGCATTGTAAGGGATGAAGCGACCGGCCCAACTATCAGAGTGGCCATCGACATTTGGCCGGTCACTTCGCCCTCAATTGACCGTACGGCCGTTCATCCAGCTGCGGAAACCGAGGTGTCCGCTTCGATGAACGCAAGCAAGTCGGCATTGATAATTTCTGCGTGTGTTGTCGGCATCCCGTGCGGAAAACCCGGATAGGTCTTTAGCGTACCGTGTTTCAGGAGCTTGACTGATTGTGCTCCGCTGCTTTCAAACGGGCAGATTTGATCGTCTTCGCCGTGCATCACGAGCACTGGGATATCGATCATCTTGAGATCTGCGATGAAGTCCGTTTCCGACAAGGTCTTGATGCAGTCGTATTGAGCCTTGATACTCCCCATCATTCCCTGTCGCCACCAATTGTCTCGAATACCCTGCGAGATCGTTGCATCGGGACGATTGAAACCGTAGAAGGGCATTGTTATGTCCTGGTAGAATTGCGAGCGATGGTTTCCCGTACCGTCGCGAAGCTGATCAAACACCTCCATCGGAATGCCGGCAGGATTCTTGTCCGACTTCACAAGCGAAGGCGGGATCGAGCTGATGAGAACAGCCTTCGACGCGCGACCGTTCGCGTACCGTGCGACATAGCGCGTCACCTCGCCGCCTCCCGTCGAATGACCGATATGCACGGCATTTTTCAGATCAAGAGCGGTGGCAATCTCGGCAACGTCGGACGCGTAGGTATCCATATCGTTCCCGTGAATCGTCTGTGTTGAACGGCCGTGCCCGCGCCGGTCGTGAGCGATCACACGATAGCCTTTCTCCAGAAAAAAGATCATCTGCGCATCCCAGTCATCCGCACTCAGCGGCCAACCATGATGGAAAAACAGGGGTCTGCCCGTTCCCCAATCTTTAAAATAAATCTCTGTGCCATCTTTCACTTGAATCTTGTCCATATTCCTCCTAATTAATTAGTACGTTTCTCTCTATCGCCATACCCCGCTTGTCTAGCGACCTGAATGCCTCGCGCAACGAATGGCTCCGTCGTCCCAGGGCAGTGGGCACCTTTTTCGTGCTTATTATGAAAGATGAGCTCTGGATACGCTATCTCAGCCCAATTGATCGCGAGGGTATCTTCCGAGAGCATTGGCCTTATCGCCGAGGTCAGTACCGGAACGCGGTTAGCGTCGGGTGAGCTTTAGGTAACGTGCAGCAGCTAATAACACGAGGCTCACCCGACGCTACGGCGTTCCGGTACTGACCTCGGCTCGCAACTTGGTCGTTTGGTTCAGGCCTAAGCCGCGCTGCGTAATCCGCGGAAGCTATTGATCGGCGTCTGGCTAACACAACTTTGCGAGTCAATTCAATTGCGCTCAGGCTCGGCGTGAAAAAGTACGCCTCCTCGAAGCACGTCGAATCTTTCAAGGCCGCGCACGAGTCTTTTGATTGGATCCTTGGGTATGGTAAATCGCGAGTCTCTTCCTGCTGCCCTATGATCGGATCGCGCTCGTTACCGATACCGATGAAATTGCCGTCGTTAATCCACACTTATTGCAGGATCTCCATAGTCGCCGTCGCCTTGGCACTAATGAATGGGGAGATAGCGCCAAAGGGCACCTAGTCATCTCAGAGAGAGCATTCGGATCGTATGGTGGTCCATAGGCGGTGCGTTCAGAAAGCACTGAAGGTAAACACATCCTATTTCGAGTGGGTTTTTAAATGGGGCAACAGTCACATTTGGAGAGGTTCGCGTTTACCTGATGGTCGGCTTTTGAACGGCTGGCCGTTTTCTTCTATCGAGAATATTTTGACGCTTCACAAAAGGCTCGGAAAGTAACGGTCTGATCTTTTCATCAAACTCTTCCGGTAAGAGAATGCCTTCGATCAGTTCTCGCACCTGACCTTTTCGGTCAACGACAACCGTTATCGGAAGAACCTCGGAATTACTGTACTTGAGTTTGGCGCTCTTTTTGCCGAGCGCGAGCGGGTAATTGACCTTCACCCGCTTTGCGAACTGCCGCACCTGAGAAAGTGTTTCAGGCGGATAGGTAATCCCGATTACTTGCAAGCCTGATTTGCGGTATCGACGCTGAGCTTTGATAAGCTCGGGGATCTCCGCACGGCAGGGAGGACACCAAGTTGCCCAGAAGTTGATTAAAACAACTTTTCCTTTGTAATCGGACAGTCTGAATCTGCGGCCATAAATATCCTTGAGAGCTGAATCTTTTTTTTCCGTCTGCGCTGACACCAATACGGAACAAAGCAAAATGAAAATTGCTGCGATAGTTTTGCGCATAAGATTCAAGTTCAAAACAAGAGCTTTACTCCTAACAACAGATTTCGATCATTACGAAGAACAACAGGTCCAGTGTTTCGCACGATTGGAAATTGATAACTTCCCTCGACAACAAATCTCGCATGCGCGGCATACTGCAGTCCTGGCGCTAAGTAATATTCGGTCGAACGACTACCAGCGACCTCAAGTCCGTCGAGACGCCCCGTGGCTCGATGTACGAACGTCGTTTCAAGTATCAAAAAGATTTCCCCTCCTGGCTTGTGGGGATCTTTTGGCAGCACGTATTCAAGATCGGTGTTGAGACGTTGCTCATGGCCCATCCGAAAACCATCACGTTCCGTCCGAAAGATTGCCTCGGCATTTCCCCCAAAGATTAGGCGACCGCCTGCCTGTGAGAATGCCAAGTCGAAATGCGGACTTAATCCGCCACTGATCGGTGTGAGTTGCTGTCGAACGAAAGCTGGTGCGTTGATTTGCGCTTGGGTGGGAGCCAGCCTTTTGCCGGTGGGCAATTCAAGACCAATTCTAAAGGCCGCTTGCCTATCTCCGTAAGTCTTGACCTTTCGGAAAAAGCGATACTTTCCCCAGGTAGTAATGTTGCCCAGTCCAAAACCTGAACCAGATGTTTGACCACTGTCGTAAGCGGTCCGCAAGAACGGTGCTTCAATTTCTAACTGCAGCCTCGGAGAAGGCGTGTAGGAAACGCTCACATCAAGTAACTGGCGATCAACCTCGAGCGAACCCAGGTGCTGTTTGATGAAGTAGAGACGAGGTGTGACAGCTCCGCCTTTGTAAACAGTTAAACCTGGAGATGTCACACGAATTGGTGCCGCAGCCATTGCCCCTGCCAGGGGACGTGGCGTTGTACCTGTACTCAAGGAAATCAAAGGTTCTGTGAAACTTGCCATCGCAAAAATCGGCGTGAAATCAGCGTGAAGGGCCTGGCCGGTTGAAGCTTTCTTACTGGTGCTAGGAATCAGTACTTCGCGTGTCGCCGATCCTGAACCTTCGGTCTTCCATTCACCAGACAATTCAACGGGATCTCCTACCTTGAGCCCTATTAACCTTTGGCCGACGTTAGGACCCTCAAGAGAAAAGTGTTGACCGGATTCTTTGACGGTAACAAACCAATTGTCCTCATCTTTTGATAATGTTCCAAAGACTGTTATGTCTGCCGCATCAAGGGTGTAGCCTGCCTTCTTGAGCGTTGCTTTCAATGCGGAAAAAGACACTGGCTTGCCAGGCTGAGGCGTAAAGTTGCCAAGGCCTTTCTGAAAGTCTGTTACTTGAATTTCTTTGAGTTTCGGTGCGAACTCTAGACGGCTCACGGCCTTCTGGATGTTGTACACTCAATTGCCGCACAGATAGCCGGCAATGTGCATTTGTACTTGCTTCACCTGCGCTGCGGTGCTCGCTGCAGTTCCAAACAACAAGACAATACCCAGCATCACCAACAAAGTCTTTCGCTTCATCTCTTTTCTCCCTGATCCAGTTGTAGACAGAGACCGGCACGACAAACTATCGGAAGTCGCACACATGCCAAGGAATAGTCAGGCGAGTAGGCACACCACTCCCCTTGAGTTACCTAAATTAGTAAAGCGAGATGTTGAATGTACTTAGGGTGTGAGTCGAAAGTGGTCTGGGTGTATCTGCTGAACGCTCTGGGAAAGTTGTCAGTCAGACTCGATGCTGGCGGCAATGCGGTGCTATGAGCCGCTACGCTTGATTGTGAGAAACTAGAAGCATTCGAAGCTGTAGTACCTGACTCTGAACAATTCAACTTGCAGCAAAGCTTCGCCGTTGAAACTGCTGCGTTAGAATGTCGCAAAAGAGCTTTTTTGCAGCAAGCAGGTAGATTTGAAAGTGGGCAGGATGCCTCGTTCTCATGTGCTCCAACTCCAACTGCGGAGCTAAGCATTGCTGAGATAAGGACACAAACTGTAAACCACTTTCGCATTGATTTGAGAATATCGACTCATCAATGAGAATGTCAATAAAAGTTTCTTCTATTGTAAGAGAGCCTGGAGATATATATATCGAACGCGGGAAAACGTTCGCCTGTTTCACTACGCCTACGGCTTTGCACAAAAAGTAACATGCGATCAGTACAGTACCGCGAGCGAAGCGCGGCGGTGGCACAAAGTAACATGCGATCAGTACAGTTCCGCGCCTACGAACCGACGCCTGATCGATTTATCCCTGGCTACCCTTCTATCTAAAAAGTAATTCCGTAATAGACAAAAAGCGCGTTGTTCTTTCGACCCTGGTTGCCGATGCTGTATCCGGCGTAGAGCAAACTAGTCTTGGACACTGTGATAGCAAATCCCGGAGTCGCGTATCCAAAACGATTGCGACCGCTGAACCAATCAGCAACAAAGCTCACCCGCCCCGTTATCAAAGGTTGTTCATAGCCGACAATGCCACCCGCCTCCGTTCCGGTTCCATTCGCTCGCCCGACCAGGCCATATGCTCCTCCAGTGACTCTCGGTCCGTACGCCCCCTTCACTTGTTTGCTGACGACCGTATAGAGCATCCCAAATGTGTCAGTTCCCTGCCGATGAGCGATCGGTGCATAGAGAATGCCGCCCGCTGCTACCGTCACACCCTTACCCTCATTCCGGTAAAGCTGGTACTTGGCGTTTGGCTGAATCTCTACTGGCTGATCGGGAAGGAACGAGTCGGTAAATGCGACATTTAGGCCTACTTCAGTTCTCTTCCCGACCCCGACTACAGTTCGCGGAATGTAACCTTGAAAGCCTCCATCTGAATGGCTCTCAAAGTGACTAATAAAATCAAACTCGAGGTAGACCCTCTTCTTAGCTACTACGTCGGTCGACGGGATGTTGAAAAGCGTCGACTGACCTTCAACGGCCGCACTAAATAACGAAAAGCTGAGAACCACCAGAACCGCAGGGATTGATTTAACAAAGCACATGACGTAATTGTCTCCGTAATCGTTCCCTCAGGGGACGATCTCAGTGGCTCATCCGTCTCGCGCCCGCAAAGCCAGGACGGATGGGCCATGTGGTTTTTTGCAATGCGGCGAACTCGTTAGTGAGACGAGCACGCCGCAGGCAGCAGGGCTATGGAATCGATGATGCCGGTTCAGGTTTGGTTACATCGATTTGGGCTTGAGGTTCAGGAGCTTGACTCTTCTCGTCAGTAATGAGTCCCATTGGTTGAGCTGACATAGAGAGCACATACTCTGGATAAGCAGGTAATCCGTGTTCGTACAAATCCAATCCAAACGCTTCGCCTTTTTCAGAAACACGAAGCAGGCCAAGCGCTTTAATCAAGTTCATCACTGCAAATGAGGCAGCGAAGGTTGCAATCGCAACAACCGCACTTCCTATCAACTGAGCTTTCAAAACTGTCGTTCCGCCACCATAGAAGAGTCCCGTCAAAGGTGCGGAATTGTCAGCTGCGAGAGCTCCGGTAACGCCGTACTTACCGCAGGCGAAAAGGCCAAGTGAAAGCGTTCCCCAGATTCCGCAGAAGCCGTGAACGGGCACCGCGCCGATTGGGTCATCGATGCGCATCCACTCGAGGAGTTCAAGTCCTAACACGACTAGAACTCCGGCAACCGCGCCGAGAAGGATCGAGCCCGTTGGACTTACCCAGTAACAAGGGCATGTGATCGCAACCAGACCTGCTAAGAAGCCGTTGACTGTATAGCCGAGGTCCCACTTTTTGATTAGCACGTAACCGTAAGTCATGGCCATTAGGCCAGCGGAGCACGCAGCAAGCGTTGTGTTAGTAGCGACGCGGCCGATGCCTTCAAAGTCCATCGCTGACAACGTGCTGCCTGGATTAAATCCGTACCAACCAAACCAGAGGATTAATCCGCCCGTTGCAGCAATCACGAGATCGTGGGGGAGCATCGGACTGCCGCCATCGCGCTTGAACTTGCGACCAATCCTGGGTCCGAGAACGATGGCGCCAGCTAGAGCGATGAATCCACCGATGGTGTGAACTACTGTTGAACCCGCGAAATCGTGAAAACCCATCCCTAACGACGGAAGAAAGTTTCCAGGCGTTCCCATTGTCGCGAGGAAGCCGTCAGGTCCCCACGCCCAGTGGCCAATAATCGGATAGATGAAACCAGATACGGCAACGCTGTAGAGCAAGTCGCCAACAAAACTCGTACGGCCAATCATCGCTCCCGAGGTAATCGTTGAGCAGGTGTCCGCAAAGGCAAACTGAAATAGCCAAAAGGCCAGGAACGCGACGCCGGTCGATTCATAAGTGGCCGGCACCCCCTGGAGCAGGAACCAGTGGTATCCGATGAAACCGTTGCCATGGCTAAACATGAATGCAAAGCCGATCGCGTAGAACAACAGGCCGCATAGGCAAGTATCGACAATACATTCCATGAGCACGTTGACCGTTTCGCGCGAGCGAGAAAAGCCAGCCTCGAGCATCGTGAATCCAACCTGCATTCCAAAGACGAGGAAAGCGGCGAGCAAAACCCAAAGAGTGTTGATTGGGTTAACGATGTCGTTACCCTTCAGATCGACGTCCGCCGCGTAGGTGGTCCATCCTATTAGTTCTGGAGTAAGAACCAACAAGCCAATTACGAGACCGATACCTAACAGCTTGCCTGCTAGCAGCAATCTTCCGTAACGACGCCACTCCGGATCACGCATGCGATTACCCAACCGCGAGATCTTCTGTGACCAGGTGAGCCTTTCTTGCCACCGGCTCTCAATTCGCGGTCCGCCCATTAAAAATTTTGCGATACGCTCCGTGATCATTGTTCGTCTCCTTTTGCGTGATTCCTAAAACGCTCTTCTGCCTTCAACCGAGATCGAGAATGCGTCGAACTACCGAGTTAGGATTGAATTGGAAAAACAGAAAACAACCGGTGTGCCAAACTTGATGAGCGGACTTGGAAGAAAAAAAGCTGAGGATTTCGAAGGAAACGGACTCGATGACTTTGGAGATTCGACCTATGACACCGACATTACTGTCGGATTGTGGACAACCGCTGACAAATTTTGTCGCGCCACTTCACGCGCCTGTAACTTTGATCAGAGGAACCCGTGAGATCTTCACTGTGTGACCTCTCGAGGGCCGTAATTCAAGGGTATTTTGTTTCTTAACGATCAGAGATCGGCGAGGCGGATTATGACATTTCCGTTCATCGCTAATGCCTTTCATACAAAAACGTCGGCAAGCAAATGAGCCTGCGATCGCACAGGCGTTTATACTTTCATAAAAGTTTTCACTTGACCTGACTAAATTAAATTTGAAATAAGCCAAGAACTATATGAATCAGGGCATCGGTCACTAGTTGCAGAAATGCCACGGCTTGTGATAGCGTGCGCGCACACCTCAAAAATTATCCCCCGCCATGACGGCTCACCCTGAAGCTCTGATTTCAGTCCTGAGCGCCCATCTTTAAACCAAAAGGAGCTTCTAAAATGAAAAGAATATTTGGAGTCTTGGTACTAACCATTGCTGCTATGTCTATTGCTCTCGGTCAATTGCCTGAGAAGCCGAAGCCAGATAGCAAACCCGTACCGAATCAAACCAAACCGGTGCCCGATCAAGCCATACCGGTCACAGATGAAGCGAAACCAGTAGCCGATCAAACCAAAACAGTGACCGATAAAAGCAAACCAGTAGGCGAGCAAGTAGCTGCAAGCCCCAGTGCTGAACAAGAGTTGATTAGCTTAGATAAGTCGTGGGGAGAAGCTGGATTACGCGGCGATTCAGCAGTACTCGAACGCATCCTGGCAGATGACTTCATCGGCAACAGCCCAACCGGAGT
>DASROI010000464.1:0-18038 GCA_035646955.1 Pyrinomonadaceae bacterium
GACGTATCACCAACGAACCTTGTGGGTGCGATTGAACCAAATGTCTTGACGGCACCCGGTCCGCCAGGCTCGGTGGACAAGGGCGAGCGGCAGGTGCGCGGGCAGAAACTGCTGCTCTCGACGCGGGAGTCCGTTACCTCTGCCACTATAATATTAAAGATGGAGGTTCATTGAATTCACGCAATCTTTATTGGTCATTGGTCACTGGTCATCGATCATTTATCATTTGCGGCCACCGGCGCCGTCCAAATGAGAAATTCTCTTGCTGGATTTGTCGTTACTTGCCGAGAATGGAGCCGGACGACAAATCGCCGCTGAGGGTGTCTTTGGGAGCGAGGAGGCGGCGAATCAGGTGGTGCATCCGTTTTGAATCGATCGGTTTGACCAGGTAGCCTGCAATTCCAACGTCGTAAGCAGCGCGACGAAATCCATCAGTACTAAACGCCGTAATTGCAATTACGGGCACTTCTTTCAACGTTTCAAACTCGCGAATCTTCCTGGTGGCTTCAAAGCCATCCATTCTAGGCATACTCAAGTCCATTAAAATGAGATCGGGATGAGTGAGTGAAGCGACGGAAACGGCTTCCTCTCCATTCGAAGCGGTGACCACCTTGTAACCTTCACTTTGCAGATCGAGACTGATTACTGCAACATTGTCGATTGA
The DNA here is from genome assembly GCA_035646955.1 of Pyrinomonadaceae bacterium. Classification (GTDB taxonomy): domain Bacteria; phylum Acidobacteriota; class Blastocatellia; order Pyrinomonadales; family Pyrinomonadaceae; genus PSRF01. Next base: position 665 of record DASROI010000464.1, read on the forward strand.
ATCGTCGACCACGAGTACGAGGAATTCCCTAACCTTTGCAAAGTCGTCTTTGGCGGCGATATCTCGCAGACGCTGGTGGTTCGAGGCCGCGCTCTTATCAGCTTCGGTGAGCGCGTTCGTTGCTAAAGGTTCTTTGGAATCCATGCCGCTCTGATTATAGTTCACCCTTCCCCCGAAAGCCCATCCATGGAGTGCGGCGGCCCGGCGGCGCTTTTAAGATTTCTACAAAAAGTATTCCCTTCTCTTATAAACAGTACTTCCCTATAACAAACAGGTACCGGCTAAATGAGGACTTCTTTATAACAAAGCGGCGCCGGGCCGCCGCACTCCAAGGATCACTTCACGCGCATGCGGGCCTTGTTACTGGTTTGGCCGCGCAAGGTAATCGATACGAACAGGTTCTGATTAACCGGAAGATTGTCGGGCAGCTTGACTATAACCTGAGACAGCCAGTCGAAGCCTGGGACCTTCCCAACAAATTCAACGTTCAAAGGATAGATATTAAGTTGAGCATCCTCAGCACGAGCCGTAACTGCCGAACTATTCTCTCCGGCCAGTAAGTCAGTATTCGAACTAAAAAACATTACTCGAGTTCGCTGGTCCAGACTGAAGTTGAGAATGTTTACCACTGCAAATGGATCGCGAACCATCAGGACGGAATCGAGTGCTATTGCAAGGTCGCCGTTTTCCTCTGTTAGCAACTGGGGAGGCGGCAAGGTCACTGAAAGTGTCGCCTCGTTACTCGGCGCATTGCCAAATCCATTTGAGACAACACATCTGAATTTCGATCCATTGTCGGTCAACGATGTTGGCGGTGTTGTATACGAAGACGCATTAGCGCCGGCAATATCGGTCTGATTCTTTTGCCATTGATAACTAAGCGGCGCAGTCCCAGTTGCCGAAACTGTAAACGTTGCAGTTTGGCCCAACGCGACTGTTTGATTGGCCGGGTGAGAAGTAATTGATGGCCCCGTGGCCGTGAACTGTACGCGGAACACCGAACCTGAACCTATCGACAGATAATAAAGACTGCCGTCCGGAGATACTTTGAGATCGACTGGTAGCGAGATTCCCGAGGCAAATGCACTGGCCGTGCTGGTCGCCGGGTCGAAGAGACGAATCCATCCGCTACATAAGTCGGCAAAGAAGTACTTGCCTACATAGCTCGCAGGAAATTGATTTGTCGTAGGGTTGTAGAACGCTCCGCCTGCGATAGCGCAGCCGGTGGCGCTGCCCGTACCGTGCCCATAAGAGAAAAGGGGCGACCGAAACGAAGGATTGTTGGTTGGACCTTCGGTTATGGGCCAACCATAGTTCGAGCCGGCAATACCGTCATTAATTTCTTCCCAGGTGCTTTCTCCAACATCGTTGATAAACAAACGTCCTGAGCCGGGTTGAAACGCAAATGTGAAGGGATTGCGTAAACCAAGAGCCCATATGGCCCGGTTCTTTCCTGTTGCGGTATTGAAGAACGGATTGTCCGCCGGGATGGATCCGTCAGCATTAAGACGCAGAACTTTACCTAGCAGGTTCGAGAGTGTTTGAGAATTTGAGCTGGTGGCGTTTTCTCCGACGGCGATGTACAGCTTTCCGTCTGGTCCGAAGTGAATTGCGCCACCGTTATGATTTGTAGCGTTTGTTAAATTGTCTAGTTCAAGTAGTACTTGCTCACTGCCGGGAACTACAAGGTCTCCGTTAGCGGTGAACCTGCTGAGGCGGTTGTGTTTTGGAGAAGTCGAAACTGTGTAATAGACGTAGATGAAATTGTTCGTGGCAAAGTTCGGATCAAAGGTGACTCCCAGGAGTCCTCGCTCTCCGCTGGAGTCAACTGAAAGAGTCAAAAATGGAGTAGAAAGCAAGGCACCGTTTTTGATGACCCGAAGACCACCAGTTTGCTGACAGACAAAGATCCGACCGTCGGGTGCAATCTCCATTGCTGTTGGGCTCGTCAGACCTGAAATCTGCGTTTCCGAAAAGCCTGCTGGCAAGGTTGCAGCCGTAACGCTCGTGGTCCATTCTACGAACCCAAATAGAATTAACAGCGCTGCTAAGACTTTCGGCAGGAATTGGTGGTGCATAAAACCTCTAGTCGTCGAAGACTGGTTTTATCTGAAATGGAGGAATGGGGCGCAGCTGTCGGGTGAGGGGATCATACCATTTAAGAATTATGAATTGATATTTAAGAATTAATTAAAGTAGGAAATCCCCCACTTAATAATTCTCGATACCAATTCATAATTGATACTTCCTCAGAGCCTTAAAAGCACTCCCTGGGCACTCTGCTTAGTCGCCCGAGCGATGCCTTGAACGTACAAGCCCACTTGTCGCCGGTATTCATCGAGGCGTCCTTTTATTTCGAAGTCGGTTTTGTAATCCACCACTGTCCAGAGGGTACCGTTCTCTTCTTCTCGAAACGCCAGATCGACAATTCCTTCGAGCATTCGACCGTTGTCCAACGCCATTATTATCGGAATCTCACGCCGGCAGTTTCCGCGAGCATTTGCGGCGGCCGCCCTGCGCAAGAGTGGATGCGCAAGCGCGCTCGTAACGATCTTAATTGCGGCCCGAATTTCCTCTTCGGTCGCGCCAAATAATCGTCCCTGAATCTTTGCCAGTTCGTCGATCATTAATGGCTCAGCATTCAAATCCACGGCCGACATGATCGTATGGACCAAGGTTCCGAACCGTTTACCGTGAGGTCTGGTGAAATCGATATCAAGTGATTCCACCGGCACCGTTGGCATGATTTTGCCTTCGTCGTCAATGGTTGATGCCTCGGCTGTAGCTGTGACGACGCGCCACTGCGGAACGCTTCCCGAATTGCGAACCGAGTCTCGCTGTCGTTGCCATTCCTGATGTGCGACCACGCCTGCTTCTGATTTGAGTTTCATTTGATCCTCACGCAGAAAGTCCGTCAATTGCGATCGACCTTCAATACGTGCACCCGCCGGCAGAATGGAAGGATCCCACCAGATAACACGATGCTTGCCTGACTGCGGAACGTGCAAGCCGGGTTTGACTGAAGTGTAGGGTCGATTCGCGTTCCTTGGTCGATCCACGACGTTATCATCACCAAATTGCGGACAGCCGGTAGGTTCAGTTGCAAGCGGATTAAAATTTGTGCCTTCGGTTGGATAGATCACCGGGTTCAGCGCCGCCAACCAACCGTCATAAGGCGCATCTCCTACGGCCGTGACGACCAGGATGTCTCTCGCCCTGGTTGCTGCGACGTATAAAACACGGGCCGCCTCTTCTTTCTCGATTCTGGTCTCTTCGTCTGCGTGCTCCTGGACTTCTATCGGAGTACAGCCAGCAAGTTTCATCGCGCTCAGACCCTTAACTTGATCGACCCACTTTGTTGGTTCGCGAGAATCTTTTGCGGTTAGATCGACGAGAATCACCACCGGAAATTCCAGGCCTTTGGCTTTATGGACCGTCATGATGCGAACACCGTCGACCCCTTCTTCCATGATCGGTGCATCGCCAGCTTCGCCTGTTTCAGCTTGTTCATCGAGCCAGTCAACAAACGCGCGGAATGAAATCAATCCATTACGCTCGGCTCTTCGGGCCATGTCGGTCAAACGCATTATGTTTGCCAGGGCTTGTTCGCCAGTGGGCCAATTGGCAAAACCCGCATGCGCCCGGGTTATCGCCAACAATTCGCCGATGGTTTCTGCCACGGGACGTCGATTCCGTTTGCGATGCAGCTCGCGAAGCGTGCTTAGGACTTTCACAATTTCCTGTAAAGAGGCAGGCAAATCTTCGGGCGGTAGTTTGAATGGGTGTAGCGTCTTACATAGAGTGCGATATGAGAGTAGTTGAGCATCAGTAAAAGCGAAGAGGGGACCTCGCAAAGTTGCAAAGACTGCTAACTCATCATCGGGCCATTCAACCGCAGTCAGTACATTTCGAATTGCTTCGATCTCTTCTCGGGAATGAAACGAACTGCCTCCCACTAGTAAGTGGGGGACCTGGTGCGCCTCGAGTGCTTCAACATATGGTCGCGTTACGTCGGTTGCGTAATGACGCAAGCGTCTGAACAACAGACAGACGTGACGGGGTTCGACACGCACGCGAACGTCTGGTCGTTCGCGTTCAGTTACGGTCCAGCCACTTTCGTTGATCAACCAATCTATAAAACCGGCCACGTCTTCCGGCGACGACTCTTCGATCTTCCAGTCGACGCACTTGCCAAAGTCTCCATAAGGCCGCGAGACTGGAAGTGCTATTACAGCAGGTTGCTCCTGGACAGTTTCTTTAAACGGTAACAGCGGGACATACTGAGCCTGCGTTGACGACTCAGACATGATCGGTGCAAAGGCGCCATTGACGGCGTCCTGGATCTCCGGTGCAGAACGAAAGCTCACATTCAGCTCAACGAGTGCACCACCCGAGTTTACGACTTGTCGCTTTACTTCCTGGTACAACGCGACGTCCGCCCGTCTAAATCGATAGATGGATTGTTTCGGATCCCCGACGATAAACAACTTACCCGGAACTGGTTGAGTACTTCGCCAATCGCGCTCGTGTGGGTCGTCAGCTGCCAACAGCATCAGTATTTCGGCCTGGAGCGGATCGGTATCCTGGAACTCATCCACAAAGACGTGAGTAAATCGTTGTTGCAGTTCAGCTCGAACTCGTTCGTCGTCCCTGATCAGATTTCTTGCGCGCAGTAACAGATCGAGGAAGTCGATGTAGCCGGCCCGGTCCTTCAACCTTTCGAATTCGTCCACGATACTCCAGAGCTCGTTTCGCAGTCTGGGGGCAAGCTCGGCGCCGGCACTATTAACAAACTTTTGAATTCTTTCCTTCAAAGCGTCACGACGCTCGAGGAGATCCGCTTTCGGAAAGTCGTCGTGGACGAAATAGGCTCGATAGTTCTTGGCCTTCCATAACGGCAACATTCCAAAGAGGCGGGCCTCTATTCCGTCGTAATCACGAGAATGGCCTAACGCCTCGAGTCTTGTAATGTCTGAAACAAATCGTTTCAGATACTGGAGAGATTTTGTAAACCATTGTTCTGGATCGCCTTTGTCGGACCATGCTCCCAACTCAGCCATTTCATCGATAAGGCTGTCGATCTCGCTAATGCGATCAAAATCCTCAGGTTCTTTCCATGGCGCGGAGAAATCTCGCTCTGCCGTTAACGACCACGCTGCAGCGCGCAGCATGCGTTTTGGGCCATTGTCTTTTGGACGGCGGGTTAGCGTTCCACTCCTTTTCCCACTCCATTCTTTTCGCGGTACTCGTCTAAGGATTCTTTTTACAGCGTCGCCTGGTTGCGCCAACTGTTGCTCGAACCATCGTTCAAATGCGAGTTCAAAAAGAGGGCCAGCCCGATCTTCCGGAGCGACTTCGAAGAGAGGATCAATGCCGGCTTCAACTGGATGTTCGCGCAACAAGTCAGAACAAAATGAGTGGATTGTGCCAATGCGAGCTTCTTCGAGTTCACTAATTGCCTTTTCCATCAAGGCGACTTGTTGAGGAGTTGAACTCTTATCCTTGGCGCCACGTTCAAGCGCACCTCGAAGTCGTAGCTTGAGCTCACCCGCGGCAAATTCAGTAAATGTGACGGCGACCATGCGATCGAGTGTTACTCGGCCGGAACTGACCGCCGCCAGGATGCGACTGATGAGCGCGCTGGTTTTTCCGGTTCCGGCAGCAGCTTCGACCACGAGCGAAGTGTCGAGGTCCTGGCAAATCCGATCCCGAGCAGCCTGGTCTGCGAGTGATTGTTTGATCGAAACCATTTAGGGCAACCCCCTCACGACTTTCAATTGGACCAGCTTGTCAGCCGGCTTCCGTCGCGTTCTGATTTCCTCGAGACCGCCGCACACTGCTAGAAAATCACACCAGGCGCACGCACCGTCTTCTGGCGCAGCCGGCAGGAATCCATCCGCCAGGGCCTGTCTGACTGCAATCAATACTGTTGTAATCACTTGGATGTTTTCGTCGTTCAGAGAAACGACTCGTTCTTCATAGCCACCATCGGCAGTACAGTAATAGAGGCGACCCGATTCAACCCGCATGCTCAACAACTTGTTGCAGGCCAACGCATACAACAAGGGTTGAAGATATTTTCCACCGCCAACAACGGTACCCTTCGCCGCTCGAGCTTTTCCTGTCTTATGGTCCGTAACACGATAATTGCCGTTCGCTGCCTGCTCAACAAGGTCGATGGATCCCCGGAGCTTTAAATCACCAATTACTTCTACTGGTTCTTTGATACTTGCCGGATCAGAATTGCGAGGCCCACGATCACTCAATCCAAATGACAGTTCAAACTTTTCAGGCACCCATTGATCAGAAGTGCTTGAACGTCGCAACCATTCGCGCAGATCGGCTCGAATCGAGTTGATACCGTCTTGCCAGACTCGCGGAATGGCCGGCGCCAATTGATCCTCCAATTCGCTTGCTAGTCGATCGAGTGAAACGTCAACCAGCTCAAATGCCTCATCGAGCGATTCGGGTTGTAGCGGAAGCAAGCCTTTTGACTTGAGACTCGTTAATACCTCGAATTGTGTTTCATGAAAAAGAGATCCACGCGTAAGCGGATCGATCAGTTCGATAGGAGCCGGTTCCTGGCGTTGTTCAAGTCTCAGGACCGCACTCAGGAAGAATCGATAAGGACAGTTAGCATAGTTTTGCAGTGCGGTCGCAGAAAACGATCGAGCTGAAAACTGTTGGTTCGCCATACTTTGCCTGGCAAGTTCATCGGGATCTACGAGCCCATCGTTTGGAGTCCAGCGTCGCAACCAGCGACGACTGCGCGCTCTCAGAGCGCGGGCGAGATGTTCGTTGGCTGATAGAAGATAGTGGGCGCTACCGATGGCTTCGTCAGCATCTTGCGTGAGCAGATTTGCGAGTAAAGCCAGGTCATATTCTGCTTCATCAATTGCATCTTCTGAACGGTCAGGAGCGGGCCAGCCAAGTCGAGCCCGTGTCTTCGACTCGGCCCGTGCAGAAATTTCTTCAAGTCCGGGCAATACCCCTTCTGCTGCTCGCAGAGTTTCCAACGCATAAAATGAAGGGACTCTGGGTCGCGACTGTTGGACGTCGATTCGCGGATAAGAAAGGTAGACCCGATCGCGCGCCGCTCCAATTGCCAACCTGAGTGCCAGTCTTTCCAGGTCGAGTCGATCCTTTCGAAGATTCAACGTGTCTGAGCCACTCTTCCTGCGTTGCTCGTCAGGCAAGATAGGATCTTCAACCACTTTTCTCGGGAAGATGCGTTCGGCCAATCCCGGAACAAAAACGATTTGGAATGAAAGAGCTCTTGCCAGGTCCGCGGTGCCAACAAAGACGCAACCATATCGCCGTTGCCGTGGTTGGACGGAAAGTTCACGGAGCTTTGGACCAAGGACCAGTTGAATCTCATACAGGTCGACTGGACCAACCGGGCTCATCGGCTCTAACTCGGCCAGCGTGGCTAACACTTCTTCGGGCTGTCGTAGCGAGTTGACAGCTAACTCTCGCAGGTGTTGCAACCACGTTCCCCAATTAGCCTTTTCTGGAAATTGGGCGAGTCGCTTGATAAGCGGAAGCGCGTACTGACTAAGACTGGTGAGATCTCTTAACTGTTTCTTGATCGACTCGACCTGTGCTTCTTCTTCAGGCGAGACCTCTTCGAGTCGAAGCTTCAGCTCATTCTCAAGTCCTTTCAATCTTCGTTCCCAACGATCCTTGCCACCGATTACGGCAGATTCAACCAGCAATTTTTCCCATTGTGATGGTGCACGCAAAGCTCCTTCGATCACGTTTTGTCGGTCTGGTTCGTCAAATAGCGGCAGCGACTTTGATTTTTGTGTTGGGTTTGATGCAGGGCTTTCGTCAGTTTCGGAAACCGGCACTAGGTCGTTAGCGGGCGGTTCCCACAACAGCTCTACCTCATTTTCTTTCCCAAGTTCTGGCACTTGTCCTAGTGACAGATACTCGGCAAAGCGACTTGCGGATAGTCCGTCGGCTGCGCAAGCAAGCAGGGTCAACAAAGCCCGGCCTGAAGGATCAGGCGCTGTAGATCCGTGAGCGAAGTAGACAGGGATATTTGCTCGTCTGAAGGCTTCTTCTAAAAAGGACCGGTATTCACCAGGCGAGTTCAGAAAGATGGCCATCTGATCGAACGGCACGCCGCGAGCAGCTTCCAACTGAATACTTCTAACGATCTCGATACATTCACGAGGTTCGCCGGGCCAGTTCTGCAGATCGACCGATTCATCGAGTGCTGCTTCCGGCGGCGGCGCCTCAAAAAGGAAACTCTGTAGCCGGTTAAGAGAATTCAGTGGTCCATCAGCGACTTGAATTACATCACGTTGCTGATTTAGCGCTTGCTCAGCCAACAGGATTGTTCTCTCATCTCCAAAGGGAGCGGTGACAAGCACATCCGGCGATATATCAACGAGTGCGCTGACCAGGTCGAATTCCAATTGGGTGCGGATGCAAACATCCAAAAGAAGTGTCGGCACTCGCATGAAGTCAGCGTTCTGAGTCGAGGCGACTGAAGCTATGGCAGCTGCAAAAATTTTAGCGCGGTCAGCAATCTTTGAATCATACAGTTCCGCTTCCACGATGCGAGCAATCTCACCTAGATCTTTCCCACCTCCTGGCAACGAGTCGAGAACGTCTGTCCTGACGTCGTTCATTCTTAGTTCTTCGAGAGTGCGGGCGACGGCAATTGGGAAACCGGGTTTGGTAGCTACCGGAGCAAAGTAGGTGAGTTTGTTCTCTGCGTTTAGAAGATAAATTGCCCGGGCCACAATTCCATTGAATGATAGCGCCGTAGCGGGAACTGTTTCCGCCTGTGCCAGGGTGCGTTGGGCCAGACGCGCGGCAAGTCCATTCAAAGTCAACCGGTGAGTTCCAAACAGAGCATCTCGCTCGCTGGCTACAGATAAACAAAAATTGGTCGCCGCCTCAATCGAGTGACTGACGATCAGCAGTTCGGAGCTGTTTAATTGAGACTCAGTCCATTGCGCGGCAGCTTTAAGGCGTGCTGCCGTGTTTGAGGAAACTGCTACTCTTTTGCGATGGTTCATTAACTACCCGAGTTTATTACGTAAGGAAGCTGCGAGTATACCAACGCAGAGTTCTGAAAACGGAATGATCCGAGGATTTATTTTAGAATCGCAGCTTGCGCACTCAAGCTCAAGAGGTGCCAGCGCTGAAACGTGTTAATTGCCTCGCCGGGCATCAGCCGTACAAATGCAGTCTGAAAATAAAGGCGTTCGGGAGACGGCCATTCCAACCTCACAATCGGGTTGAACGAAGCAGGCGTACCCGCCTGGCTGGATGTCTGTTCTACCGTCGGACTTGGATTAGCCGCAGCGTTCTTTTGAGTCGATGCCGGCTTCCTCCCGGTCTTCTGCTCGTAGGCGACAGAGGCGGCAAGCAAGGCGTCCGTCAACGGCAACCTCGCCTGCGTAGGTTTAGCAGTTACCGCATCATAGATCGCCAGTACCGAGTCAAAAGCGGTTGCCACTTTCGCAGAGTCAGGCGACCACACCGGCAGAGCCTCGGCGAGCTGATCGTCGAGCAATCGCTCTTGGCCGTCGAGCGCGATGAGTCGTGGGCGACCAGCGGGCATTTTGTACTGATGCTCCCGAACATTCCATTCGTCCTCTTTACAGGCGAGGGCGACAACCGCATGGCCATCAGGCGCCCAATTAAAATAGAAATAGATCAAACCCTCTCTTGAGGTTAAGGGCCTTAGGTTATAGCCGTCGCGATCGGAGATGTAGATCTGCTCAGTATTAAAAGTCGCGACCGGCGCGAAAACCGGTGCGACTGAAGGCGCGGGAGCAGGAGCTGATGGATCGGGCTCCTCGATTGGTGGAGGAGTGGGAGTAGGAGATGGAGCAGCACGACGGTGAGCAACGAACGTAATCGAATTTCCATCGGGCGACCAGGCAACAGTCTCGGGAAATACACACGAGAGATCAGGTGGTATCAAGTTCCTCAAGAACTGTCCATTGGAGTTGAATAGATCGATCCGAAAGGCTGAGCTTGGTTCGTCGGCAGTACCGTAGAGTGCCAGCACGCGACGACCATCCGGTGAGGTAACAGTCCGCAGCAATGCATCATCTTGACGCTTAGAGGTGAAAACATTCTGTACTGCAAGTTGCTTATCAATACTGTCGTCGAGTTTCGATGCTGACGGAGGCGACACATCCGGATCAAGCCTATAAGCAAGGTTTTGTGCGGGGACGTCGCGCAAAACTCGTGGCCTGACATCTTGTCGTTCAATTACCGACTTGCAGCCGAGCGAGAGAACTAAGGGGAGTAAGATTAGGACAATTTTGGCGTTTCGGACTCGAGGCTTAATCATTGGTCAGTCGTCATTTGATATTTGGAGAAATATTATTCCACGTGTTCCATCGCAAATGGCAATTGAGCATAGGTCAGTTCCTGGTGCGCTTTGGAGAGATCTCTTCTTTATCATTGACCAACTCCCGTACCAGCTGTGGATTGAGTGACAGAAGGGCTCGAATCGTGTTGCGAGGGGAAAGATGTTCATCATCGCCCTCATCTTGTTCGACGCAATTGTGTTCGACTGAACGAGCAAGCCGCCGCGCTATTGATTCATAACCTGGAGAATCTCCGACGAACGTGCGTACTGCCATTGCTCCGATCAGGTCGCAGGTAAGCTCTTCTGCTTTTTGTCCGCGTATCTCAAGTCCAGTCAAGCTCGACGCTTTATTGGCGATCGAGTCTACAAGCGCTCTCAAATTGTCGTTTGGCCCATCGGCAATGTGCATTAACTCATGTGACAGTACACTCACCATTCCCTCGTCCGAGCGAAGCCCCGCCAGAAAAAGCGTTCCAAACGTGATCGTACGTGGACGGTTAAGATAAACGGACGCGTTATCACGCGCCTCCATGTCCGGCTTAACCTTGGTAACAACCTGGACGCGGTCCGTCGCCTGCTGCAGCCGCGACCTGACGGCAGGTGACTTGTTCAGCCCGTAGTCTTTCACCAGTTGGTTGAGTGATGAAATAACCAGAGACTTGGCTAACGGTAACAATTTTTGTGCCCTCGCTGCACCTTGTTGAGCTTCGGGACTATGAACTGGAAGTGAGGGCCTTGACTGCATATCGTCGATGGCCAGGCTGCCACTTGGATCTAATTTGGCCTGCGTGCAAACAACCAGGATGGCCTCGTCAACGAGCGCCCTTTCCGCTGTCGACATCGTCACTCGAGTGTGAGCTGGATGTGACCCCGGTTTTACAATCTTCTGCTGCTGTGCCTGAAACGAGACCGAGTTGAACAACAACCCCGTCAGAGCGAGGCACAAAACAGGTTTTGGTATCGACATAAATACATCTCTCTTAATCGCTACCGATTACGCCAGCCTGGTTTGCGTTTCTCCAGGAAAGCCTTAACGCCTTCTGTCGCGTCATAGGTCTTCATGAGTTCGTGCAGATAAAGATTCTCAAGTTCTTTTAAGGCATGATCCAGACGTGGCGGCCGGGCTAAATCGAGGGCACGCCTGGCATATTCAAGTGATGCACTGGAAAGCTCTCGCAGCTTCGACAACACCTCGGCCAATTTTTGTTCCAGATGATTTGAGGGAACGATGTGATTACAAAGACCGAGCCGACCTGCTTCATTAGCGTCAATGATGTCCCCGGTAAGGATCAGTTCGCGCGCGCGCTTTTCCCCGATGACCAGTGGCAGGAAGATCGAAGCTATCGGCGGAAATACCCCAAGCTTGATTTCTGGTTGTCCAAAACGAGCGCGATCACTGGCGATCACGATGTCGCACGCTGAAATGAGCTCGCAACCACCGCCGACGGCGACGCCGTCTACGATAGCGATAGTTGGTTTTGCGACCTGCTCGAGTGCCCGAAAGACCGAGTGGAACGAATCGAGCATTTGATAGACAGTTTCTGGAGCGTGCTCTTCAACAGCGACTCCTGCGCTGAAAGCTCGCGTCTCTTTGTCCGCCTCAAATACGATAGCGACGATGTCCTGGTTGGCCGTCTCCTGCACTGCGGCGGCCAACTCGCGCATCATCGCGATATTGAACACGTTAAGTGGCGGTCGGGCCAACGAGATTCGAGCGACGCGATCTTCGACGTTTATTTTTATGTTTTGATAAGTTCCCATGGGTCGTTACTCGAGACCTATTTTGTTCCTACTGCTAACCAGGAACGGTAGATTTCCTTCTGAGCCGGAGTTGCGCCGGCGAGTGGAACAATACGGTAAGAAATATCGGTCCGACTACCAAGCTTGATCAGTAGCGTGCTCAAGTCATCAGCGCGAAAAATAGTCAGGTTTATCAACTCACCCGGTTTTTTCTCGGCAATACGAGCATCAAAAAATTCCTTGTCAGCGCGCATGTTGTTCAGCGCAACTATTTGGTCTCCGGAATTAAGTCCCTGGTCGTACGCAGGCGATCCCGCTACTACACGCCGCACCATTAATTTTCCATCCACCTCCTGCGTGTCTGCACCGAAAAAAACCGTTTCAAGCGGCTTGCCCCCCTCGCCCATCGTCGTTGTTTCCAGTTTGAGACCTGCGGCAGAAAGAGAGGCATTGAAATCAAGTTCATCCTTCGACCGGACATATTTCGAGAAGAAGCTGTCAAAGCTCGTTCCCGCCACTGTTTCACACGCCTTCTGAAAGTCCTCGGGACTATAGTTTCGGTCCTTCTTGTAAAACTCGGCGTAGAGATAACGCATAACATCATCGAGTGATTTAGTTCCGCTACTGGCTTTGCGGATTTCGAGGTCAAGCAACAAGCCCAGAATTCCACCTTTATCGTAATAGGAGATCTGGGAATTGATCGAATTTTCGTTAGGCCGGTAGAATTTTATCCAGCTCTCGAAACTCGCGTCTTCAACACTCTGGACCAAACGTCCTGGGGTATTCTGTAATCCTCGAAATGAGCGAGCCACGCCAGCGAGATACTCGTTGTCAGAGATAAAACCGGCTCGGCGCAGTACCAGCTCTGTGTAGTAGTCGGTAATACCTTCTGCCACCCATAGCAGCTTTGTGTAATTTTCCTGGTTGTAGTTAAAAGGCCCGAGCGCATCTGGCCGGATGCGTTTAACGTTCCACAAGTGAAAGAACTCGTGGGCCACTAAGGAAAGAAACTCGTGGTAATCGTCATCTGCATTGATGGCAGTCTTTCCTGCGACTCGAGAAGTCTTGAAGCCAAAACGGGAATAGGTCAACGATGTGGAGTTCAAGTGTTCCAAACCATCGCCGCCGTTTGTTCTCAGATGAAGGAGGAACGTGTAGTCACGATAGGGAACTTCCCCACCCATCAACTCGACCTCAGTCTCCACAATCTTCTGAACATCGAGCCGCATTCGTTCGGGATCATAATTACCTTCGCCGTCGATAACTATTCGATGCGGAACACCTTTGACGTTGAAGACGAGGGTTTTGAAATTGCTTACTTCAAATGGCGAGTCGTAGAGGATATCGAAGGTTTCAGCGCGAAAGGTATTCTTCTGACCGGGAACAGCCGGTAAACCGGTGGCCACTTTCCAAACATCTGGCGCAAGAACTCGAACAGTAGATGATCCCTTCAGATTGCCATCGAGATACATCAGTAGCGCAGCATTATTCCAAAATGCGTGTCCCGAATTTAACTCGTTTGTTCGCACAGTCAGCTCGTTGGCATACACTCGGTAGTTCGCATGCCAGTCAAGTACGCCGTTAGTAAAAACCTTCCAGGCATTTTTGTTTACCTTCTCCCATTTGAGGGCCTTGCCGGCGTTGTCCTGCGCCGCAAAGTCCTGAACATGGCGTTCAAACTCGCGAACGAGATAAGAACCTGGCGTCCAAACTGGCATTATCAGGAGTTCTTCAGTTGGAGCGGTAGTGCCTGGCCCACGTTTGATGCCAATATCGACCTCCAACAGATGAGTATGCGGGCGCGGCATGGCAACGGTGAAAGTGATCTCAACGGGTGGAGATGGTTGCGGATTTTGTGCGGAGGTGAGAGTTCCAAAGGCAAGTATCGCAACAAAAACATTCCAGATATAGTGTCTGTGCATGAAGGTTCCGAAGTCTACCTGTAATCCGAAGATCGAAGAGCATGTTACACGATTGATATGAGCTTTTGGAGTGCGCCGGCCCGACGGCGCTTTGTTATGTCGAGAACTGTTCTACCAGGCACCTGAAAGGCGCCGCCGGGCCGGCGCACTCCAAAGAAAACTATCGCGAAACTTTTGCGACTTATGAGCGGTCAAATTATTCCGTTAGAATGATAAAAAAATCACGGAGTTCAGCCATGCAAGTTATTGAATGTCGCGAGTGCAAATCAAAAAATCGTGTAGATGAGGGTAGACTGGAAAAGGGGGAGGCGAAGTGTGGTCGTTGCGGCGCGCGTCTCGAAAAGGGCAGTACAGCGAGCAATGCAAAGCCATTTGTCGTGACAGATGCCTCGTTTCAGAATGACATTTTGCAGGCGACCGGTGCACCCGTACTGCTGGATTGTTGGGCCCCATGGTGCGGACCATGCCGTGCGATTGGTCCGATTTTGGATCAACTTGCTGCTGAATCTGACGGCCGTTATCGGATCGCCAAGTTGAACGTTGATGAGAATCCGAGAACAGCTGCGCAGTTTCAAATTGCGAGCATTCCGACTATGCTGATCTTTAAGAACGGAAGCCTGGTGGATCGCATTATCGGAGCTCAACCCAAACAAGCTATTCTCGATCATTTACGGCGCGCGGGTTGAGTGTTCACAAGTTTTTTGGCGGTCTTACTCATTTTTATTCTTCTCCATTATTATCCCCGTCGTCATATCTTACTTTGAGACGAGAGGCCCTCTTATATGTTTCGTAAATTGATGGTCACATCGGCCACCTGGATTACGCTGCCGATTAGACTTGGACTAGCTGCTGTTTTTATCGCGCACGGTTCTCAGAAAGTGTTGGGAGCGTTTGGTGGTCCAGGGTTTAAGGCATTCACGGCAGGTAATACACCGTTTAGTTTTATGAGACCGGCCTGGCTCTGGTTGGGAGCCGCCGCTCTTTCTGAACTGGTTGGCGGTTTCCTGGTGGGGATTGGATTTCTTACTCGAATCGGCGCGTTCTTTATTAGCTGCGTAATGGTGTCGGCAATCGCAGGAGTACATTGGCCCAATGGATTTTTTGGGAGTAATCGGGGCTACGAGTATCCAATTACGCTGTTGGCTATGGCGCTTGCGCTTTTGATAGGCGGCGGTGGTCAGGCCTCTGTAGATCGCGTTGTTGGCGGCGGTGGAAGACGTTAACTTCCAGACAAGTTGTGTTTAAAGTTAGCCCGCGAGGACGCGCGCGGTCCGGCAGAAGAGGTTGTGTCGTGTAGACGAGGGCTTCAAATAACCGTTGCCAGATTGAGGATCGAGAATCTAAGACGTAAAGATTTCTACGGGCAATTCATGAATCGTACACTCATGGAAGAGGCATATATGCACTGGTCTTCGGGAAACTCGATCGAGGCCGGACGTCTGATTTACGACCAAATCCCAAATGATGAGCGCCCTTCATGGGCTGCTGAGATTCTCGATCTTTGCCGCGGTTTAATCCCGCGTGTCCCGGAGATTGATGCAATCTACGAAATCGCTTCTGATCGTTCGCGTTGGCCAGAGGCATACGAGTCCTTCCGGTCCGTCCGCCAGCTCACCTTGAACGCGGAGAGGTCGAGTTCTACCGACTCGGTTTACGCGGGCATCCTCTTTGTCACGGAGAATGTCGCCAAAGTAGCCTATAATGCTTCGCGTGGGCCAGCGCCTTTCGATCATGATGCCGGCTGGTGGCTTGTCAGTAACTTGCACCATATCGCTGACTTGGTTGGCACTCCCGAGTTCGAGTCGAAGGCATGGACCATAGTAAGTGCTAGGACCTGATATGCCGTCCAACAACGGGATGCACCGAACGTGCACCCAATAGTAGGGCCTTACATTCGTGAATGATTCAGGGACCAATTGGAGACTCGTTGCGTACACGGTGGGTGGTTGCTGGTTGATTCCTGCCGCGATGTTGTTGCTTGGCAAACAGCTCTTCTTGTTTCTCAACCCTTTTCCGATCGTCGTTGAAGGCATCATCGGAATCCGAGACTTGAAAGCAACGCAGAGGGACGCAGACATCTCGCAGAGGCGCGCAGAGTTATGCCTTTTTCTCTTCCAAAACAGGTGTGTGTTCTCCTAATCCTCGGCGCGATGGTGGCTGGGCAATCGAACTCGGATGTTCAGTCGCAAAAGCTCGAGGTAATGCCCGAGACATACGCCGATAACGAGCAGGCATATCTGGATCTCCTGGCTGCCGCGCTCACCAGGAACACTGCATCACGAGGGTACCTGGTGGCTTACACTAAACCTGGACTACCCCCAGGTACTTTTCTACGTAGGATCTACGGCTACAAGAATTATTTGGTCAACCTAAGAGGCATCGATTCAAATCGGATTACTGTAATTGAGGGTGGGACCAAAGATGTGCTATCGACTGAACTTTGGGTGGTCCCGAATGGTGCTGAAGCTCCAAGAGCTGTGTCTGAACTAAACCTCATTCCGAGACTACCTTCACAGTTTGACACTATATTTCCCGATTGCCCATCAGAGATGACCGTTTACCTGGAAGAAACCTTGGATAGCCTCCGCTTTTACGCTCGTGCTTTAGTTGAGAATCCAAATACGACCGCCAAGATTCTCACTTATCCAGGAAGAAGAGCGAGCATCACGAAGATGCGAGGTGTGTCGAACAAAATACGTGCAGCCTTGATACAGAACTATCATATTGATGGTAAGCGAATCGTCACTAGCTCAAGTAAGCGCCGCCGCGATTGTTCGGAAGTTGAATTGTGGTTAACCGGTACCTAAAGTCAACCGAGCAAGCGCTTGAAGCGGGTCTTAATATTTGTCGTTGTTACTTCAGGCCTCGGGTATTTCACGTCCGCCGCGCTGAGGTCCAAACCCAGGATTGATGCGCTTGTTAGGATTGGAGAATGCAATAAGTATTGTGGCTTACTATAGTTGGGAACCTGGCATTCCTGACGGTGAAAGTACGATCTATCTCGAGAGGTATAATCCAAAAAAGAAGGATCTTTGGAAGCTGCTGAAGGGGTCGGGGAAAGATGGAGTGAGTCATGCAATCCTTCCGCTCAAAAAGAAAGAGTAGTTCGTAACGGCGCACAGCATCCCACTGCTTACTTTGTCCCACTCGACCTCTTCTGCCGGACCGCGCGCGTCCTCGCGGGCTAAAGTGGCTTGTGTTTAAGGTTAGCCCGCGACGTGAGATCGCGAATCCCACAGCGCGGCAGCGTGGGGAAGTTTCAAGTCCTTTCTACTGACGAGCACTCCCAAACAATTCCGGAATCCCACACCGCGGCAGCGTGGGGATCGTTCAAGTCCGTTCTACTGAAGAGGACTACCCACAATACCGG
>DASROI010000465.1:0-8306 GCA_035646955.1 Pyrinomonadaceae bacterium
ACCGCAAAGGTCGTAACGGAACCGTCGATGCCTCCGTAGATCCAATCGCGCAAATAATTATGGTGTGGTCCTAAGGCTAGCCGCTGTTTGATCGCTTCGGCTGAATGTTCGTGTTCCATGAAGTCTGGCTCTGAGGTCTAAGTTTAAGAAGTGACCGAAACATCGATCAGGACATCTTTTACTGAGCTATTGTACTTTGTTGGTCGCGCTACTTGCATCTTCTGATTACTAAAGGAAACGAAGCAAAAAAGGTAACAATGATAGTGAACTGGCGGCCAACAAAAATAGGTTTTGCTCTTTCTCGTAGATGGATCGTACAAGCAGAGCAATTCCCAAACCAAATTGCACCAGACTGGCCCAGCCTATTGTTCTAGTAAGGTCAAGCCACCATTCTTCTGAAAGGTTTTGAAACGCCAGTAATTGGCGAATGACAAAGATCGACAAAACAAGGGCAAGCGGGAACCACGAGATCGCCAGATACGCACGAGTCGAGCCGTAGAATGTCGTCAGAATGACGAAGACCAGAATCATCGACGGAATTAATCCCAAACCAAGTAGTATTCCTGACGGCATAATTTTACCAACGTTCGCTATCGTGCAATGATTATGCCTTTATTATTTGCGGCTACAGTCCGGAACTCCTACCAGGTAGATCGCCCAGCCCCAGTCAAAAATTCGCAATGGTGCGAGAAAAGACCCAAGGCACAGCTCGCGATCTCAGCCGAGTGGCCCAAATCCTCGGGATCGCACTGGCATGCGCGGTGCACTTGGAGATTGGCTCCTTGTTGTGGACGTTGAAATTAAAGAAAGAGACAAACTTTTAAGTCGTGCTTATGACTGACGAGAGTAGAATCACGAGAGAACGAACTGATAAACCACGTAGCGATTCGATACTCTTAACTGGACCATTAATGGCTGGCAGTCTGGGAAAGCATAGAGATGGCGACGTTGTGTTACGCGACGGTTCAACGGTGCGTACTCGCCTCATGCAACCCGCTGACGAGGCGGGACTCTTCGCTTTACTGCAATCCCTTTCCGAAGAATCGCGCTGGCTCCGTTTTTATTCTCTTTCAAGTAATTCAGCCCTCGCTGCTGAAGCTCATCGCGAAGCCAACCTGGACCATACCTTCGCGCTCGTCGCCTGTAGTGGCGCCGAGCAACGAATTGTTGGTCATGCCTTTTACGTTGAACTCTCTGAGCAAAGGGCCGAGGTTGCTTTTACGATCGCCAATGACTTTCAGGGTCGTGGACTTGGAACACTCCTGCTGTGCCAACTAGCCGAAGTTGCGGCTGCAAATGGAATTCAAGTCTTCGAGGCCGAAGTCGTCGCCGGGAACCAATCGATGTTAGGAGTGTTTAGGGAATCGGGTTTTCCAATTAAGGTAAGCGCGGGCGCCGGACAACTGCACGTCACCTTTCCTACTCAGTTTACCCACGAGGCAATTGCCAGGTTTGAGCGGAGAGAATCAATTGCCGCTCGAAATGCACTCAAGCTTTTCTTTGAACCACGTGGTGTCGCCGTCATCGGAGCTTCACGCCAGCGGGGAACTATCAGTGGTGAAATTCTCCATAACGTCCTGAGTTACGGTTTCAAGGGCCCCGTCTATCCCGTTAACCCGTCGGCTGTGTCGATTGAAGGTCTCACTGCATATTCATCGATCGAAGATATCTCGGATGTAGTCGATCTCGCCGTGATTGTTGTTCCCGCTGCAAGCGTTTTAGAAGTTGCTGCTTCCTGTGCACGTAAAGGTGTCAAAGCCCTCGTTGTGATCTCAGCTGGCTTTTCTGAGACCGGCGAGGTTGGAAGAACACGACAGGCAGAACTAATTGAAGTCTGCCGCGGCGCCGGAATGAGATTGATTGGTCCAAACTGCATGGGAATTGTCAACACCAACCCGGATGTTCAACTCGATGCGACTTTCGCACCGGGAGTGCCACCCCGCGGCCGGGTTGGATTTTCATCTCAGAGCGGCGCACTCGGACTGGCGATCATCGAGTTTGCAAATTCTCTCGGGCTGGGCATTTCGACGTTTGTTTCTGTTGGTAACAAGGCTGACATCTCGGGAAACGATCTTCTTCGATATTGGGAATTTGATGAGGACACTGACGTAATACTCTTATATCTTGAGTCTTTTGGAAATCCCAAAAAGTTTTCCCAGATTGCGCGTCGAGTGGGACGCAAGAAACCAATCGCAGTTGTGAAGAGTGGTCGTTCAGGAGCCGGTGCCCGCGCCACGTCTTCACACACTGGTGCTCTGCTGGCGGCTTCCGACGTTACCGTTGACGCCTTGTTTCGCCAGGCCGGAGTTATTCGAACCGATACGTTGTCAGAACTCTTCGACGTGGCCTCGTTGCTGGCGAGCCAACCGTTGCCACGCGGACCTCGAGTAGGAATCATTACCAACGCCGGTGGACCAGCAATCCTATGCGCAGATGCATGTGAAGCACGTGAGCTGGAGGTTCCTGTTTTGTCGGAAACCAGCCAGGCTCAGTTGCGAGCCTTTCTTCCGCCGGGTGCAAGCGCGGTCAATCCGGTTGACATGATTGCATCAGCTTCCGCAGACCACTATCTTCGGGCTATCGAGATTGTCGCCGCGGATCCGGGTGTCGACGCTTTGATAGTGATTTTCACGGCCCCCCTCCTAACCACAGCGGACGACGTTGCCAACGCTATCCTTGAAGGAGCCAGGCGTTTCGTTAAAGACAAGCCACTTTTGTCAGTGTTTCTTTCTTCGCAGCAACCACCTAAGCAATTACGAACACCAGGTAGAAGTATTCCGTCATATTCTTTCCCAGAGACTGCCGCGATTGCGCTGGCAAGGGCCACGCGTTATGGAGAATGGCGCTCACATCCTCAAAGCGTTCCGGTCCATTTCGAGGACATCAAGAGTGATGAGGCCGCAGCAATCGTGGCCGACGCGCTCGTCAGGGGCAATGGTTGGTTATCACCTGAAGAGGTCTCAAGACTTTGTGCCTGTTATAAACTTCCATTGGTGGAGCAACGAATTGTGGTGAGCGCAGTTGATGCTGGCCAGGCAGCTGAAGAACTGAACGGCCAGGTTGTATTGAAAGGAATTGCCCCAGGTCTACTCCATAAGACCGATGCGGGTGCGGTGAAACTTCATCTACGCGGTAAAGCAGAAGTTACTGCAGCAGCAGAAGAGATGAGTAAACGGTTGGCGTCGCAGGGATTCTTGCCAACCGGGTTCGTGGTCCAACGGATGGCCGAGCGTGGTGTTGAGATGCTGATCGGGGTGGTCCACGATCCGCAGTTCGGCCCAGTCGTCGCGTGTGGGGCTGGCGGAGTCCAGGTCGAGCTTTTGCGAGACGTTTCGATTCGACTTACACCGCTAACGAAAGAGGATGCTTCGGAAATGATCCACGAGCTAAAGACTTATCCGATGCTCACCGGCTTTCGCGGTGCACCAGTTGCTGACGTAGGAGCTCTTGAGGAAGGACTGCTTCGGTTAAGCGCGATGGTTGAGGATCTTCCGCAAATAGCCGAGTTGGACCTCAATCCTTTTGTGGTTCATGAGAAAGGGGCTTCGATTCTCGATGCTCGAATCCGAGTGACCGCTCTCGAGCCTCGTCTGTTGCCGGGTGTGAGAAGGTAATTGATCAGGTCGCCTCGCTCTTCCATCGGTAATTGCTCACCGCCAAAAGGCCGACAAATGCTGTGATTAATAACAGCCAGTAGAACAAATGGACACCGGCGAACTTCCATCGCCTCCATTTCCCGTGTGTTTCGCTCGCCGATGATGTGTCAGTTTGAGGTAGTGCCCGGGCGTTGAGCGTAGCTTTTGATTGGTCCAGGATCGCGCTCAGACCGGATATCGCCTTGTCCTGGACTATGCGTCGTTTGAGCCTTCCAAACGGACCTTCAAGTCCATCCGCCCGCGAGCGATTTTCGTAGATCAAATACGAGCCGGCAGAATTTTCCCCAGGGACATTTACAAACGCCGTTAAAGCAAGTGAGGAATCAAAATAGTGGTTGGCGTATATCTGCTTCGAAGAAACTAAAACTTGTGGTCCAACTACATTCTTAGTCTGATAAATGCTGATATGGTTAATCGCAATAACCGGTTTGAGACCAAACTTTATCTTGGACCATACAAGAGAGTTATCTATATTGGTTAAGGTGCTGGAAAATGTGACGTCGCTGGAGGGATTGTTAATAAAGTCGTTGATGTAGCCCGACTTGGCCTTGAGCTTAAGCTGTTCGTCGGCTAATCGCACTGATCTCTCTTTATCAGAATATTCGATCAGCGCGGCGTCACCGCGTGCGAGGTAATCGCGAACATACTCCACGATCATGAGTTTGAGAAGTTGAGTCGCCTCGATAGCGTAGTTGGGGGCTTCCCAATGGATGTCTTTCCGCAGGCGCTCGATCATGTTGGCCGAAAGCTTTAGTTTGCAGTTGCCGACGACGCAGTGTTTTAAATCTTCAAGGTCACGAGCTTCAAAAGTCAGGTCCTTCAAGTCATCCAGGATTGGTTGCTCACTGAACCTACCGATCTCAAGTATCGCCGGGTTGTTCTTTGTCACCATGGTGTCCCGGAACGACTTTAGAAATACAGTTGCGGGAACTTGCAAGCCTACGAGACCAGAGACTGCCATTTCGCTTTTATCTTCAACCGGTAAAGCCTTAACAACTGGTTTTCCATCAGCGAGTGTGGCCAAGTCAGTATCACTCAAACTCATCTTTTCACGAAGAATGTTGTGAAACTCCGGAATTGAGGTTTGAGCTTGGGACGAATTCGGATTAACCGAGAGGATGGCGCAAAAAGTAATGAACAGTAACCGATAGGTGAATCGCCTTAGGATCGTTCGGTCGACGTATCGCATAAAGTTCTGACCGCTTCAGTTACACCTTGGTTTGCCAGGATTAGCGGATATGAATTCTTTTATTACACATCACGCCGCCAAACCAACACGTTGGCACGTTGAATGCCAGTCCGATTCAGCAATCGAAAACAACGCTGGCCTTTTATCATTAAACGATCTGCCCTTCTATCATTAAATGATCAAAACCGTATGATTCTTTGCGGAAGACGTCTTTTTTTAAACGAAAAGAGCTTTTGAAACAGAAATATTAAAAAGCCCGGAACCTGGCTAGCAAACGCTCAAATCTACGCCGTATTTTTGAGGCCGAAGGTGTAAATCAGATGCCCGCCCGGGGTTGAGCCTTGTAAGCCCTGGGATCGAGCGGGTGATTGCTCAAGTTACCCTGAAGGAATGGCCGTCTTATTTCGCGTGATTAGGCGGGGGCACTAGGGGAACCTGTAAAAGTGAAAATCGCTCAAATACCGCTTGGGGTAAGGGTGGGTTCCGAACTCGCTGACTCTGAAGAAATATTCCCATTCCCGTTTGCGGACCTTCGTGCCAGCAGGGCTACGGGTAATCCAACCAGAACTGCATGTCCAATAATTTCTGTCAACAGAATCGGGAAACGAGGCAAGGTCCCTCTTTGTCCAATGGCGGAAAGCGGTAAGACGATGTACTTCATGCCAAAATACGCCGCTACCCCATAACACAGCCCACTAATCACCGGGTGACGAACAAAAACCGGGAAGACCAGCGTTGCCAGGAAATACACGGCTGCAATGCATGTCGCCACCACAAAATGAAGCACGATCCCCAGCAAGAAAGTCCGGACGCCGCCCTCGACCGCAGTTTGTCTGCCAAGTACGCCGGCAGCGACAGATTGGAATATACGCAGTGGCTTTGCGCCCAATATCAATCCGTAGAAGGTGAAGGCAAATGTAAGATCGAGAATACCGATTGCCAGGCCGCCAAAGAAGATGGTTGTGAAAGCGCGTGGACGCCCTATAAAGGTTCCCTGCTGAGAAGTTTCAACGTTCGTCTCTCTCATAACGCTCCTTTGTTGGGCAGGCTGTTCCCGACTCACGGGGAATTGTCATTTTGATCGATTAGAAACAAATTGCAGTCTCTCTGTGCGACCCTCGCATTCCCTGCGCCTTTGTGATTGGTAAGGTCTCCACGCTTCGTCACAAAAACCAGGAAACACGAAGGTCACACAAAGCCTTGATCTCAGCGCGGCCTGGGCCCAAGCCTGGGAGGTCGTTTGCTTCACACTTTTTCCAATAAATGAGGAAACCACATTGCGAAGCGCTAGTCTCGCTTGAGGCTGCAAAGATTTGAATCAAAATGTGACGAGCGACAATTCTGCGTGACGTGGGACGTTAACTTGAGGACGAGTGTGTACCAAGCCTGGCCTTCACTCTTCTCGCGACCAATGCTTAATGAAGTCATCGAAATGCTGCCGATAGCTGCGACCGAGAGAGTAACAAGCCCCATTGAACAAAATTACGCGGTATTCACCTCGTGCCCAGGTTTGCAGCTCTTTGACGCGATTCATGTTGACGATTGTTTGGCGATGAATGCGTACAAATGTGTGTGGATCAACTTGTGATTCGATGTTGTTGAGAGTATCGCGGACCAAATGAGATGAGTTGGCGAGATTAAGACGGACATAGTTGCCCTGGGCTTCAATCGAATCTACATCTTCAGTGCGGACAAAGAACAAAGTTTCGCCGCTCCTTACCGCAAATCGCTCCAGATAGCGTGGGCCTGATTTGAGCTCTTCCAGCATGGTCATGATTTGCCGGGTATCGAGTTCATTTGTTCCTTTCAAAAAGGTCCTTGCGCGATCAAGCGCATCTGCAAATCTCTTTCGATCGAAAGGCTTAGTCAAGTAGTCGATTGCATGCACATCAAACGCTCGCATGGCGTGTTGGTCGTATGCAGTTACGAAGATAATGACGGGCATCCGTTTGACTTTGAGATTTTGCAAGACTTCGAACCCATCATGGTCGGGCATCTGCACATCTAGAAAGACGAGGTCAGGTTCCTGAGCGCTTATGGAATCAATCGCTTCCTGCCCGTTCCGTGCTTCACCGATTATCTCGATTCCACCCTCAGTCTTGAGCATCTCGCGTATACGATCACGCGCGAGAGGTTCGTCGTCGACAATTAAAGTTCTTATCTGCAAGGCCTCTTCCCTAGCTATTAATCGTGGGGTTTGCAGGAATCTCCAGCGTTACGATTACCCCACTTCCTTTCGAATTCGTGATCTGAAAGTCATAATCCGGACCATAAAATTGTTCCAACCGCGAGCGTGTGTTATTGAGACCGATTCCGGATGAACCACCGTTTGTATTCATTTTTAATCCGGGTCCGTTATCTTCAACTCGCACTATCAATCGGTTGCTTTTGGTAATTGCTCGGATTGTTATGTGCCCCTGTCCGGATCTACGTGCGACACCATGGCGGACCGCATTTTCCACAATTGGCTGCAGAATGAGATTGGGAACCATCAGATCCAGCGTCTCTGGTTCAATCTCCATGTCAACTGTGAGTCGGTCCTGGAAACGGATGTGTTCGATGTCCAGGTAACATTTCAGAAACTCCAGTTCCTGTCCGAAGTCAACAGTCTGATTGTCTGACCTTTTAAGTGTCAGCCTGAGGAAGTCGCC
The DNA here is from genome assembly GCA_035646955.1 of Pyrinomonadaceae bacterium. Taxonomy (GTDB): domain Bacteria; phylum Acidobacteriota; class Blastocatellia; order Pyrinomonadales; family Pyrinomonadaceae; genus PSRF01. The sequence continues at coordinate 7,497 of DASROI010000465.1, forward strand.
GAGTCTCGCGATCATTTTGTCAGCAGCTTCGACATCCATATGAAGGAGAGCTGCGATTGAATTGAGGGTGTTGAAGAGAAAATGCGGATGGATCTGCATCTTCAGTGCTTGCAATTGCGCCTGGGCAAGTTGCGCTGCGAGTTGTCCAGCCTTCGCCTCTCCTTCACGTTGACCACGGTAGTAATGAATTGCGTGCGCCACAGCCACAGTGGCCCAGTAGATCGTGAGGCCCTGGTGAAAGTAGTAAATGCTAAAAGCGTTATTCCGCCACAGAACCAGCAGTGTTGGGTTGCGTACCAGATTGGGGTTACCCAAATACCAAGACACAGGAGCGGCAGCAGATAAAACCACAAACGAGAGGGCTACACTCACCGCGATATGGATCAAGAGATTTCGCGGAAAATTTTTCTCTAACTCAAATCGCTTGACGACCCGGAAGATGAGAGGTGACAGCATTCCCCAAAGGTAAAAGTCTGCCAGGTATCCGGTGAGCATTCGCCTCAACGAGATTTGAACATTGTCCTGCCTTGCGCCGAGATAAGAGCTCAGTGCAAACGACAACCCGAGCAACGTCCAGACGCAAAAACCGAAGCCCAAACGCACCCACCAGGGGCGTCGACTCGGGAACCCGCCAGATTTGTATTGATCGCGTTCTTCGTTTACCACAAGAGAAACCAGTGCGCGTCAGCGATTACAGAACTTGAAGTTCGTTGCTTCGGTTCTGCAAGTAGTGTCTTAGTTTAGCTGACTGTGTGCAACTTAAGCGGCGCAAGCAAGTTGCGAGACGGTCAGTACCGAAACGCGGTAGCG
>DASROI010000466.1:0-18413 GCA_035646955.1 Pyrinomonadaceae bacterium
GCTGATAAGGACAGTACCGCGAGCGCAGCGACCGAATGCCACTCTCAATTTCCGCTGTGGTTCTCACGATTGCTTTGTTGAGGGTGGCATCCGGTCGCTTCGCTCGCGTTGTACCTAGTCGCGTCTTTTACTTTTTGCGCAAAACGCTGCGGGTGGCCAGTAGGTTGGCGGCGGGTGGGCGGACATCGGATAAGGGAACCAGGCCTTCGTCCAGTATTAAATGCAGATCGTAGCCTCTTTCTCGGAGGAAGTCTGCGGCCTCGGTGTCGCCAAGTCCCAATTTGCGAGACGCGCGATTCAACTCCTCAAATATAATTGCCCGTGGAGCAGAGGGGCCGCTGAATAATTTCTCGCCTCCACGAAATACGAGTGGCTCAGCACCTTCAACGTCTACCTTGAGTACTTGCGGAGTGGGGATTGATCCTTTTTCGAGTAGAGAATCCAGCGCGAACGCCGGGACATTAATGGTATCAGCCGGCTGTCCGCTCCAATCAGCAAGGCTTCCCAGCATGTGATCCCATTTCGAAACATGAAAGTCCACGCTGCCGTCCTGATCACTCAGACAACATGCCTGCAGTTCAGCGTTGGGTACGCCATCGAGCGTCTTGCGAAGGTTTGGAACGAGAGCTGGATTAGGTTCAAACGCAATCACCTTCTTCGCCATCCTGGAAAACGTAAGAGAGTGCAAGCCCAGGTTAGCCCCTACGTCAAACACTACGTCGGTTGGACGAATTATTTGATTGAATACCCGCGTGAGTGCGGGTTCGTGCGGCACTGACGGTAACGGTTCTTCCGTAAAAAGCTTTAAGGCGTGTGCATCGAGGCTGCGCAGGTCAACATAGAGAGTTGGATAGGAGTCGATGCGTATGGGAACAGAGCCCATGTTTCGAGTCAAACGCTTGCAGAGCCGGTATCCTCCTCTGACTCTCTCATGAACTTTTTTATTTAATAGCGACTTTAAGAGTGAGTACTTCACCGCTGGAGACTCTTGATGGCTAACCGTCATCTTGTATTAGTTCGCTTCCTTAATAATCGCTTTTCGTTTTTCTTGTCGAAATACGAATTAAGAAAGAGGGCTACGGCTAAACTGCCACCAAGGAATGCGATTGTTAGAAGTGTCATCATGGTCTTTAATCTCGTAAGCGCCCAGCCTCAACTTCTTGCGGGCTCCGGAACACGACAATAACATAGAGTGCGTTCTTCCTTTAAAGTACAAAATATTGCATCGTCAAACAGCGAACACAAAATAACCACAACTTTTCTACAACCTTTCAACTTCCATGATCGAGTTAAATCATTCCTGCCTGAGTTGTTCAGATAAGTAAGTCCCTTCAGTAAGTAAAAATACACTCGAAAGAAGAAGGTTTTAGCCGGATGGCTGAATAAGGAAGTTTGTCTCGATAGCCCGGAGTTCTGACAATTTTTGTCAGAACCACATTCGAGACACCTTTCTGCTCGAGCGCGGGAAAAACAAAAACACCCAGATAGTTTGCAACCACTTCGTGTACTGAACGCTGCTCCGCGGTGCATTGAGGAGAGCAGTTCAGGGTCAAACTGAGGTCTCGTGCGGCGACCGTTCTAAAGACATTTTCCACGACAAAACTGTGCTTATTGCAAGGCCATCCTGCCCTATCAATTTGCCCATTTTGTCCAACAAAATTTAAAAAGAAAAGTCATTGACAATACACCGGAGGGCAGTGTTTAATGGGCGTACGTCTAGTCGCGAGAAGGTCCGCGACACTGATCTTTCATAACGTGACGATTGCACACGATAAAGGCAAACCTGTCGTGAGACAGGGACGCAAAGCCACGAGTCTTTTAGAGCGCTTTAGATTTGCTCTCCAAGATGGTCGGGTTGCCGAAGGCGATCTGAGAGAGTCAAGTCTCCACTGTTTGACCATTTGGCTCCGGCGAAGTGTTGCACGTTACGTTTGCTTCACGACTCGCCTGGGTCAACTCCAGAACCCTAAAAGTTTTGGAGCTGTACTGGCTACGCGCTTTTGTCTCGCATCACCAGCAAAAGTCCCGTTTCAGTACCTCGATCGTTTCTTCCCTTTTTTCCCACAAAAAATATCCGTCTCGAAACCCGGTAGGGCTCTTCGTGTATGTCGCATTGTTTTTGCGACTGAGATGTTCGCGTACGTTCGGCTTAATACATTCATACATAGAACGCGAACAAATCATCTTGTCCCGTCTGCGAGTTGTTGTCGACGCTAACGTACGCGGCAAAGACTTTCAGTCCTTCCTTCATATTTTTGTTTCACTGAAAAGAGGATTGTTCATGATCTCCCATGGTCGACGCATGACTCCCTGGAGTCCTGTTCTTGAAAAGATTCTTTCGTTCGTTCTCTCCGCTCTCATACTAAGTACCACTATTCCTTTTACCGCAGCCGTCTCGGTTAGCGCACAGTCCAGTTCTGATGTTATTGCCACGATGCCATCTCCAGAGGTGGCGTTTCTAGTAGGACCCCAGGTCCGCAGTGGAACGAGCACGCAGGTTGGTGCAACTTGGTTTGATCAAAATGCGACCAATCGAGGTCTGCAACTTTGTAGTGAATTTCCTGACGTGGCCCATACGCCGGGCAACGTCCTGATCTCTGGCACCGTGAGTGTCACGAATGGCAGCAAGACCGTTACGGGTGTAGGTACTCACTTTTTAACTGAAGCAAAAGATTACGCCATCATCTCAAACGGCTCACTGGGCCGCCTGGTTAAAATAGTCGCTTCAATTCAGAGTGATACTCAACTCACGTTGACGATGGCCTGGCAAGGTGCCACCGCAAGCGGTCAGACGATGTCTTCGCCTACCAGCGCTTCAGTAGATAACTACCAGGGCTACCTGAACTATTATGATTTTTCCTTTACGCAGTACACCAACTACTACCGAACTGGCGACACACGCTTTCTTGATTGTGCGCGAAAAGTCGCCGATTCGTGGTGGTCGCAACCAGTTATCGATTACGGCCGGAATCTGATGTCAGTAACCGGCGACGGTATGGCGCCCAGAAGTATCGCGTTGACGGGTTTGATTCTCCGAGCGCTCGATGGTCGCCCGGAAATGTGGCCCTGGATTACCGATTACGTCGACTACCAGTATCACAACTGGGTGGAAGTGCCGATGAATTGGTCAGGTCTCTACTTTGGTATTCGCGACGGCGGTTTCATGTTGCTTTATGCAGCGGACCTCGGAGCAGTTCACCCGGATCCAACCGTCCGGCAATCCTTTAAGACAAGAGCCTTAGCCGGCGCAGTCAATTACTACGCTCGCTTGCAGAATACGGACGGCTCATACCGCTGGAGTGTTGATGATTCGAGCCCGGGCTCGCTTGATGGTTTTACCGGCATGGAGCAACCCTTCATGGTTGGTATCCTGAATGAAGGAATGATCGCAACTCACCGGTTAACAGGTAGCGCCACTGTGGCGAATGCGATTACCAAGTCTGCTGAGCATGAGTACCTGCGCAGTTACAACCCGAACGGTTGGCGCGGCATGTACTACTTCGTGCATGGTCAGTTCAACACGGGATATTCGTGCGAAGCCGGTTGTGGTAATGCCGCGAATCCATTTCCACCCTCTGACACAAGCTTGATCTCGGAGTCTCGCCAGCTGAACGCTACAGCGATTTCGCAATTCGGTTATGCGTACATGATCACCGGCGACAGTCGCTTCAAACAATGGGGTGAGGAGATCTTTGATGCGACCTATAGCGGCACGGACGGTTACCGTGGTCTGGCTGCTTACCGTGGTAAGGAATACGACGAATCCTATCGCAGTGGTGGAAAGTTCCTGGCCTGGAGATTGGGAGGTACGTTCCCGACGCCAAGTCCAACGCCCACTCCAACTGGAACTCCTACTCCTTCACCGACGGCGACACCGACCCCAACGCCAAGTCCAAGTCCGACTCCGACTCCTAGTCCAGCTCCGACACCCGCAGGCGACGTAGTTTGGATCAATGGCGCGTTACCAGCTGGTGCAGTCGCTAATCCGGATAGCGATGGTTGGGATTGGATCAGCAGCAATCCACTTCCATTTCAAGCGCCTCTGGTGCATGAATCCCCGGTCCTGTCGGGACAACATCAGCATTACTTCACACAGGCAATTTCAACCATCACTCCGGGTACCGGTGAAAAACTTTTCACCTATGTTTATATCGATCCGGCGAACGCTCCGAGCGCCATAATGTTGCAGTGGAATAGCAGCGGCTGGGAACACCGCGCCTACTGGGGTAGCAACGTCTTCGCTATGGGTACCGATGGAACCGACAGTAGGAGATCCATGGGTGCGTTGCCTGCGAAAGGTCAATGGGTACGGCTCGAGGTACCAGCTAATCTAGTTGGTCTTGAGGGCAAAACCATCTCCGGGATGGCATTTACGCTCTATGGTGGTCGTGCTTGCTGGGACCGTTCCGGTAAAGCTCCAGTTACCGCGCCTTCACCAACGCCAACCCCAACCCCAACCGCAACTCCCACTCCTATACCAACGGCGAGTGCGAGCTTCATACAGGTCGACTCAGCCAGTCAGGGAACTTGGAAAGGTATGTATGGCGGCGATGGTTACAACACAATTAACGATGCCACTAGCTATCCAACCTACGCCCAGGTCGGCTCAACCGGAAATTCAAATATGAGTTGGGCGCCCTCGACCAGCGACCCTCGTGGATTGCAGAAGGCTCTAACTACTGATCGTATCGCAGCCGGTTGGTATGCTGACTCTACGTTCACCATCGATGTGAATGTGAGAGACGGTTCGACTCGTCGAGTCGCTCTTTACGCAGTTGACTGGGACACGAATCAACGAGCCGAGCGATTTGACGTCGTTGATTTTGATACGAATATTCAACTTGATAGCCGTAGCGTGAGCTCGTTCAATGGCGGCAAGTATGTAGTTTGGGATATTCGCGGTCACGTGAAGATAAAGGTGACCCGGACCCAGGGTGCGAACGCGGTCGTGAGTGGATTGTTCTTCGGGTACGCGTCGGCTCCTGTACCGAGCCCCACACCAACTCCGACGCCGACCCCAACCCCGACACCAACTCCTGGAGGAAATATTGCTCCGACGGTGTCGATAACGTCTCCAAATTCGGGTTCAAGCTATTCGACCGGAGCAAACATCACTCTGTCAGCTAACGCAAGCGATCAGGATGGTTCAATCACCAAGGTTGAATTTTATCGCGGTGCTACGCTGATTGGCACCGATAGCACGAGTCCTTACAGTTTTGCGTGGAACAACGTAGCCAAAGGCAAGTACAACGTTACTGCTAAAGCCTACGATAACCTTGGTGCTTCCACTGTTTCGGCAGCGGTCACAATCAATGTTACCAATGCTGCTCGCGGTGCGAATTCTGCCAAGAATTATGCAAACACCCTGGCAGATGACTACGCATCAGGTGACTATTCAGGTGCTGCGGAGCAAACGCTCAGTTCGAGCAGGTTGTTGACTGCAGACATCAATACTCTGACTAACGAAATAAATCAGACGTTCACTGATTTCCAGAATGAACGTGATGTCTTCGGAAGTCTATCGCCACTGATTGAACTTCAATTGCGTGCGGCGACACTGTTCAGTAAAGCCAGTTCTGGACTGGCTTCGAAAGCAGCGAACAGCACCAACATCAGAAATAACTTGTTGAGAATCGCGACGCACCTATCGATCGCTGAAGACTTGATGTTGTTTAGCTATGTAACGCAGTCGACCGCGACCCAGGCTCAAGCGACGAGTACTCGTGTCGATGTAGCTATTGGTCAGGCCAGTGTTGGACTTAGTTTGTCGACGGCCTCCTCGGTGTCGCCGCTGAGTCTCGTTTCGCTGGCAGTTCCATTCAACCTACAACCGATGACTACTCAAACAAACTTCGCAAGACTCTCCACAAACGGGGATGCTCCATACGAAGTGAGTGGTCTTACTGTAACTGTGAATGGTGTGGCCGTTCCTGTGCTCTATGCATCACCGACGGCAATCAAGTTCTACTTGCCTTCGGATGTTCCGGAGGGAATCTCGGAAGTCATCGTTTCGTCGCAGGACGGGTATGTGAGCCAGGGATTCGTGACGGTCTCCAAAGGTGGTTCGCGAATTCTAACGCTTGATGACAACGACAACAGTTCAGCGGTGGCCGCAAATGGACACAAACAAACCACCGCAAACTTCAAGGTAACGACTCCTGAGAATTTCGGGGCTGACAAACGAACGCGGGTGACGTTCTTTGCAACCGGTATCAGTGGAAGTGCATGGAACTGGAATCTGAATAACGATGTGAACCTCAAAGGTGTGATTCGTCCAAACTTTGCTGAGTCTGTATCAGTCGAGGCGCAGCTAAGCAGTGGACAAGTCATCTCATTGCCGGTCGAGTTTGCCGGTGCTCAAGGTGTTTTACCAGGAGTGGACCAGGTAATTGTAGTACTTGATCCAGCGCTGCAAGGTGCTGGCAATGTGAAGTTGACCCTGGTTGTGAATGGACAGCGAAGTAATGGTCCAAGCATCTCCATTCGTTAGTTCCTACTAACGAGATTAGGAAAGGGCGGTGCAATTTTGCATCGCCCTTTTTCTTTGGATCGGCATCCAACGCTTTCTGGAAGTTGTTCTGGATTGATAGTTTTGAACAATTTGTAACAATTTGTCTCCCATGATTGTCCGTGGGCATGAATTGATATAAGCTCTTTCGCGCATTTAAGCGGGTGAATCATTTTAAACACCCACCGGTTTTCGCGAGGGAAATTGCCCTTTTCTTGCGGAAATGTTCAAGGGAATGTGTATGAGTGTCCCGGCCACTAAGAATATCTGGCGCGGAATCCTAATCGTCTCAGCAGTTGGCTTTGCCTATTTTTGGGTTCTGGTAAAGCTCTCTCGTGACTGGTGGTTCGACGAGAACTACTCCCACGGCCTCCTGATTCCATTCATAATTGGATATATCCTTTGGCTCCAAAAGGATAAGCTTGCCGAAGCTCGCTCTAACCCTTCGACTCTCTGGGGTGGGTTGCTGATTGCCGGCGGTTTATTTGGTCTTTGGGCCGGAGTCGCCGGCGCCGAACTCTACACGCAGCGAATCTCTTTGCTCCTCCTGATTGTCGGAGTAGTTATTTACTTCTGGGGTGCGCGCCTTCTGCGACTCCTGGTCGTCCCGCTGGCCTTGTTGTTCCTGGCCATGCCCATTCCGGCAATTGTTTTTAATAAGATCGCATTTCCACTCCAGTTATTCGCCTCGAGATGTGCGGTGTGGTCCATGCGCATGCTCGACATTCCGGTATTGAGGCAGGGGAATGTAATTGAGTTAATGCCACTTAATGCGGTCCACACCAAGAAACTAGAAGTGGTGGAGGCGTGCAGCGGAATCCGCTCGCTGATGACGCTCATTACGTTGGCCGTAGTTTTTGCTTACTTTACCTATCCACCTGCTCCAAGGCTGGAAAGCGATGGGTCAAGGCCGCGTTGGTACCGCACCTATGGTTTTTGGCGGACATTCCTGATTATTGGGCTGGCCATCCCTATCGCAATAATTACGAACGCAATGCGCGTGAGCGGGACAGGAGTCCTCGCCCGTTACTATGGCACGGAAGTCGCTGATGGGTTCTTCCATAGCTTTTCCGGTTGGGTTGTATACATCGTCGCATTCCTGATGCTTTTTGCGGTTGGCTGGATCCTGGATCGAATTGCGGGAATGCGAACACCGAAGAATCCTGGCGGGAAATCCCCACAGCTGGACATGGCTTTTGCCAACCCGGTTGGACCAGCAAAGATGGTCGCAGAACCCGAGGGTAATGAGTAATATGAGCCGGAAAACAAGATTTTGGGCCTTGTTTGTGGTGCTGATAATTGCAGGCGCACTGGTAAATTCGTGGGCGATGCTTGGAGAGGCCCATGTTGAACGGAAGGAACTTAAAGACTTTCCGGCCCAAGTCGGCGACTGGACGCAAAAGGGCGTCGATCAGCGTCTGGATGAACAGACGATGGCCGTACTAAAAGCTTCCGACTATCTCCTGCGCGATTATCGAAGTAAGACTGGCGAGTTTGCCAATTACTATGTTGGTTATTACGCCAGCCAGCGAGATGGTTCCAGCTTTCATAGCCCGTTGAACTGTTTACCGGGTTCCGGCTGGACGATGAGCGCTCCGGGAAAGACGACTGTAATGCTTAGTGATGGACAGACCTTCGAAGCAAATAAGTACATTATTGAAAACGAAGGCGTCAAACAGCTCATGCTTTACTGGTATCAGGGGCGTGGCCGGGTAGTTGTAAGTGAATACTGGGGAAAAGTGTTTACCGTCTTAGATAGTATCAGTATGCGTCGTTCGGATGCGGCCATGGTTCGAATTACTGTGCCAGTAACGACATCCGACGAGGCGGCCTTGAATGCTGCGAAAAATTTCGCAGCTGCGACCGCGCCGACATTGCCTGACTTCGTACCAAATTAGATTGCATAGACGTTAAACAGTTAACAGATTTTGGAATTAGAACCTGATTAGGAGTATTTTTTATTCGTCTCAGTTCTTGGGGCGTCAAAGGCATTGCCCGCCGGCGACGATGAAAGGCTGATGATGCAACGGCCGCTTATTCAGCGCGCTGACGAGGAGCAAATTGAAATGACAATCGAGTGCCGACGGAGATCTCTTTACCTACCATTATTCTGTCTTCTTCTAGCTGCCATATTTTTCCTATCAGGCTGCTCAAATCCCGAAAAAGCCAAAGCTGAACACGTAAGCCGAGGCGAAGCCTATCTGAAAGACTCAAAATTTCAGGAAGCTTCTCTCGAGTTCCGTAACGCGCTACAAATTGACGACAAGCTTGCCGCTGCTCACTGGGGCATGGCGCGCTCGTACGAGGGTCTTGAACGGTGGGGAGAGATGTTAGAAGAGCTTCGCAAGACGCGAGATCTCGATCCCAACAATCTCGAAGCTCGCGTGAAGCTCGGCAACTATTACGTCGTGGCGGCAAAGAATAAACCAGAGCTGCTGCCGGAGGCTCAGAAGCTAGCCGATGAGATACTGAACAAGGACCCGAATTACATTGAAGGTCACGTTCTTCAGGGCACCATCTATTTTAATCAGAACAAACGAGATGAAGCCTATAAAGAATTAAACCACGCGATTGAACTCGATCCGAACCGCGTTGAGTCTTATCTAAGTCTGGCCCGTTTCTACATCGTCACAAATGACACTGGCAAGGCTGAAGACTTGTTTAAGAAAGCAATTTCGGTCAATGGCAATTCACCACTTGCACATACTGAGTACGCGCGCTTTCTGACGCAGGCAAACAGGCCGGCGGAAGCTGAAGCTGAGTTCAGAAAAGCAGTGGATGTCGCTCCAGCCAACCGAGATGCAAGACTCGCGCTCGGAAGGTTTTACTATCAAAGCAAACAGTTCGACAAAGCTGAAGAAGTTTACAAGGGAATCGTCGACCTCGATCCCAGTAAGCCGGAGAGCCAGGCGATGCTGGCTGACTTTTACTCGGCTGTTGATCGAATTGACGACTCTATAAAAATCTACAAAGACCTCGTTGCTAAATCTCCTGATTACAGTCAGGGACGCTATCGTCTGGCAGAAATATTGCTAACGCGTGGTGACACGGTTGGAGCCAGTGCCCAGATCGACGAGGCGTTAAAGCGAGATTCACATGATCGGCAGGCTCTCCTGCTGCGCGCTCGCATGCGTGGACAATCTGGTGAGGTCGAGTCGCTTAAAGCAGCAATAGAGGATCTTAAGGACGTACTGCGCCAGGATCCCACTTCTCAAATCGGGCTGTACTTCATGGCCCAGGCAAACTTCAATCTTGGATTGATTGATCAAGCTAGAGCTTTCGCTTCAGACCTTGAACGAAACTACCCTGATTTTCTTCCAGCAAAACTCATCCAGGTGCAGATCACGCTCTCCGGTGGCGACGCTAAGCAAGCCGCTAGTCTTGCTTCAGACTTACTCAACCGTTTGGACAAAGCTGCCCCGGACCGGACAAGTACGCCTCAGTTATTGACTGAGATTCGGCAGAAGACTCATCTCGTGAGAGGCTCGGCTGAGGTTCAATTTGGGGACCTTGCCGGTGCTCGGAAAGATTTCGAGATGGCTCGGGACACTGCTCCAAATGATCCAAGTTCATATAACAGCCTTGCGATCCTCTCTTTAAAAGAGAACAAGCGTGACGAAGCTATCAACTTATTCGAAACCGCACTGAAAGTTGACTCGACAAATCTCGGCGCACTCACCGGTCTGATCAATGTCTACGCCGCCAATAAGGAGTTTGATAAGGCGCACAGTCGCATTGATATGGTCGTAGCTGCGAATCCAAACAACGCGGCGATGCATTTCCTGAAAGCACAGGTCTACGGATTTCAACAAGACGCTGCAGGAGCAGAAGCGGAATTAAACAAGGCCCTTGAGCTCAATCCGAATTACCTGCCGGCTTATTCCGCGCTGGGGGCACTGTTTATTAATTCGAAACAAGAAGATAGAGCCATAGCCCAGTATCAAAAAATTCTCGCGATTCGTCCCGACAATTCCACCGCGTACACGCTTATTGGAATGCTGGAAGACGCCCGCAAGAATTTCGACGCTGCTGCTGACAACTATCGTAAAGCTCTCGAGAAGGATCCGAATGCCGTCATCGCTGCGAACAATCTCGCCTGGCTGTATGCAACGACTGGAAAAGGCAATCTCGATGAGGCGGTTCGCCTGGCCCAGGGCGTGGTCCAGAAGAACCCGAATGTGGCCGGGTTTGTCGACACGTTGGGTTGGGTCTACTACAAGAAGAGCCTTTACGCCGCGGCTGTGGACCAGTTGCAGAAAGCAGTTTCGTTGGATGAGACGGCCGCGCGGAACGCAAATGCAACCCCAAGTCCGACTTATCACTATCACCTCGCGGTTGCGCTCAATGGTAAAGGTGACAAAGAGGGCGCTCGTCGCGAGTTGCAAACCGCAATGCGTCTTGCTGAAAAAGTTCCCTTTGCAGACGCAAATGAAGCCAAGCAGTTGTTAGCAACACTTTAAGGTTAGCGTATTGAAAGTAGATGGAGGAGTGAACAATGAGCGTTGAATTTCGCCAGCGCACCCCGAGTGAATATTTAAGGATACTGCAGCGCAGGAAGTGGTTGATCATCCTTCCAGTGGTGGCAATTACAGCTGCGGTCGTCTGGGTGGTCTATCGTTTGCCCGATGTTTACGAGTCAAGCACGCTAATTGTCGTGAGACCTTCTACGCTGCCTACCTCGATGGTACCGACCGTCACGGAAGACAGTTTGACCAGGCAATTGACGAGCATCAGTCAGGTCGTCACTAGCCGAAGCTCACTGGAACCACTGGTAGTTAAATACGATCTGTATAAAACGGAACGACTCCGAGGCGAGCCAATGGAGTCGGTGATCGCGATGATGCGGAAGGACATTAAGGTCGAAGTCAATACCAGTCGTAACGATATTACGAATGGTTTCAACATCACCTTTAAGAACCGTGAGCCGCGAGTAACCCAGGCTGTAACCGGTGAGCTGGCCAGTAAATATATCGATCAACAGACGAGTTCGACGACTCAGACTTCGAACTCAGCACGGGTGTTCATTGATAACCAGGTAAGACAGGCTAAGGAAGAGTTGGACCAGAAGGACAAGGAACGCCTGGATTTCATGAATCGGAACCTGGGCAGTTTGCCTTCTGAAGCCCAGTCCCTGATTAGTCAACTCACTGGACTGCGTGAACAGCAAAAAGCACTGATGGCCGAGATTGGCAGACTTCAAGATCGCCGGTCCGCTGCGAACAGTCAATTAGCGCTTTTGAAACAGTCAAATCAAACGGCGAAAGAACAAGCCGCTGAAGATGTGACCGATCCCAAAACCACGATGGCTTATTCGCAGCTGGTTACACGGAAGGCCCAGCTTGAGGGAGAGCTCACTAAGCTCAAACAGGACTACACACCAAAGCATCCCGACGTCATTTCAAAGCAAGCGGAAATCGATAAGGTCCAGGAAAGCATGGACCAGATGATTGCTGAGTGGAAGGACAAGATAAGAGAGAAGGCTGAGAGAATAAACAAGCGGCCTGACCTTACTGTTAGCGCCGTCGAAAACGAAATCAAGATGACGGAAGGTGAAATTAAGCGCCAGCAAGATTTCCTTGCGCAAAACGACAAGGCTATCGCCGCTATCACTGAACGCATCAACAACGTTCCCGGCTCTGAGGTGGCGTTGGGAGCGCTCGAGCGCGACTACAACACCAAGAAGGCGGCCTACGACTCTCTGCTGGCCCAACAGGCAAAAATTTCACTTGGGGACGACGCGATAAAACAGCAACAGGGTGAAGGTATCCAGGTCGTCGACGCTGCGAACCTGCCTTCGATTCCAGTCGCGCCAAAGAGATTGCTTCTCTCCGGAATCGGTGTGGCACTTGGCCTGGCGGTGGGTCTCTTGCTCGCCGGGGTTTTTGAAATCCCACGTTTGCTCACTATTCAAACTACGGAAGACGCTCGTCACTACACTGGCTTGCCGGTGTTGATTGCGGTGCCTGAGTTGCTTACGCCCCAGGAAGCTCGTGCAGTTCCGCGGCGTAGACGGTTGATGTTAGCGGCGGGTTTTGCCGTCACTATTGTGAGCATCCCCTTGCTTGCCCTTGCCCTTAAGCTTACTCACGTTTTTGAGTTGCTAAGCCAGTCTTCGGGACGCGCTTAGTTTTATAAGGGACCAATTGGTCCTAACTGGAGGTCCATTTTCGTGTACGCAGAATTCTACGGGCTAAAAGAATTGCCTTTCGCGCTTACACCGGATCCGCGTTTCATCTACTTCACGCCGTCGCATACAGAGGTGATGGCAAACCTGCACTACGGAATCGAGAGTGGTAAAGGCCTGGTCGTAGTGACTGGTGAAGTGGGAACGGGCAAAACGACCATCCTGCGTTGGATGATGCAGCGCCTCGATCGAACGGTGTTGGTTGCCTATATCTTCAATCCAAGGCTTTCGGTTCCCGAATTTTACCAACACGTGGCGACTCTGCTTGACTTGCAGAAATGGGAAACAAAATCGGAGTTGCTACTTGAGTTGGGACGGGCTCTTGAGTCGCGTCATTCGCGCGGATTGCGGACAGTTCTAATAGTCGACGAGGCTCAGGGTCTTTCGCCTCACGTGCTTGAAGAGATTCGATTGCTTTCAAACTACGAGTCGAATACGGCTAAACAGCTTCAGATTGTGCTCACGGGCCAACCTGAATTGCGGGATGTGCTGAACAACCCCGACCTGCGCCAGCTGAAACAACGGGTGGCGTTGCGTTGTGTGATTAAGCCGCTTCCAAACGTTGAAGAAACAGATCGGTACATCACTTCGCGCCTGTTGGTTGCGGGCGGAGAGCGAAGTGGCATTTTTTCTCCGGCCGCCATTGACTACATCTACCGTTGTTCTGAGGGCATTCCACGCAACATCAATAATCTCTGCGACAACGCTTTGCTGGCTGGTTATGCAGCCGGTGAGACGACGATCAGCAGGGCAATTATTGAAGACGTTGCCGAAACCTTCGACATGCTGCCTCGTTCCGATCGCGGCATGCAACGAGGTGAGGAGCGTGAGGCCCCGGCCAGCATTTTCTCGTCTGCTACAAGGGCAGAATTATGGGCGGCAGGAACACCTACAGCCGAACATGAATCAGAGAACATAACGGTCGTTCCAGAGCCAAGCTAATTGAGAGTCTTCTGAGAGTTCAGAAGCCCTGAGAGGTGATACATGGGAAGAGTTTTTGACGCTATTAAACGACAAAGCGCCAGTCCTAATGGGACCGGCAAGAAATCAGAGAATCAAACGCATCGTACTCGCGACGAGCAGAAGCCCGTCGCGTTGCCCAATGCAAAAGAAGTCGAAGAACAGATCTTCAGTGGTTCATCGATTGCCTCGATTGCAAATGAAACGATGCAGAGTTCAGCGTCCACTGCGCACACTGCGGATGTACCCGACGGGTCGGCACTCCCCGGCGGTTTTGCTTCGCGTGATGCTGGGGCAACTTTGGACGCTGCCGGGGCGGCGCGCGTTGGGGGAACTGTCTCTTATGACATTTCTTTGGCGCGCGTCGAGCCTCACCTTGTTGCGGTGAGTCAGCCTCGGTCAGCCTATGCTGAACAGTTTCGCGCTTTGCGTACGCGTATCCTCCAGGCCGGTGAACGAATGCAAATGCGGGCATTCGTGATAACCAGTGCGGGAATCGCGGAAGGAAAAACTCTTACGGCCCTCAATCTCGCATGGTTGCTAGCCCAAACTGAAGGCATTCGTGCGCTGGTTATCGATAGCGACCTGCGACGACCGTGCGCCACCGAATATCTCGGTATTGATGCCCCTGTTGGATTGTCCGAAGTATTGGGCGGACATCTAAGTCTCGAGGATGCAATCGTTCGTCTGGATCCTGCGGGCCTGTATTTGTTGCCGGGCGGTCAGCCAAGAGATGACGTGGCGGAATTGCTATCCGGTCCAACTTACGCTCGCCTGCTTACGGACGTACGCAGGATGTTCGATTACATAATTATCGATGCGCCTCCGCTCGGAATCTTTACAGATGCAAACGTCTTGATGAACCGTGCCGATGCTGCATTGCTTGTCGTGCGAGCGGGTAAAACTCGTTATGCGGCTGTGGATCGAATGCTTGAAACGATTCCGCGCGAAAAAATGCTGGGTGTGATTCTAAATCGTGTAGATGCGCAGCCGGATGGTACTTCCTATTACTATCAGCAGCGCTACTATTACCAGCAGCGTGGTCCAAAGAGAGTCAATGACTCAACGGACCATCAGGAGGTAGCAGTCGGATAAATTGAGAGTTCTCCGCCTCAATAGTCGTACGGTATTACTGATACTCGGCGAAGCCGTTCTGATCTTTGGTGCGATCATCGGTGCTGTGTACCTCCGTACCGGAGTTGATGGTGCTCCTTACGAGTTGATAACTCGTAATGGTTATTGGAAAGCTGGCGTCGCAGCCGCATTTTGCCTGGCTGCATTTTATCTTTTCGATTTGTACGACTTTGTGGTCATACACGATCGGAAGGAATTAACGCTCAGACTTATTCAGGCTTTGGGGTTGGCATGGATCGCCTTAGCCATTGCCTTCTACGCCTTTCCTGGATTGATGTTGGGACGTGGTATTGCGGTGATCGCTTTACCGCTGGCGCTGGGACTAATGGTGGCGTGGCGCGTCTCCATTCACTGGTTGTTGGGCCATCCTGACTTCGGAGAAAAGATTCTCATAGTGGGCTCCGGAAATCTCGCAGTGGAAGTCGCTCGGGAAGTGCTCAGCCGTCCTGATGCCGGGTATCGGATAGTTGGCTTCGTGGGTAACGATGCTGAACTGCTTGGCAAGAGTTTGATAAATCCCCGAGTAATCGGTCTTACAGAACAATTGGGAGAAATAGTTCAGCGCGAAGATATAGATCGCATTGTGGTTGCCATGGGTGAACGCCGAGGACAATTGCCAACTGACAAGTTGTTGCAGCTGAGTTTGGCTGGTCACGTTACCATCGAAGAAGGTGCCTCGTTTTATGAGCGCGTTACCGGCCGGGTGTCGTTGGCGATGATGCGCCCCTCATGGTTGATCTTCGGCGGACGCGGCCGACAGGCAAAGTTGTCGTTAATTATCCGGAATGTGGTCCATCGATTTGTAGCTCTCATGGGCGCGATACTTTCACTGCCGATAGCGATCGTAACGGCCATTTTGATCAAGCTTGATTCACGCGGACCTGTCTTTTACAGGCAGGAGCGCGTCGGGCAAAACGGTCGAATATTCGTGCTTACGAAGTTTAGGTCGATGAGAGTTGATGCCGAGGCTGACGGACCTGTTTGGGCCACGAAAGGCGACGACCGTACGACGAGAGTTGGCAAAGTAATTCGGAAAATTCGAGTAGACGAGATTCCCCAGTTTTGGAGCATTCTGCGGGGCGAGATGAGCTTTGTTGGGCCGCGACCTGAGCGCCCTCATTTCGTCAAACAGCTTGCTGATGAGATTCCATACTACGAACAGCGACACTTGAGTGCCCCAGGACTTACCGGTTGGGCGCAGATCAAGTATCCGTATGGCGCTTCTATTGAAGATGCCCGGCAAAAGCTGCAGTACGATCTCTTTTACATCAAAAACCAGGGGTTGCTTCTTGATGCGGTAATTATGTTTGAAACCATCAAGATAATTCTGTTTGGAAGAGGGGCTCAGTAATTCGGGCGCCATTGGAGGTAGCGATGATGATTAGAACTGTCAAACAAGTTGCATCGGTAATTTTGCTCGTCGTAATCGTGGGTGTGACCGTTTCCGCCCAGACGACGCCAGATCCGCAAAAGACTCGACAACGAACAGCAACGGGACAAGTCGATCAGACTAAAAAGCCGGCAGATCGCCTTGAGCCAAATGAAACACCGAGCACCCCAAGCGATGTTCCTGCGGCGTTGCAGGCTAATCGTCAGGAACAGATGTCTGAAGAAGCAGCAGTCATTCCGTTCTACAACAACTTCTTCGACACCTACAGGCTGGGACCAGAAGATGTAATCTCTGTCTCGGTGTTCAACCAGGATCGCTACTCCAGAGCTGGTATCGTAGTTCCACCAAGTGGCCGTATCTCCTTGGCCCTTATCCCAGGTGGCATCTTCGTGAACGGTAAAACAGTAGATGAGGTCGCCACTATCATCACCAAGAAATACGACGAGTACATTATCGATCCGCAAGTAACAGTTTCACTCGATAAGGCATCGTCATATCGTTACAGCATACTTGGTGATGTTGGCCAGCCCGGTATTCGGTTGATGAATCACCGGATGACCGTCACTGAAGCAATCGCCGAAGCCGGCGGTGTCTTACCAACAGGGGACAGAAGTAAAGTTGTTGTGTTACGACGATCGCCAAACGGCATGCTGTCGCAGATTGCCGTTAACGTTTCAGCCATCTATAAAGGTAAAGCTGCCGACACGACCTACCTCGTGCCGGGCGATCAGATTCTCGTTCCAGGAAACAAATTTAAGACATTCCAAAAGTTTATGAGTTTGACTCCGATTTTGACTTTCGCCAGCATCTTTGGGTTGCCATAATAATCCGCGTGTGGCCTGGCCATTGCCAGGCCGCATCACTTTGCCATGAAGCCAGAATGGTCCCTCAAGAGTCTGACGTGTCTAGTCTGTCTGCTTCTGTGTTCCCTCAACGCGTCGGCTCAAACAGCTGCCTGGGAGCGACAGCGGACAGGAACGCTCGCCTGGTTACACTCCGTCTTCTTTCTTGACCAAAATCGAGGTTGGGCCGTTGGTAGCAAGGGCACCCTGCTCGCAACCAACGATGGTGGGAAGTCGTGGCAGCAACGATCCGCGTCGACCCAGGATGTCATTCGAGACATATTTTTTATTGACGAGCGTAACGGGTGGACCGTTTGCGAAGTGAACGAATACGAGCTCAAGGAAAAGGATGACCCTCGCGCATATCTAATGCGAACCATTGATGGCGGCGAGAATTGGGAACAGATCAAAATTAAAGGACTCGATGTTGATGCGAGGTTCACGCGAGTCGTATTTAGTCGCGGTGGCAGGGGCTGGGTTTTTGGTGAAGCTGGGTTGATTTATGCGACGCGAGACGGAGGTCTTTCGTGGACACGATTACAGTCGCCGACTCGGCACCTACTCCTGGGTGGAACGTTCATTGATGATGATCGAGGATGGTTAGTGGGCGCCGGCGCAACGATCATCCAAACGTCCGACGGTGGCGACACCTGGTACCAGTCGAGATTACCTCAGGGCATAACTGACCCCGTGCGGTTCGCGGCGGCGTCTTTTATTAATAACAGGATCGGTTGGGCCGTTGGCAGCCAGGGAACTATCTTTCGGACGGACAATGGCGGCCGCACATGGCTGCGACAAAATTCTGGAGTCAGCACGGACCTCTACGACGTGAAGTTTATCAACGACCGCGAAGGATGGGCCGTCGGGGCTGAGGGCACAGTTATCTATACGGCTGACGGAGGTGTCAGTTGGACGAAACAAATAAGCGCCACCACTCATCCTTTAGAGCGAGTCTTCATAACAGATCGTTCACACGGGTGGGCCGTCGGATTCGGTGGGACAGTTGTGGTTCATGGAACCGTCGAGGCGCCGCGTTTGTCGAGTAAACCCTGATCCGATCTTATCGGAAATACCAAATGAGGTTGGAGATGAATAAAGCAGTAATCAGTATTCTTATTGGAAGTGTCGTCGCTTCAAATGTTGTCGGGCAAACAACCTCTTCAAAAAAACAAGTTTCTGGTAGTAAAACGAGTTCGACGACCGGTGCTCGGACCAAGCGTACGACTGCAAAACAACAAGTTGCGCCTGGCAAGCCTGCAACCGCTGACAGTCCCTCAAAACCTGTAGAGCCCCAGAAAGAAGCTGAGCCATCCGAAGTAAAATCAGATCCCGCTCCAAAAACCGAAGCGCCACCAACAACCCCTGCCTCTCCGAACAAGGAAGCAACCGCAAAAC
>DASROI010000467.1:0-9202 GCA_035646955.1 Pyrinomonadaceae bacterium
GTGGCGAGTTCGACTCCAAGCGCTTGTTAGAATACGCTCCACGGGTAAGCGATCTCGTCAAGATCCGAGCTTAAAGTCTTTAAGGACGCTTCCGGGTTCAGCCTCGCAATCATTTCCACCTTTAAAGGTTCGTAGGCATAAATACTATTGACGACATCAGTTGCAATCACGCGTTCATAATACTGCTCAGCGAACTCTCGATAGGTTTCCGGGTTGCCATCGAGAATAAATAGAAGATCTTCCGAGCCATCAGGATCTTCTTCCTCAGGATACTTGATCTCTCCAGTCTGCCAGGCTGCATCTTCGTTCTTTCGCCAAATGCAAAATGTTGTTTCCTCCACGGAAAACGCGGGCTCGGTTAGAAACGATCCAAACTCCCTGGGTACTTGGTCCAGCACACCCGGCCAAACCTGTTCTGATTCGCTTGACCATGGACTCATTGACGATTCGTGTGCAAACCCTTTCATGATAGCGCCCTGAGAATTGAAGAGGATGAAATACTCATCGCCAGAGCCATTCCTCATCGACGCCATCATTTCTCCATCGGCCCATTTAGAGTTGAATGAATAATAGCGATACTCCCATTCCGGAGACATAATGGCATCTAAAAGCGCCAGAGACTGACAGAGCTTTCTAAGCGCTTCAACATTTGGAATAGTGCTTAATCTTTTCTTTGTGACCATTTGGGCCTACCGCTGAGAAACACGGCTACCTCTTTTTGGCTTTTGACGTCTTGCCCCTACCGAGTTCCTTAATGTATAGGTCGACATCTCTATAGTTCTCAGGGGAGGTACATATGTTAGTTCTTAGATAACCGTCGGTACGGTGGGCAATTACAAAATAGTTCTCGCCCTCCACGTAATGAACCCCACAGTCACAGCAGCCTGCCCCGGTATAAACGACCGCTTCAGTGTTATTGACACCTTTCCAATATTTGTCTACTTGGAATGTCACTCTCAAAGAATCGCTTGCTAACTCTTGGTCCACCTTGAGCCTTACTGTTTCAATCTTCTTAACACGCCCGGTAAACATGGCTCCATCAAATTCTTTAAGCCACGTTTTTAAACTAAATCCTTTGATCGTCTCGCTGGATGTAACACAGGTACAAGCCTTAACGGTTTTCGGACTGAGTGCGACTAAAGTAACAAAGACAACCAGCAAGCCGAGTTTTCTCATCTTCGTTCACCTCACCTTAGACTCGATAGAAGTCGGGCACGAGAATATCAATCTCAATCACTTCTTTTTCAATAGTTTCTTCTGACTCCATGCAACCGCTAGTTCGATTGCGCCTTGGACAAATGCGCCGACAGCTCTGACGGCGTCTGGAGGATAAGGTCAGCGCCTGCATCTGCAAGCTCTTGCTCAGAGCCGTACCCCCAAAGCACCCCGATTGATCGGAGCCCGTTCGCTTTTGCCGCCAACACGTCCGCGGCACGATCCCCAATCATTACCGCTTGCCTTGCGCTTACGCCCTCACTCGCCAGTAGATAGGCGATCAACTCTGCCTTGTCATCGAACCGACCGTCGAGGTCCGCCCCGTACACTTTCTGAAAGTGGTGGCTGAGCTCGAAATGTTGCAGGATGCGCTCGGCAAAAACCGCCGGCTTCGATGTTGCTACAAAGGTAGCCGCGTCCGACTTGCGTACCTTTTCAAGCATGGCGGGTATTCCGTCGTAGACGTGGTTCTCATAGAGTCCCGAGCTGGCGAATCTTTCGCGATATAGTCGCATCGCACTCTCGAGACGGGACACATCCGAAGTGTCGAGCAAAGTCGCGAATGTTCCCCGAAGTGGTGGTCCGATGAAAGAAGCCAGGATGTCGTCGCCCGGGCATGAGACACCGAGTTGTTCGAGTGCGAATTGAATGCTCCCTATGATACCGGGCTTCGGATCCGTTAGTGTACCGTCCAGGTCAAACAATAGGACATCACTTTTCATTCGTCGTCTCTTGGTCGTAAGCAGTCGAACGTTGCGCTTGAACGGCTCACCCACACCACTGCGAATAAAGGCTACTCACCGGCGAGTCCGCTCCAAGCGCTTATGCGGCACCACCCACTGCTGGTTCCTCACGTTGAAGGGATGATTCGAAAGTCAGGATGCCATCTTGTACAAAAGGCTCCAGGGCCATGCCTACCCATTCATAATCTTCAGGTGTTCGAAGCCCTACGGCCCAAAGCTCACGCGAGTTTTTCTCGAACAGGGCTCGTCGTTGCGAGAGAAGATCGATAACGGACTGAATCTGCTCGTCGCTAGTCGCTGGACCGAAATAGAGCCTGATCGTAAAACAGTCTCCCTGCTCGATGACGCGAGTGACGATTGGCAGACCGCCCGCAGGATCTGGCTCACATTCAACAATAGCGCGCATATTGAGGTTATAAACGAAGACCGGAAGGTTCCAAATGCGATAGCGGTTTGTGCCGAGAAATTCCGCCCATAGGGTCTCCGATTCATAACCTGATTGGAGTGCGGACCCAAGAAGTCTCACCCGAACCTTCACAAGCCCTTCCTTTGGATTGGTCCTATCCATAGTTACTTGAAACCGCATACGTCGCGCTTAAGCGACTCGCCCACGCAACTTAAGAAAGAAGTCCGCTCATGGCGTCGCTAAGACATTGTCATAATAGGCCACACATTCGGAGGGTACCATTCGAGTTTTCCGTCCGAGGGCCAAAGATAACCCTCATACCTTTCTTCTGGTATCCCATCCTGTGTAAGCTGAATCGCGTACGATTCACCTGAGACCTCCCATCCGACAAGCGCTAATCTGAACGGCAATGCGCTATATACAAGTCGCGCAATCCCAACCAGGTGCGAGTCAATCTCCGACTGCCATCCTTTACTGGAAACCTCTGTTTGATGGAATGGATACGGTCCGACAGGATAGGCCTCGCCTAAAGCCGCCAAAGGAATGTAAAAATCGAGCCAATCGGGTCCGCTCTCTTCCCGAATATTAACGCTGCCGCAAGCTATCTTTTTCCCATTTGGCAATGTAACGAGCCCCTGCAAATGAGTTGTTTCGCTCGTATGCTCACCAGCATCAACTCGCACCTGCTCCGAAGGCTCCTTCTCGCGGTCAAGATAACAGCCATCAAGTGACGGATGACTCCATAACGCACTCAAGGCCGCGGAGAGTCGTTCATCGGATCTGTCGCCCAACTCGAACGCGAGCTCATAAAATCCGCCCCACCACACTCCTTCCTTTGTAAAATAGTTGGTCATACCTCGTACGAAGCGAGCCAACGCTGTGCTTAAGTGACTCGCCCACGCAACTACTAAGAAAGCCTACTCACTCTCCACTCTAAACTCTTGTTATGTTGCCCTCTGAACTACAGGCAACAACTCTCAGCCACTGCGTTTGTGCTCTTTTCATTCTTGAGAGCGACAGCTTTAAGAATTAATTCTGCCAGGCATTCGAGTCGACAAAAATACTCCGGTACACGACAACTATCTATCCTCGACACGATCTAAAACAATCTTGATTGGGCCGAAGTCGCCCTCGTATGACTGAGGGCGGAGAGGGCCGTCCCACTGATTAAGTGCCTGCCCCGTATAGCGCACGAGTCTGCCGTCACGCTCACCGTCAAGGTAAGCGTAAAGGTTAAACCTGCGCCCGCGGAAGATTGGGAAGACGAACCTACCACCTGCTGCTGGTGTCTCACGGCCCCAAGGCTGAGCCGTGTCAACGATTCTCACGCGAGCCTCAACAAGTTTGCCGTCCGGCATCGTCACCTCGCCGTAAACCTGTCTAGTTATCAGAGGAGGCAGTTTGAATGAGAGATCAGTTAGCGCACTGCCATCTGAGAAATCGATGATCTTTGCCTGCTCGACCGACTCCATGCCTGGGTAGTAGAAGTAAAACCATGGCGAATTTAACGAGGCTCTCACGGACAGCTTAATCACGTACTTTCCAGCAGGGACCTGATAGAAATTGAATCTAAAGTCCTGCCTTGGTGGCGGCAATTGATACGAAGCCAACCTGGCGTGATTCATCTTTTCGCCGCTGGAAACCAGGGGCTCGCTGTAACCCGTTCTGACTGGACCGGCTTCAACTTCTTTTGTGAGCGGGTTGACGCGGAGCAACTCGAGGTATCGAGAGTAGTTTATGCCGGGCTCAGCTTCGTAGACGCCCTCAACGAGCCCGCTGATCCTTCCGCTCGGTAGCGCGAGGAAATCAACCCGCGCAGGGACCTCGGTGTTACCGACGCTCACCGCCAAGCCGTCTCCTTGAAGCCCCTTTGCGTGGCCCCGCGGCGGCTTGTCCCGCGCGCCGGGATAGGGTTTGTTTCCTGTGTTTACCGGAACGGAATCCCGCACGCCATTGAGCGCAAGCCCGTTTGTGTCGTAAGCCTCCAAAGTTTTCGGGAGTAGCGGGTAGACGACGTAATCTCCGCCCACTAGTGCGTCGAACTTGTAGCGTCCTTCTCGGTCAGTCGTTGTACTGAATCGCTTGCCATCCTTCTCAGCGACGACCATGACGCTGGGCAGCGGCTGGCCAGGTGTCATCCCAATTCGGTAGTCTCCGACTTTGTTATAGAAGAGTTCGCGTACGATGCCGACGAGGCTCGGCGCTTCCGCGCCTTTTGGCACGTCCTCGAAGTTCCTCATTAGCACCGCGGCGTGCCACCCTTCGCAGCCCAACAGATAAGCACCAGTCTCCTCGTAGGTGAGATAGCCGGGAGCGCTGTACTTGATTGTCACGTCCGCCCCCGAGCCCCCTCCTACCACGGTGGGGAAAATGAATTCCGTCTGCGACCCACTGCCTGTCTGTCTGGCCGGACAGTAATCCATACGGCACTCATGAAACGGCTCCCGGCTTTCTGGCTTCAATATCTCAACTGTTAGGTTCTCGACAGGCCGTCCCATACTGTCATAGGCGTATAAATGTAAGCGTCCCATCCCGCAAGGCTGGGCATCTGCTCGTCCGACGACAAGAAGAAGGCATAGGAAGAGTTGACCAAGGACAAACCACACTCGATCTCTCTTCTTAAAATGTAATGCCGGGTGATGAGGATCTCCCATGAGCAATTCAAAATTCTTATCAGCGAGTTTGGGCACAGTTTCCGGTAACTCTCAATATGCTGCCAGAATCTTGGCGAGACCAGATGCTTCACAACTGTTCACGCAGAGAACGACGAACATAGAATTTGGGATACCAGCTTCCCGCTTTTCTTTGAACATCATCAGCTGGACCAATGAAGCAACAATAGCAAGACAGACACAGGACTATGGATGGTCGACGTCATTTCTGATTCCTTTAATCACGACATCGAGTTTAACTAAACCGCCAGAAACTATTCGAATACCATTCATCCGAAAAGTGTAGAAGCCATCCCTCTCTACTCGAATCTTATATTTGCCTTCAGGAAGATCAATCGAATAACTTCCGTCATCAGCGGTTGTGATCTCTTGCTTAAATCCATTTGTTTCGAGAAGTATCTTCGCTCGCGGAACCCTGGCCTTGTTAGGATCGAGAACCATCCCAGCCAGGGTTCCCTGGCGTCCAGTAGCCTTAGACCGCTCAAGCTCTGCGTCCACTTTGAGAGATGCTCCCAGGATCAAAAGAGCTACACACGCGTATTTCGTGAGATTCATCATTTTGGCGCCACCAGGGTCATTCGAACGTTCAAAGATTACCGTCATATTTAATTGAAACGCCCGAAACGCAACTACCTCAAACCATTCGCCAACGCTCTTGCATCCCGGCAGATAGTCGGGCCCAAGCGTGTTGGCCGCCGTATTAACTTTGAATGAGCTTCGATGACTCCGGTGCAGTTCGGCGCCGTACGAATATGAACACTGCGACAAACAGTATGCCCGCAACCAGAAGAGGAACAGGACTCAAAGCACGAAAACTTAACTCATTGTAGTCGACCAGCGCGCTGTTGTTCAGGTCTAGCGGGTCATAATATACGGTGACGACCTGACCAACTGTAAACTGTTCGTCGTCATGTGGTATTTGCCAGCCACTATAGGTCTTCTGATTGATGTTGAACGTGTAGCCATATCTATCGTGGTTGGCTGGTTCCTGAACAAAGATAGTTCCAGATGTCGTTTGTTGCCGCCGAGCGACCATTCGATCCGAATACCACGCGTAGATACAGAACACTGTTCCGATCATAAAAGGCGCAGTGATGATAAGCATCCGCCAAGGTGGGTGATGCCAATAACGTAACATGCGGTGTAATCCGTTGGTCATCTTTGGCGGCCCAACGCTGCGTTTTGAGCGGCTCGGCCCACGCAAATTAAGAAAGAAGTCGCTCACGGTCAGTCCGCTCCAAGCGCCTGTTAGCCTGCGCCTCGAGATTTGACATGCTTCTTACCTTGAAAAAGGACTGTACAATCATCAAAAATCGAGAGCCGATATTCGGGAGATACTTGGAAGGCGTCCGACTCTCGCTCCAGCACTATGATTGGTAGTGTTTGTGTGATGAACTGCTGGAGTTTGATCCAGTCCGCGCGGTCATGAACTACCGCGCCTCTTAACGTATACGTTTTTGTAACCACATCGCCCGGTTCTTTAAAGCTCTCCTCTATACTACACAACCTCTTCTGACGGACCGCGCGCGTCCTCGCGGGCCAACTTCAAACACAAGCCACCTTAGCCCTTATTGTTTGCCGACCCAAGTCGTGATTCGAAACGGTCATTCACTCTGCGACGATTATTGGCGCTTGCGATTCGGTTTATCTTTCTTACCGGCACCATAATATCTCGGGTCAGGATAGTCACAACAATCCACACAAATATCTTTGCCTCGTCTTACGAGAGAAATCTGAAACAAATGGCTGCCAATATAAAACTCAATACGCCCTTCGCCTTCCACTCTGTCTCCTTGAGCAAACACGAATCGTTTAGAGTCAACGTTGGGCCAGCCCTCCTTAAAATAAGTTCGGACATTGTATAAGCGACGCCGATTTAGCTCGACGGAGCTTTCACCAGTGCCTAGCCTCGCAACTATGAAGAGCCGCTCTTCGCTCGAGAGCAACATATTTGCGAGGTTATCGAAGGCCGCCGCATTGGTCTCGCACGCGCTGTGATTGGCCGGCACAACATAAGGCTCAAAGGCCTTGCCCTGGCCATTCACATGTCCAGCGAACAAGAGTGTTAACCAAGCGAGAAGCCACAGTCTCTTCATCATACTGAACTAACCGATCGAAAGTTCTTAAACTCGTTATCGGGCAACCCATCAATCCTGAGACTTGTTTTTTTGAACACTCCATCGGCCGCCTGTGGAAGCTTGTCGCTAACAACCCGGGCCACCACGATCAACTTTGGCTCCGGTGAATTGTTTTGTCTCTTGCATGACGACACCCTCACATCAGCAGGTGATTCTAACCTGAAGTTACTCCCAATCCTTCTTTAGCAGCAATTCTTCGATCCTGTAGGCGTGCAACATCTCGTGCGTTAGCAGATGTCGGAACATGATCAATACTGAGTAATGACTGTACTCTTCATGCTCTGCCGTTCGTTGCCAGTCCGCCGCCGAAAGCCCTCTCAACCTCTTAACCAGGCTGGTCCGCTCTCGTACATACCCATCAAGTGCTTCGTCTAGATCAACGTTTAGTAGCGCTCCAGATTCCTCTTCCGGAGAAGGTACCATGGTCCTTATATAGGGTGGCGGAGCACCTAACATCAAATCGAGGCGTGCCAGGAATGGTCCATCAGAGGTGGCGAGATGACAAGCGTGTTCATGAGCAGACCATTTCGCCGGGCTGGGCCGACGCTTCAGGTACTGATGCGGCACCTCTCGAATAAGGGGAACGATCACGCCAGGAGCATTTTCCAAGGCCGCTATTAAGGTTGTCGTAACGCTCATCAACTTCTCTTGAGTTCACGCAAGCAGGGACTATCAGTGAGCCCCCTCTATTCTGTGCTAACCAAACAGCCTCTTGAGGATCTTGAAAGAATATAGCCTAGTTGCAGCCGGCATCAAAAACTTATCGCCCCACGGGTCAAGATGACGAACAATTTCCGGGGAGTTGGAATTCATTATTGCGAGGATGACTCGAACTTCATTCGTTAGATACGAGAGTAATACAACGTTGCGCTTGAGCGACTTGGCCACGCAATTTAGCCAAGAGGCTCGGATATGGTGCGTCCCGTCCAAGCGCTTATTAATCCACGTGGTCCAAACGAGTCAGGGGCTGGAGGTTCGCGAGTGAACTAATCTTCAAACTCTCTTTTAGGCGAGTCACAGACTGTCAAAGAGATACACCGAGTACCTCATGCACACAGTCGTCGTTCACATCGACAAAAATGTAATCGTATCGGGCGCGATCTTGACTTCCGGATCGGCACCCGATTTTAAACTTTGGCGAGATATTTTTCGCGTGACACGGCTCGATCTGTAGGGCAGTATAGCTTGACTACGAATCAACCACAGTTGGAGGTGAATGGTGACATGAGGCAGGTGTCGAATCTTTGGACGAAGAGATCGTTCGCGGGGTTATCCACTTCTCGTTTGGTTGTGGCTGCGCTTGCGTTCGTCGCTGTGCTCGCCGCGCCGGCCCAGGCGCAAGACAACAAGATGACGCCCATCGCTACGCCTGCGCAGCCCAATGCGATCGAAATCGGGACCGGTCCGCTGCCTGATGCGAAGAATCCCGAGTCCTGGCATAGCCAGTACGGCAGCAAGTTTGCGCGCAATGTAACTGTTGCGACGTTGACACCCTTTCTGCCGGATCCAACCAAGGCCAGCGGCGCCGCAGTTGTCGTCGCGCCCGGCGGCGGTTTTCGCACCTTGTCTATGGAAAATGAAGGCTGGAACGTCGCGCGCGCCCTGGCGGAAAAGGGCGTCGCCGCGTTCGTCCTTAAGTATCGCTTGAACCAGACGCCCGCGGACATGGCGGGGTTTGAGCAGTCAATGCGGGAAATGTTTTCGGGAACGGCGCGGCCACCGCGACCCGACCCTGAGAAGGCGATGGCCGGTCTCGCGCCGCAGATCGCCGACGCCCGCGCTGCGTTTGCACTGATCCGGAAGCGTGCTGCCGAGTGGCACGTCGATCCCAACCGGATCGGCATGGTTGGCTTTTCCGCTGGCGCGATGCTGACAATGGCGACCACGCTGGCGGGTGAGGATGCGAAGCCAGCCTTCATTGGCAACATCTATGGTCCTCTCGCGCCGCTGACAGTGCCGGCCGATGCGCCGCCTCTGTTCATCGCCCTAGCTGCCGACGATCCTTTCTTCGCGAACGGTGGCTATGGG
>DASROI010000468.1:0-13621 GCA_035646955.1 Pyrinomonadaceae bacterium
GAGACGAGCGTCTGCACGAGCAGGACGACAGCGACTCTCCTTGCGAGGGAACTGAGCATATTTCCGGAATCCTTCGCGGCTTCTGATTCAGGGAGGGCACCGCGCCAACATATTACTACAGAAACGAGTGCTGGTTTGCGGAATTTTCCGGAGAATCCCACATCACGGCAGTGTGTGGATCCGTTCAAGTCCTCTCTACAAAATGAACATCAACCACAATGGGAGAATCCCACATCACGGCAGTGTGTGGATCCGTTCAAGTCCTCTCTACAAAAACGAGCACCAACCGAATAGGAGAATCCCACATCACGGCAGTGTGTGGATCCGTTCAAGTCCTCTTTGACCACTAGCCCCCGAAATGCGTACCGATGAAATTTGACGAGTCATTGAGGTCTCTCCTTAATACTGCGCGACCGACCTTGAACGATCCCCACACTGCCGTGATGTGGGATTCTCGGATTGTGGTTGGTGGACGTTTTGTAGCGAGGACTTGAACGATCCCCACACTGCCGTGGTGTGGGATTCTCGATCTCGGGTCATTTTCTCAACGTTTAATTCTTTTAATGATCGGCGAGAGGTGCGTCAGTCAGCGGTTGCGAGTCGGGCTTGGTGTATTACTGAAATGAGAAATGAGAAATGACCAATGAGAAATGAGCTTTAGTCCCTGTTTGACGATCCCAAAACCCCGAATTTACTCTCTCCAAACGTGTCCCCGTCCACCAACCATCTTCCCACGAGACCTCACTCTATGGTATAGACGAATCAACCCCCGTATTTAATTTGCGTCGGTCCCAGATTTCATAGCCGATCATGGAGGAGGTTAATCCTCTTGCGGAATGCTATTTCCCGACGGATTGTATTCCTAAGTGCTATTTCGCTTTTGTTGTCGGCGCTGGCATTGAGCTGTTTACCAAAGCCGCCGTCAGAGACGGGTGATGTGTCGATCACTCTCTACGGCTTCTCGATTATGAAAGAATCGCTCGAAAAGGCGATCTTTCCAGGCTTTGCAGCTAAGTGGAAAAGGGAACATGGACAAGAAATAGGATTTACGTCTTCCTTTGCCGGCTCCGAAACGATCACGAATCAAATCCTTCGCGGCGCACCTGCAGATGTGGCGATTCTGTCGATTGAGCGCGATGCCCAGAGGTTGAAAGAAGGCGGATTTGTAACTACCGACTGGCACACTTTTCCAAACAAGGGAATTGTAAATAAAACACCTTTCGTTATCCTGGTTCGCACAGGAAACCCGAAAGGAATTAGTGACTTTTCAGACCTTGGAAAGCCCGGGGTACGGTTGATCCATCCAGATCCGATCAGCTCCGGCGGAGCGCAGTGGTCCATCCTCGCGCTCTATGGTTCGGAACTCATTAAGTCTGAAAAACAGTCGTCAGAACAAGACAAACTGCGAGCCCTGCATACACTGCAAGCTATTTGGAAGAATGTCATCTCAACTCCTGGCTCTGCCCGTGAAGCGCGAACCACGTTCGAACTGGGTAACGGCGATGCCCTGGTGACGTATGAGCTCGAAGCTTTGTTGATGAAGGAAGCAAAGGCCCCGATAGCTGTGGTAACTCCACAGGCAACAATCTTTAGTGAGCATCCGGTCGTCGTAATAGATAAAGCGGTTGCTGCAAGCAAAAGAGCCGTTGTCGATGCTTTTATTCAATATCTTTGGAGCGATGAAGCGCAACAAGCGTTCGTCAAATTCCATTTCTACTCAGTCACAAACAACGCGTTTAATGAAGCTAATAAAGAGTTTGGACATATTGAGATGCCCTTCACCATCGACTACTTCGGTGGTTGGGATCGAGCGTATCCGGAAATCATAGAGAAGGTATTTCGAGATCAAGTTCAACGCGCTAAGTAGATGAGCACAGTCGCTTCGACAATGCGTCACGTACGAGGGTTCGATGTTGCGCGACCTCTCAGCATCGGCATGCTTGTGCTGATGATGTTGCCACTGGTTTTCCTACCATTACTCTCGATCTTCATATTTGGCACCAGCAATGGTCTCGACAAGTTTTTGTCCGCGCTTACCGCTCCTGAAGCAATCTTCGCTCTCAAGCTTTCCATAGCAACGAGTTTCTGGGCCACGGTCTTCAACGTCATATTTGGATTGTTCGCGGCATATGTTTTATCGCGCTACAACTTTTGGGGCCGTAACGCCTTGATTGTTACGATTTCTCTACCGACTGCGATTCCAACAGCCGTAGCAGGATTTGCATTGCTATTGTTATGGGGTCCATACGGTACGCTCGGTCGCTTTCTCGCACCACAGGGTGTCCAGATCATGTTCACGGCCGGTGCAATAATTCTTGCAAATATCTTCGTGACTTTTCCGCTCGCGTTCGGCGTAATCAAACCGGTTTTCGACACGATGAGTCGCTCGCTGGAAGAAGCCTCGGCAACTATTGGTGCAACTCGCTGGCAGACTTTTTGGCATGTGACGCTACCGTCACTGCGAGGCGCGATCGTATCCGGCGCACTACTAACGTTCGCGAGGGCTGTAGGTGAGTTTGGTTCGACGATTCTTGTTTCGGGAAATCTTGCGGGCCGAACGCAAACCGCGCCACTTTACATTTTTGCGAAGTTCAACGAAGGACAGATCGAGGCAGCCAATGCCATTGCAATTGTTCTGGCACTATTTTCTTTTCTAATTTTCAGCGTGCTCTTTTTTGCGCGTGATTGGCTCGACGTAGACTGAGGTCAATCTTGAGAGCTAAGGAAAAGCTGATCGAAGACTTTGGAGTAAAACAACCGCGCGGAGGCGTGGTGCCAAGTGCTGCGAGCGTCGTGGGAGTCAGCAAGCGCTTTGGCAAGACCAGCATTCTCGAAAACATCAGTTTCGATGTTGCAGAGGGTGAAGCCCTGGTGTTGCTCGGAGCTTCAGGTAGCGGGAAGACCACGATTCTCCGAATCATTGCGGGTCTCGAGCAACCTTATACCGGAAAAGTGATTTTGCACGGGAAGGATGTGACTGAACTGCCGGCCAGGGAGCGCGGGGTTGGGGTCATCTTTCAGTCGTACGCCTTGTTTCCGAAGATGACAGTCGAAAAAAATATTGGCTATGGTTTGCGGATCAGAAAACGCAAGCGCAAAGAAATCAAGCAAACGGTCAACGAATTATTATCGCTGGTCCAGCTTGAGGAACATCGTAAGAAATATCCTTCACAGCTCTCCGGCGGGCAGCAACAGCGGGTCGCCATAGCGCGCACACTTGCTTACAACCCCGAGGTACTATTGTTTGATGAACCGTTCGGTGCGCTCGACACTCAAACGCGTACTCACCTTCGTCGTGAAATCCGAGCGTTGCTGAGAAAAGTAAATGTGCCCGCAATCTTCATCACGCACGACCAGGAAGAAGCACTTGAGTTAGGCGATCGTGTCGCCGTAATAAACAGGGGACACATCGAACAGATCGGAACGCCTTTTGAAATTTATAACCAACCGGCAACCGAATACGTGGCGACGTTCCTCGGAGCGGCTAACCTTCTCGATGGCACAGTCCGCAATGGTCTCATCGAGGTTGGTTCAGGAAAACTGCAGGCAAAGCTGGATCCGAATAGGTTTAAGGATGGCGATAGTGTCCGAGTTGTCTTTCGACCGGAGGATGTGACGCTCAGTAAGACCGACTTTGCCCGTCCCGGTCATGTCAAGATCGCGACCGCCCGCGTCGCTGAAATTACTTTTGTCGGTGCTTATGAAAGACTGCGTCTCCTTTTCGATCGACCAGAGGACTCAAGTAGCGAAGACGATGCTTATTACCTGACAACCGACGTTCCGGAACGAGCTAAAACGGCTTCGATCATTGCGACTCGACCAAAGCCGGAAGCGAGTGCTACGAAACTTCAAATCGGAGATCGTGTAGTTATTGGCCTGAACTCATTCACAGTCTTGCCGACCTCACAACAAAAGCAGGATGTAAAAGAGAAATAATCAAATTCATAAGATAGCCAGAGTAGTGACGTAATTTTCAAAGATGGACCTAATTAAAAGAACGTTTCACTACGCGGCTCTAACTGTAGCTACGGGTTTTTTACTCTCCGTCTCTGCAAAAGCGCAGCTGCCTTCACGCTCGGATACACAACAGTGGACTGATGTTCAATTTGCGGTGCCACTCTCAAAAGCGATTGATTTCAACTTCGGGGGAACGTTAAGGCTTGGTCGAAATTGGGAACGGCCGGTTGACGAACGAATAGGATTTGGCTGGACCTTCAGATTTGGAAATCATCTTTCAACCTCGCCAAACTACCAGTACATCGGAATGCAACCATTTCGCGGGCGGCGAGTGTGGGAGAACCGTCTATCCTTACCGATCAATGTACGTTTTGATCTCGGCAAGTTTCGCTTAACGGATAGAAACTTATTTGAGCGTCGCATTCGTCATCCCGGGATCAATTCGACAAGGTACCGAAATAGAATTCAAGTAGAGCATCCCATTGGGCCAGCTAAAATCAAGCTTTCGGTTTATGTGTCGGAGGAAGTTTTTTACGACTGGAGTTTCAACGCCTGGGTGCGCAACCGTGCTGCGGTTGGGGTAACGAAGGTTTTCAATAAGGCATGGACCCAGGATTTTTATTACCTGCGACAGAACGACTCACACAGTGTTCCCGGCGACCTTCACGTCATCGGTACTGCGATAAGATTCAAGCTTTGATCATCAACCGATCTCAACCAAAGGATCAAGTTGCGGGAGCGGTCAGTACCGTAGCGCGGTAGCGTCGGGTGAGCCTCGTGTTGTACCTACTTGATGATACGTCGAGGCTCACCCGACGCTACCGCGAATCGGTACTGACCAAATCTCACATCGCCCGATAGGGCCAAGTGCCTCGTTGTCTTAAATCTGTGGGATCGTCGCAGTCTGTGGATAGCTCTTATCTCAGAGCATGAGCCGCTAGACTGTGGAATTGACGTCGCACCGAGTTGATGTTTGCAAAGGGCAGGGGCCGATTGTGAGTTCGATTCGTAAACAGTAAATAGACACGTTCATTTTCCGCATCAATCCAGCAACTCGTTCCGGTGAAGCCATTGTGTCCGAAACTGTCCTGCGGGAGATCCATACCGGCCGTCGACTCATTTGTGGCTGCCAGTTGCCATCCAATGGTCCGTGCTTCTCCGAGCTCGGGCGTCATATTCGTGCGGAACAGTTCGCAAGTGCTTGGGCTGAGTAGTCGGCTCTCGGTGCCAATGAATTGCCCTGCCAAGACCAGAGTGTCAGCAACTGTCGAGAACAGGCCGGCATGCCCGGCCGCACCGCCAAGAAAATATGCATTGCCATCGTGAACTTCGCCCCAAATGACGCGCTTCCGAACATTCGCGTAAGTACCTGCTCCCATTTGTTCTGACATTCCTGCTTCGTATGCATTGCCAGTTTCACATGCGGCAATCCCGGTTTGCAGCGCTACATCGGGACGAAAGTATGTCTGTTGGAGTTTTAGCGGTTCAAAAATTTCCAGCTGGGCCAACTGGGCCAATTCGTGGCCCGTAAGTCTCTCGAGCAACATGCCCAACGTAATAAATCCCAGATCCGAATAGATGACCCGAGTTCCGGGTTTGTACTCCAGTTCGAGGCTTGCAATGGCTCCGGCCGTGCGATCAGGCTCGTCATCAGTCAGCAGGTAGAGTGGACGCCACGCTGGTAGGCCGGATGTGTGCGTCAGTAGCTCGCGAATAGTGATCGTATGTTTGTCGGCTCGATCGAATTCGGGCAGAAAGTGCGAGACGGAACTATCTAAAGTTAGTTCACCAGCTTCGATTCGACGCGAACATAGAAGACCGGTAACTAGCGGCTTGGTTAGAGACGCAAGGTCATAAACGGTGTCCAGGTTAGTTGCGACGCTATAGGGTTGGACCGCTGAATGGCCCAGCGCGTCGGAAAAAACGGGCTTGCCATGATCCGCTACGAGGTAGACGGCGGAAGGGAAGTCACCACTTTGAATGTGCTGCTGAAGTAACTCCGAAATCTGTTGCTGCGGGGCCGCCATTTCCTATTTAACTGTCGCTGTTAATCCGCTTACTCCCGGATGTTCGGCGTGTTCCCTGATTCTCTCAAGCGTGCGCAGTGCGAGTTGTAACGCATTGCGTCCATCGCTGCCAGAAACAGCCGGCGGTAATCCGCGACTTGCTGAATCGAGGAACGATACAATTTCCGCTCGCAACGGTTCGACATCTACTACATCGAGGTTCTTAACATGAACACCGGGCCAGGCGCCGCTGGCACTCGGAGGGGATAAGCTGCTAACTGAAGCCCTTTTGGTGGTGTAGTCGATTGCTATGTAGTCATGAGGCTGAAAGAAACGCATCTTACGGATTTTTTCGGTACCTACTCGAGATGCAGTAATGTTGGCAACGGCTCCCGTTGAAAACTCGAGACGAGCGTTTGCCGCATCAACCTTATCGGTGAGGATTGCAATACCGACGGCATGGATCTCCGTAACTTCCACGTCTTCGCCCACGAGCCACTGGACAATGTCTAAATCATGGATCATCAAATCGAGCACCACGTCAATATCCAACGAGCGTGCGGTGAATTCTCCTACGCGATGGATTTCGAAGTAAACAGGGTTTCGGACGTGCGGTCGGAGTGCGACCATCGCAGGATTGAATCGCTCGAGGTGTCCCACCTGGAGTAAAGCGTTTCCTCTCTTAGCAGCCGCGATCATCGTGTCTGCCTCATCCAGCGTGCGTGAAATTGGTTTTTCAACCAGGACATGGATGCCGGCTTCCAACAACCCACAGGCGATATCGCAATGAGCCTCAGTCGGAGCGGCGATGCTGACAGCGTCGACCTCTCCTATGAGTTGACGCCAGTCGGTGGTCCAGTGCGTGCTGCGATCAGCAGCAACTGCACGTGCCGTCTCCTGGTTCAGGTCACATACTTTGACGAAAGTAGAGAGTCCTTCCCCGGCGAGTGCGGCATGAACTCGAGCGTGTTGACGGCCGAGGCTACCGACGCCAATCACCGCGGTCCTCAATTTGTTAGGTTGAATTTCTTCAGAAGTTGTCTGCGGCATCCTTTTCGATGATACTCCCAAAGCCTGGAACGTTTGCGGATCGCATGGACTGAACCTCAGGCTTTAAATATTAAACTTTGTAGCATTAACCACTACTGCAAAATAAAAATCAGCCGTTTGGAGTTGACTATACTTGCAACCTTCAACCCTTGCCAAGCGAGTCTATCTTTTCCTGTTGCTCGCTATTTTAGCCTTCTACTTTTTTGGTCTCGGGGCTCTTCCGCTGGTTGGACCGGATGAGCCGCGGTACGCGCAAGTCGCGCGTGAGATGTTTCTCCGCAACGACTACGTGACGCCCACGCTCGGAGGTCACACATGGTTTGAAAAGCCGGCGTTGCTCTACTGGATGATGATGCTCGCTTTTCGCAGTTTTGGAGTCAGCGAGTGGTCAGCGCGGCTTGGTCCGGCCGTTTGTGGCGTCCTCACCGTTTTATCAGTCTGGTGGATGGCGCGTAGCCTGGAACACCAGCGCGACGTTGAACTGAGGTGGATGAGCTTGTGGGCCACAATTTCGACGGCCACCTGCATGGGCCTCATCGTTTTTTCCCGGGCTGCAAGTTTTGATGTGGTCATAACAATGACCGTTAGTTGGGCGCTGACGTTTTTCTTGCTTTACGAACTGTCAATGCCGGGTCATAAAAAGACGTTCTTACTGGCCGGGTTCTACGCTTTTGTCGGATTGTCATTGATTGCCAAAGGCCTGGTTGGAATTGTAGTGCCGGGTGGAGTTGTCTTTGTTTACTACATCCTTAGAAGGCGCTTTCCCGAACGCGGAATGTTAGTCAGCTTGTTCTGGGGTATTCCGATAGCGATCGCCGTGGCTTCGATATGGTACGGACCTGTCATTGCTAGACATGGCCGCACCTTCATCCAGGAGTTTTTTATCGAGCACCACTTCGCTCGCTACTTATCGAACAAGTACCATCACCCTCAACCCCTCTACTTTTATCCGGCAATTATCCTGCTGTTGACTCTGCCATGGACTCCGGTGTTGATAGAAGCATTGCTGAAGGTTCGTACGTGGAGCTGGCGAGAACACAGCTCCTTAACAACATTGCGAGTGTTCGCGTTGGCGTGGGTGCTTTTTCCGCTCGTCTTTTTCTCATTCTCCGGATCTAAACTTCCCGGCTACATTCTGCCGGTGTTACCAGCCGCCGGCCTGCTCATTGGCGAAAGGCTTTCGCGGGCAACTACCGATCTTCGTGCCCCTCGTTGGCCGCTGGTTGCGACTGGTATTTTTTGTTTATTGCTATCGCTGTCAGGTGTGGTCTATGCACTCAAGACGAAGCAGGTCTCCTGGCAGTGTGCAGTTTTGACGACTGTTCCTCTTCTGGTCGCCGGTCTTTACACTGTCGTATGGACCAAACGTCGCGATGTTGCTGTGGCTTCAGTTGCATTGGCCATCTGCTTGATGGCTGCGATGGCACTCAAGTGTGCTGCGCCTGTTTTTGGCAAACGTGAGTCAGTCAGAGATCTGTTGCGAGTAGCCGATGAACGGGGCTATGCAGGTGTGCCGGTGCTGGCCCAACGAGGCGACGATCGCTCAACTGAGTTTTACGCCAGTGGCAGGGTTATCTACCGGGCGGACGGCGAGGTCTTACCGATTGATGAGGTTTCCATCGACCAGGCAAGAAAAATAGGACGAATGTTGGTATTCGTCTCGACGGAACATCTTGATTACTTCCGGAAAGTCCCTGGAATAGAGTTGTTGGGTGACAATGGGCGGGTGGCTTTATTGGGTTGGACGCCCCGGTGAGACTTCGGTCAAGTGTCGATCAAAAAACTCAATCACGATTCGATCGTAAGCTTCTCCTTGTTCGCCAGTAGCCGAGGGAAGGTTGAGCCCGGTCAACGGTAAATCGGCCCTCATCTCAACGGTGGCGGAATTTTGGAAACAGCTCCGAAGGTCCATCGTTGTCTGTTTGAGGTTACCGGAGTCTGCTCCTGCCAGAACCAGGATTTGTTGGTCCCGCAACATCCGCACTAGATCACAGGTATTCGTGTTTTCATAAGCTCCGAGCAAGTAAAACTTAGTAGCAGCGCGACTAAGGGAGAGCAGAAAATTGCTATCGACTCCGATACAACTCGTGATCTTGCTATCGAGCAGTTGATCGGGCGAGCTCGGAATCGAGTCGACCACGAGTACCTTGATCTGGTTATCTATACCGGCGGCTTTGATAGCAGCATAGCCGCCCAATTCGGCTCCATAAACTCCAAACCGATCATTGACGAGCTTCGCCTGATTGTCAGCTTTCTGGTTTCTGAGAAAGTTCAACGCCGCTACTACGTCATCACCTTCGCGTGATCCCAGCGAGGTCCACTTAATAGGAGGATTCTCGCCATGTCCTCTGAGATCGAGCCAGAGAATCGTAAAGTTTGTTGTTTCGTAGATCTTAACCCCGAGATTAAATAGCCAGGAACGGTCCGCGCCATAGCTGTGCAATAGGACCACTGCCGGTGAACCCGGAGCACCTTTAAGTAGCCAACCACGCTGGCTCTTACCATCCAGGGTGGACCATGTTTCGTCCGTAACCTTCAGGACAGTTCCGCTTATGTTTGAGAACGACTGTGGTGTGACCAGGTAGTGTCGCCTGGGTGGGTGCGTAACGCAATATGCTGCGAAAGCGAGAAAGCCGAGTAGCGCGAGCACAATTACAAGCACTATCGGCGTGAAGGACCTGACAAATTTTCTGCCAATTCTTCGTCGGGGTGACATCAGTATATGTAAAGGTTCCGGCTGTGCATCTCTCAGACCCGACTCAGTTTAGGTTGTTGATGCGGAATGCTTCCGAGTCGCCTCATCATAGTCGTCCGGCGTATTGATGTTAACAAAAAATTCTGTGGCGTGGTTGAGTGGCTTCAATTCTGTGAAAGGAATCCACCGGGTTCTTACTCGGTCCAGGAGGTCCAGGGGCCGGCGCTTTCCTGCTTCAATCAACTCGGAAGCAACTCGCAGGCAAGGACTAACTTTATAAAGTGCACATAAGGGCTGAGGTCGTCCATCCTGCTGAACCGGTACGACCGCCTCAAATTCAGCACGTGAGACAGCGAGTTTCTCAAAGAGTTCTTTGGTGACGAAAGGGAGATCACACGCGACCACCAGGGCCCACTCTGCTTTGCACGCGGCCAGGGCTCCATGTAGTCCTCCCAGCGCTCCAATTTGATTGTAAACATCCTTTGCCGACTTTAGGTTCTCTGGAATTTTGGAACCCCCGATCATGGTGACTGGACTGGTAAAACTCAATAGCTCTTCTGCGATTCGCTCAGAGAAGGTTTGCTCAGCAATCTGTAGCTGCGCTTTATCACGGCCCATCCTGCTTGAGGCGCCGCCCGCGAGGATGAAACCTTCAATTTGATTCATTGTACTTCGTCTCAGGTGACGGGCCTGCTCCAGAGCCGAGAGCGACGTTAACACGCGTTCTTGGCATGGATCAACGGATTAACAGTAATAACCAGTCATTAATGCTCTTCAATGAAACTTAAGACTGCCGGGAACCCGCTGGCGGACCCTTGCCATGAGGTTCTCCTCCTAATTCTTAGGCGCCGGCCTCAGAGCGTCGAACCCTCTCGGGACTGAAAACCTTGACCGCATTCTTTTACGAAGTTTATAGTCGCTTAGAGTCGCGCGGTGCTTTTTTGGCATCTATATCACCAAGCTAAGCTTGCTAGCCCATCGGTTTGAAGGAATCCATCTAAGAGGCAGTTAATGAATAGATTTTTTGCAATTCTGACCACCACGTTCTTGATAGCCATACTGAGTAATTTGTCGTTTGCTCAAACATTGAGCCCTGCCGTACCAACTTCGAAGATTGCGCTATTCAATCTCGAAGATCTTCGACCTGGTATGAAGGGCACCGCCAGAACAGTTTTTAGTGGAACCGAGACTGAGGAGTTTGGAGTCGAAGTTTTGGGAGTCCTACCCGGATTTCCCGGCCCAAGACAGTCTGCAATCATTGCAAGGTTAACCGGGGCCAACGTAGAGAAGACAGGCGTTTTTGCGGGAATGTCAGGATCGCCGGTCTGGATAGACGGCAAGTTGGTGGGCGCGATTGCCTTCAGCTTTCCGTTCTCCAAAGAACCCATAGCTGGAATAACACCGATCAAGCAAATGATCGACCTCTTTGATAAAGGCTCTGAGAACAATACGAAGCCGAGGGAGCCTCGATCGGTCTCATTTTCCCAGCTCGCCTCGACTGACTACAAAGTGAATTTGCCAAAACCGGAAGTTTCGTCAGTTTCGTTGATGGCGCCTGTTTCTGCCGGTTCACCACTAATTCCGTTACTTGGTCAGCAGATGACCCCAATCGCGACACCATTGGTTTTCTCTGGCATCAGCCAGGAGTCATTGTCGGCCTTTGCTCCGCAATTGATCGCCACTGGACTCTTGCCAGTCTCAGGTGCGGGCGGAGCAGCCCCAATCACGCCGCTTGGACCAGTGGACGATAAAACGTTTCCGCCGGGCAGTTCTATCAGTGTCCAATTGGTGCGCGGTGACTATTCGCTGGCCGCCTCAGGAACGGTCACGCTTCGCGATGGCGACAGAATTTACGCTTTTGGACATCCATTTCTCAGTCTTGGCTCTTCGGACATGCCGATGACTGAGACATCGATTGTAACTGTCATTCCGAATGTGAATAACTCGTTCAAGTTAGCTGTTCCGGGGAAGATGGTGGGTGCAATCTCTCAGGATCGTGCGTCGGGGATTTTCGGTTTACTCCGCCAGTCTCCACGAATGATTCCAGTGAAAGTGAACCTGCACACCAGCCGTGATCGAACCGAGACATACTCTTATGAGATTGCCAACGACACTTTTCTGACTCCGCTACTTCTGAACATCACACTCTTCAATACCATTACGTCGAGTGAGCGTGCGTTGGGTGATTCAACGATCAGTCTGAAAGGTCAGATTAAAGTCAAGGGTCAGGAAGCGATTGAGATTGATCGACGCTTTTCCGCCAACAACTCCGCGGTGCTTGCTGCGGGGTCGGTTGCCGCTCCCGTAAGCACATTGTTGACCAGCGGCTTTGATGACGTGCAACTCGATGGAATTACGCTCGATATCGCTTCGACCGATTCAAAGTACGCGGCAACGCTTGAAAGAATCGCGCTCGATCGAACTGAAGTTCGACGTGGAGAGAAGATTGAAGTGCAAGCGTACGTCAGAACAGAATCTGGAAAGCAGTTTGTTCAACGCATCCCCGTAAAGATTCCGGACGACGCCGCGGTGGGCCAATTGCTGGTTTTTGTAGGTGACGGCGGCGCGTTGCAGGAGGGGTCCCCAACTAAGGCTTTTGTCCCGCAGGACCTCAGCCAGCTGGTGCGAACAATCAATACTGTTAAGAAGAGTGATCGTTTATACGTTAAGCTCTTCCGCATCACTTCCGGCGCGGTGATTGGCACTAGTGAGCTGCCGAATCTTCCGCCCTCAGTCGTCGCCACGCTGAACAGTGAGCGCACTTCCGGAGGTTACACTCCGACTGTACTCTCGCCAGTTTCTGAAATGGAGTTGCCGCCGGCAGATTTCGTAATTTCCGGACAACAGTTGATCGCAATTGACGTGGTTCCGTAAGGTCCCGTTTTTTTAAAACCAAAAAAGCCCAACGCGACGATCAGCGTTGGGCTTTTTGCACTTTGTGAGCAGTTACTTGGTTATGTTCGAAAGTGTAGTGATTCTTTCTTTGAACGCCGCGGTCAGCGAGTCAACATTCTCAGGTGAGTAATTAGCGGCTCTGAATGCATCCTTGATCTGCTCATCTGTAAGTTGGCCCAACCAGTTACTCAACCAGCGCGCGTCCGTGACGGTGATGTTCTCGAACAACTTCTTGTTTTTCCCGCCGTAGTTGAAATCAATTGTGTCGCCCTTCACCTTCTCGATGAAGTCTGCTTTGACATAATCAGACGGTTTGTTTCGACTTCTGCTGATGACGCCTCCGGTCTTACCAAAAGTGCCCCCAAGATCACTGATGATGTACCGGAGTTGGCCTTCTCCGTCTGTCGATCCGCGCTCAGCGAGAATCTCATTATTATCATCCTTCATGTCCCAGTTGTTAATCATGACCATGAGAATCTTTAGGCCTTGAAACGCTGGAGTGCCCTTGAATGGATTGTCCTCCCATTTCCATTTTCCAATTCTTTTTACGTCGCTGGGCCGCGCTTCCAACCGGACGTTTTCAAAGTCGCCTTTACCTTCGATCGTTAGCTTTGGAACAAGGTAGGCAATCTCGGTTTCATAACCCAATGCCCATAACAGTCTATTTGCAGCCGTATCGGGTTGTGCCTCTTTTCCGATCTTCGCGATCCACTCGTTTCCGGCAGCATCTTTCACCCGGTATTTAGTGGAGTAGCCACCTTCCTTCTGCTCAATAAAGGTCACGCGGCTTAGGTCGGGTTTCATTTGATCGCCGCCCGCGCCAATCAATAAATTTCGCGAAGCAATATCCGTAGGCTCATGCCAGAATACTGGAGTTCCCGAATACTCTTTTTTCTTATCCTTGTCTTTGTCCTGGGCCAAGACTGGTATCAAAGATCCAATCAAGACCAGGACCACCCACAACGTCGCATATTGAGTTTTTCGTAAAAACATTCTGACCCCCAACCGTGTAAGCTTT
>DASROI010000469.1:0-4123 GCA_035646955.1 Pyrinomonadaceae bacterium
CTTAAAAGGCAGGTCTTCAGCGTCGTTTTGAACAAAGGATATTTTTGGGGGACGGTCCTTTTCAGCAGCAATGCGGAGCATCTCGAAACTCAACTCGCTAGCGATTCCCCGCGCTCCCGACGAATAGTATCTAAAGTTTAAACCCGTTCCAGTTCCCACTTCGAGAGTGAAAGCATTTCCGGGGATGTAGCTCAAAGCTTCTTCTCGCAGACGACTGAGAAACCATCGTTCGAGCGGACGTATGGCGCCATCATACAACGTCGCAATCTTATCGTAGTGCGGCTGGGCCATCGTCCTCAGCGTATCATCATGATGACTTGTCTCTCGCGTCCACCATCGAACTCACACAAAAAGATTCCCTGCCATCGGCCTAGCAACAACCTGCCGTCCTTAAACGGAATCGTTACTGATGGTCCTACCAGGCTTGCCTTGATGTGCGCATCGGAATTTTCTTCACCGTGCCGGAAACCCATGCCGTGTTGTGGGATTAGCGTGCGCAGCGCGTGCAACATATCTCTCGGCACATCAGGATCTGCATTCTCATTAACCGTTAAGCCGGCGGTTGTGTGCTGCACGTATAACACAACAATGCCCTCAGCGATTCCGGACTCCGTCAGTTTCTGTGCAACCTGATCGGTGATTTCGACCAGTTCCTCACGACTATGCGATTTGATTTTCAGTGTTAGCATCGAATTGTCCGACGTAACAATTTGTCTACTCATTAGGCCATATCGGATGGCAAGTTGCGAGTCATACGGAACGTTCGTTTATTAGTGTCCTAATCTGAACCTGCTCTCTGCTGCCTCTGATGTCTGTATCTCTGTGGTGATGTTGTGATGTTCTTCTTAGGACTTTGTTAACCACAAAGTCACCGAGGACACAAAGATTGCACAGCGCGGCTTAGGCCGCAACCAAACGATCAAGTTGCGAGATCGGTCAGTACCGAAACGCGGTAGCGTCGGGTGAGTCTCAAGGATCAAGCAGTTTGTCAGCATTTTGAGACTTACCCGACGCTACCGCGTTGCTGATCGATCTCACATTGCCGATCTGCTTACTACCCTGTGATTCCTCGCATAAAAACAC
The DNA here is from genome assembly GCA_035646955.1 of Pyrinomonadaceae bacterium. Lineage (GTDB taxonomy): Bacteria > Acidobacteriota > Blastocatellia > Pyrinomonadales > Pyrinomonadaceae > PSRF01. Next base: position 1,084 of record DASROI010000469.1, read on the forward strand.
CCGTCAGAAGCAAGAAGTTGTTGGTTTGTTTCACAGAGTAAGCAAAGTCAGGACACTACGTGTAACAGTGCCTAAAAAAGAAAAAGTCCCTGGTCGTTCCTTAAAAACGACCAGGGACATTTCTAATTAGAGCGACTTAGGAATTTTTACCTGAAGCTTTTCGCTTCAACAGCGCCCATCCGGTTGGTAGAACTGCTGCCGCGAGCGCGAGTTTAATCACGTCTCCGCCAAGGAATGGTAATACTGCGATTTTGAAAGCGGCTAAGAGGGGGGTGTTTGTAAGTATTGAAAACCACGCCCAACCTGAAACCAGAATTACTGCTGAACCGATAGCCATGGCCGCGAAAGCCGTCACGTATCGTTTGTCCCATCCATATTCCGCAAAGGCTCCGGTGATGAATGCCCCGGCGGGAAATGCGACGAGATAACCGGCAGTTGGACCAAAAAACTTAAGCAAACCGCTCGTGCCACCCTGGAAGAACGGCAGGCCCAACGAGCCCTCGACGAGATAGGCGATAACAGCCATCGCACCTAATCGTGAGCCCAGTAGCGCTCCAGTCAAGAGTACAGCAAAAGTCTGACCGGTGATTGGTATTGGACCAATCTGAATTGAAAATTGAGCGCAGGCGGCAATAAACAGACTGAATACAAAGACCAACCCAACCGACCGCACTGAATCAAGTGGAGCCAGTGCGGTTGGGACCAGGGTATCAACTCTTGAAAAGGTATTCATGTTTTTCGGATCTCGTTAGTTATTAACGTCCACTATTAGTCGCCGGCAGCACTCTTGACTGCGGTCGTTGTTGGCGCGGATTCAACTGCAACCGTTCCAATACGCATACCGTGGAACGAGCGCCAAACAAAGAACACCGACACGAGGAAGAAAGCGAGCGCTAATATATGAGTCAAAGTTGTATTACCGTCATAACGTCGCGTCAAGCTGACTGCCAACTCAACTGCGAGCAGTCCAAACAGTGTCGTAAATTTGATCACCGGATTCATCGCCACCGACGAAGTATCCTTGAACGGATCGCCAACCGTATCTCCCACGACGGTTGCATCGTGTAGCGGCGTTCCCTTCATTTTCAGATCAACCTCAACAACCTTCTTTGCATTGTCCCACGCACCGCCGGCGTTGGCCATAAAGATCGCCTGGTACAGTCCAAAGATAGCGATGGAGATCAGGTAACCGATAAAGAAAAATGGTTCAACGAACGCAAATGCGAGCGTTGAAAAGAAGACTGTCAGGAAGATATTAAACATTCCCTTCTGTGCATACTGCGTACAGATCTGGACAACTTTCTTACTGTCCTCGACAGATGCCTTCTCAACACCATCCAACCGAATGTTGGCCTTGATGAACTCGACCGCGCGGTAAGCTCCGGTTGTTACTGCCTGTATTGAAGCACCGGTGAACCAGTAGATGATTGCTCCACCGGTGATCAGACCTAAAACGAATGGCGCATGCAGCAACGACAAGTTTTCAGTGTTGGTCGTCAATCCATTCGTCAACGCCATGATGATCGAGAAGATCATCGTGGTCGCACCGACAACAGCAGTTCCGATTAATACCGGTTTTGCAGTGGCCTTGAAGGTATTACCCGCACCGTCGTTTTCTTCGAGAAGGTGTTTTGCTCGACCAAAATTTACGTTGATGTTGAAGTCTTTCTTCAGCTCTTCTTCGACGTTTGGTACCTGCTCGATCAGGGACAATTCGTAAACTGACTGCGCGTTGTCCGTTACCGGTCCATACGAGTCAACAGCGATCGTCACCGGACCCATACCCAGGAAGCCGAAGGCAACAAGTCCGAAGCCGAACACCGGAGCTGCGACCGGATCAACCATTAAAGAACCGACCGAGAAACCTGACGTGTCTCCCATTGTTGCGAAGAAATAAGCGATGGCCATTAATCCGACAATGCTTAATCCCAACCAGTAAGCTGAAAAGTTACCCGCCACTAAACCCGACAATATGTTCAATGATGGCCCGCCTTCTTTTGACGAGACCACTACTTCTTGAACATGCCTGGACTCAGTAGAAGTGAACACTTTTACCAGTTCCGGAATAATCGCGCCGGCCAGTGTTCCGCAAGAAATGATGACGGCCAATTTCCACCAGAGGTTTTCGTTACCGCCGAGCGCCGGAATCGTGAGCTTGGAAACAATAAACGTAATTACTACTGAGACGATTGATGTGATCCAAACCAGCGAGGTCAAGGGCGACTCGAAATTCATCTTATCGACATTCTTGTAGCGAGCTTTGGCTATTGCGTCGTTCACGAAGTACGAAAGCGCGCTGGCGACAATCATCATGACACGCATGACAAAGATCCAGACGAGCAACTGCACCTGAACACGTGGGTTGGAAACACCAAGTATAATAAATGTAATCAACGCCACGCCGGTGACGCCGTAGGTTTCGAAACCGTCCGCGCTTGGTCCAACCGAGTCGCCCGCATTGTCGCCCGTACAGTCGGCAATAACACCGGGGTTGCGCGCATCGTCCTCTTTGATCTTGAAGACGATCTTCATCAGGTCAGAACCGATGTCGGCAATCTTCGTGAAGATGCCGCCTGCTATACGAAGCGCGGCGGCGCCCAACGACTCACCGATGGCAAAGCCGATAAAACAAGGGCCGGCGTAACTACCTGGGATAAACAGCAGGATGCATAGCATGATCAGGAGCTCGACACTGATAAGCATCATGCCGATGCTCATGCCTGCTTTTAGCGGGATTGCATAAAGAGGAAACGGCTTACCTTCGAGACTGGCGAACGCGGTGCGCGAGTTGGCGAACGTATTGACGCGAATGCCAAACCACGCCACGCCATAGCTACCTGCGATACCAATCAAACTGAAAGCAAGAATGATGATCACTCGAGGTATCTCCATTCCGGACAGAACGCCGAAATAGAGAATGATGACCACCGCGATGAAAGCTTCAAGAATCAGAATGAACTTACCCTGGGTGACGAGATAGGTCTTGCAGGTCTCGTAGATCAGCTCAGAGATCTCTTTCATGGCTTTATGGACAGGCAAG
>DASROI010000470.1:0-8866 GCA_035646955.1 Pyrinomonadaceae bacterium
GGCTCAGGTTCCAGCAGGTCGTCTGGACGCAGAGTACCTTCGCGAAGAAGTTGATCGCGAACCATCTCAAACTTTCGAATGGGGAAGATGTGAGTTTGGCCGATGTCGGCGTAATAGCGCGGTGAATAGAAGACCCTCATCTTGGTGGACGAATATTAGCGCGGGAAGGGAAGGAGCGAAAGCGGAGGCGATGCTTCCGTTAAATCAAAGGAGTACGACTCACAGGATCAGAAGCAAATCAGTAAGTTAGGCTTTGGATCAGAAACCGACTAGCTTCGGGATCAGGAAGAGACGCAGAGAAACGCTGAGAACCGCAGAGCAACGCAGAGCTTAATGAGAGCGAGGGTTATTACGCCATGTTCGAGGCTGAAGCGCCAATGATCGCTAAAGTTCCTCCTTCGTCCCTCCTCCACATTTCATTGACAGTCTTTGTCCTCGCAAGCTAATCTGTTATCCCGTGAATCACACGGGGCCAAATCCCACAAACAACCAGTTAAAAAGAGTGGTGGCCGTAATTCCTGCCCGTCTCGCCTCAACTCGATTGCCTGGAAAAGCTCTCCTCCCAATTGCCGGCAAACCAATGATCTGCTGGGTTGCCGAGCGAGCTGCAGCTGCCCGAAACGTCACTCAAGTAATTGTCGCAACTGATGATCAGGAGATTCTTGAGGCAGCGCAGGCGTACGGATTCGATAGTGTTTTGACGAGCCCGCTGCACAAGAGCGGAACCGATCGTATTGCTGAAGTAGCCGAGCATCTGCCCGATTGCGAAATCGTCGTCAATGTCCAGGGAGACGAACCGCTAATCTCGCCAACCACAATTGAAAATGGCGTGAAAGCAATCGAACAAGAGATGATGTTGGCCGATGGCGCGTCGATAGTTACGAGTTGGGAACCCATTGAATCGGCTCGTGACCTGCTTAATCCGGATCTCGTCAAAATAGTGCTCGACGAACGCGACTACGCCTTGTTCTTTTCTCGTTCACCGGTTCCATTTCCTCGTGATGCTGTTAAGAAATACGGTTCACTCGAAAAAGCGTTATTGATGCAACCCGATCTGCTCGCGATTTTCAGGAAGCACACCGGTTTTTATGTCTATCGCAAAGATGTGTTGCTTCAATTTACGAAGTGGCAACAGACCCGACTTGAAAAGTTAGAAGCGCTCGAACAGTTACGCGCGCTAGAACACGGGGTAAGAATTAAAGCAATTAAAGCGAGCACGTCTTCGACCGGCGTTGACACGACAGAGGACTTTGAAAAAGTTAAGAGTATCGTCGAGGATGCCGGATACGTTTGCCTGGCTTGATCATGAGTGATTGGATTGGATTAGCAGTTATAGTGGTTCTTTTTGGGTGTGGCATCTTTGGGTTATCTCGTCTCAGCAAGCCCTACGACATAAGTACCGAAGAGTTTGAACGACGTGCGCAAGAAGGACCGGGACTGCTGGGTGCCGGACTAATTGGTCTTCAAAAGGCTTTAGATCCCGCGATGGAAAAGGCAGTGGAGGTTCAAGAGGACTTCCGCGAAGGTAGATACGATGGCGAACAAGAGTCTGGCGATCCTCCCGAAGCTGGAGCTCAAGACCACGAAGAAACTAACTCTTAAATTTTTAAGGTGAACATGATGCCCAAATATATCTTTGTAACAGGTGGAGTTGTTTCAAGTCTCGGGAAAGGTTTGGCAGCTTCGTCAATAGGTTGCTTGCTCGAGAACCGCGGGCTCCAGGTCGCACTTATAAAGTTAGATCCCTATATCAACGTGGATCCAGGCACCATGTCGCCATTTCAACATGGCGAAGTCTTTGTAACCGACGACGGCGCCGAAACAGATCTTGATCTGGGCCACTACGAGCGTTTTACCCATGCCCGACTTTCGAAGGCGAATAATTGGACCACCGGTCGCATTTATCTTTCGGTCATTGAGAAAGAGCGTCGCGGCGACTACCTCGGCAAAACGATCCAGGTGATTCCTCACATCACCAATGAGATCAAAGACGCCGTCCGAAAAGTAGCTGAAGAAGATAAGCCGGATGTAGTGATCGTAGAAATAGGGGGAACGGTCGGCGACATCGAATCTCTTCCGTTCTTAGAAGCCATTCGACAGATGGGAAATGAAGAGGGCAGCGGGAATGCGATTTTCATCCACGTCACGCTGGTGCCTTACATTGCAGCCGCGGGTGAACTAAAAACAAAGCCGACGCAGCATTCAGTACGTGATCTTCGCGAAATTGGTATCGCGCCGGATATTCTCTTATGCCGTTCGGAAAAGCCGCTTTCGCGTGAATTGCGCGGCAAGATCGCTCTCTTTTGCAACGTCAAAGAATCGGCAGTCATAAGTGCTCAAGACGTTGACACTATTTACGATGTCCCGCTCGCTTTCCATGAACAAGGGTTAGACAGCCTGATCGTCTCTCAGCTTGGACTCGATGCCCAGGCTCCGCAAGTGGATCTGTCTGAGTGGCGCGAGCTGGTTGCCACTATTCGCGAGCCTTCGGGCGGCGAAACCTCGATTGCGATCGTCGGTAAATACGTCGAGCTTGAAGATTCTTATAAGTCACTTCGTGAAGCGCTCACTCATGGTGGAGTCGCCAATAACGTGCGTGTAGATGTTAAGTGGATTGAGTCGGAAGAGTTGATGGAAGATGACTTTGAAGAGCGACTGCGCGACTTCGATGCGATCCTTGTTCCGGGTGGCTTCGGGAAACGCGGTGTGGCTGGAATGATCCGTGCAATCTACTATGCTCGCAAAACCCGAACGCCCTATTTCGGCATTTGTCTTGGAATGCAGACGGCCTGTATTGAATACGCGAGAAATGTTTCTGACCTAAAAGATGCCGACTCAACGGAGTTCGATTTGGAAACACCAAACCCCGTCATATTTAAACTCAGAGATCTAGTTGGCGTTGAAGAGTTGGGTGGAACCATGCGACTCGGCGCCTGGCCTTGCAAACTTCTTCCAAACTCCCTGGTCCAGGAAATCTATGGTGGTGCGGATGAGATCAGTGAAAGGCATCGCCACAGATTTGAATTTAATCCAGAATTTCGTGCTCGACTTGAGAATGATGGCCTCGTTTTTAGCGGTGTTTCACCAGATGGCAAGTTCGTTGAAATGATTGAGCTGCCAAGGGAAACGCATCCATGGTTTGTTGGCTGTCAATTTCACCCCGAGTACAAGTCAAAGCCGTTGAATGCTCATCCTCTGTTTGCCTCGTTTGTGAAAGCTGCTTACGAGAACCGGCTACAAACAGAAGCCTCAATCGAGAAGAATGGTGAGGTTGATCTCGTAGTTCACGAGAGATTCAGTGCGAGTACCGGGGACTAAGTGTGTGCGTTTCGCGTCGGTTTAAGCGATAATCTCCTGCGCCCTCTCATCCAAGTTACAGCTAACTGATGGTCTATTGTCCCACATGCGGAAAACACTACCCTTCTGACGTCCAAGCGTGTCCGGACGATCTGACTCCGCTACACGCCCAGCCTGGAGACGAAACTCAAACCTTGATTGACCCGCTTATCGGCACGATTCTCGACGACAAGTATCGCCTCGAAGAACGTCTGGGCGGCGGAGGCATGGGAAATGTCTACAAGGCTCGTCATTTAACTCTCGATCGAGCAGTAGCGGTAAAGATCATGCATCCTCGATTAGTCGAAGATGAGTCTGCTCGGATTCGATTTGAACGAGAAGCAAAAGCATTGGGCCGGCTGCAGCACTTGAATGCAGTGTCAGTTACTGATTTTGGAAAAACGCCCGATGGACTTGTTTACATCGTGATGGAACTCCTGCAGGGGCGAACGCTGCGAGACATTCTGGCGCGGGAAGCGCCGCTCGAAGTTGCCCGAGCAGTGTCGCTGATGTTGCAAGCCACTGCGGCGGTTGCCGCAGCGCATGAAGCTGGGATTATTCATCGCGATCTGAAGCCGGCGAATATTCTCGTAACGCAAAGTACTGATGTTCCGTCAATCGTCAAAGTACTCGATTTTGGAATAGCCAAACTGGCTGCGGAAACTATCGACGACGATCAGATGGCGTTGACTCAACTGGGAACGATGCTTGGGACTCCGCGTTATATGTCTCCGGAACAGTGTGACGGTCTTGAGTTAACCCCGGCTGCAGATGTCTATAGTCTGGGGGTCATCCTTTACGAGATGTTGACCGGGATGACTCCATTCAGTGGTCCAACACCTTTAGCGATTGCCTTGAAGCAATCGACGGAGTTCCCTCGTCCACCGCGCGAAATTGTTGCTTCAATTCCGGAAGACTTGGAGCGGTTAACACTACACACGCTTGAGAAAGCTCCCGAAGATCGACCTCCAAACGCAGCGGCCCTTCGCAACGAGCTTTTAGAAATGGCGGACAGGTTAGGTCTGGAACATCACGCGCTGATTAGCACGCCCGATATTGATGCCTTGCGTGAAATAAGCCGCGAGTCTCCTTCCGGCCGGCTCGTCGTCGACCTTTCTCGCGTTCGCGAAGCGCGTGCGCTCAGCTCCGGATCGAATGAAGTCAAAGTTATTGGTGGTACGCCAGTTCGCAACCACAAGACGTCCAGCGCCGACGAGAAGAGCAAGTTTTCTCGTGTGGATGTGTCAGTGCCTGCGAGAGTTCCCACGAGAACTTTATTATGGGCTGGCTTGACGATCTTTGTGATTGCCTTGTCGATTTTCGGGATTGTGCTCATGAACTCAAATAATCGGCCATCAGTTCCGATGATGATAAATGCTAATGGGACGGCCACGGTAACTCCAACTCCGCGAGTCTCGCCGACCGCAAGCCCAACTCCAGCGCCGAGCAGTTCGCCCAGCGCATCAGTCGCCGAAAAGAAGGACGACAGTAAGAAAAAAGATGGCAAGGGCCATTCGTTTATGAGCAAGGTCAAGCGTATACTCAAGAAGCCTTTTTAATCAGGCAAACGAATCAATCAAATGGAAAATAGATTTCATATCGAGCCATTCTCTGTCGGCAATGTGACCTTTGGAGACGGCCGATTAACTGTCATCGCCGGACCATGTGTTATTGAGAGTCCTGAGCACGCACTGATGATGGCTCGCGAATGTTCCTCTCGTGCGCGGGCTGTCGGTCTCGATTATGTTTATAAAGCTTCATTTGATAAAGCAAATCGATCATCAATAAAGAGTTTCCGCGGACTTGGAATCGAAGCTGGTCTAAAAGTTCTTGCTGATATCAAAAAAGAAGTCGGAGTTCCTGTCCTGACCGATGTTCACGACGTCTCGCAGATAGCTGCCGTCGCTGAGGTTGTTGACATTCTTCAAATACCCGCGTTTCTTTGCAGGCAGACGGACCTGATTATTGAAGCGGCCAGGTCTGGTCGCGCTGTCAACATTAAGAAGGGCCAATTCCTGGCGCCGCAGGATGCTCGAAACATTGTTGACAAGGTCCATGAAGCAGGTTGCCGCAAACTCTTATTGACTGAGCGAGGAGCCACCTTCGGTTATAACAATCTCGTCGTTGATATGCGTTCTTTTCCGATTATGCGCGGTTTTGGAGTACCTGTGGTTTTCGATGTAACACACTCTCTGCAGTTACCTGGGGGACTTGGACATGCAACTGGCGGGCAATCCGAATACATCGAACCCCTGGCTCGCGCAGGCGTCGGCTGCGGTGTCGATGCAGTGTTTATGGAAGTGCACGAACAGCCGGAGAGGGCGTTATCAGATGGTCCGAATGCTTTGCATCTGGACCGACTTGAGCCACTGCTTCAAACAATTCGCGACATACACAAGCTCGTAAACAGTCTTTAATATTTTTGCAGTCCGCCACCTTTACTGTCCAACATGAAAACGATAATTGCTTTCTCACTCTTTCTATTACTGCTGCAAACACCGCTCGCAATCGGTCAAACTTCAACAGTTATCTGGCAAGTCAATTCTTTCGACATAAACGTCAACGTACAGCAAGAGCAAAGACTAATCGCCGTCGCGGCGACACTCAATGCGACGAATGTTGGAAATGGCCAGGGCCGGACGCTCACGGTAAGACTGAATTCAAAGGTCAGCATGAAGTCAGTCGCTGTTGCCGGTGCCCCAGCTACTTTTCGTCAAGGTGCCGAAGCAAAACCCGATCTGCAAAAGTTTGAAATTAGTCTGCCTTCAACGGTCGCTCCTAACGGCAGTACAAGTGTTACGGTCAACTACACATTTCCGGTGGAGAGCAACAGCGGTCTCGCCGCGATCAGTCCAATTGGCACCGAGTTTCTGCCAGACTCGTTCTGGTTTCCTATGCCCAACACACCATTCACAATCCGGGGAGCAGACACAGCGCCCTACCGGATATCCGTCAACTTACCTAATGCGGTGGCTGGAGGAACGGAGAAGACTGGTCAAGCAGGTTCAATTTCATTTGACCAATCGCTTCACGGTCAACCTTTCTTTGTCCAGGGAGATTGGGACCGGATCGAGGGTTCGGGGGACAACAAAGGCGTCATTGTTCTAGCTCCGAAGGGGGCAAACGCAGTGGAGCGAAAAGGCGCAGAAACATTGATTAGCTTTGCCGGCGCCGCGCGTACATTTTTTAGCACCTCGCTTGGACCAGCGCCCGATGTACCTATCCGTCTCGTGGCGGTGAGAAGAGGCACTGGTTTCAGTGACGGAGGAACTCTCCTTTTTGACGCTGACGCCCTTAGATTGCCCAGGATTGATGCGGCGACCGCGCTGGCCGTATCGGAAACCGTTGCTCGCTTGTGGATCGGAGGCCGCGTCGCGGTCCGGGGCGAGGGAAGTGGCGTGTTAAAGGACGGCCTGGTTCGATACCTTGCTACGTTATTTATCGAGAAGCAATTCGGTCGTGAAGCAGTCCAGTCAGAGCTATATCGCGAGCGGATCGCATATACAACAGTGGCCCAGCGTGATGCTCCGCTGGCAGTAACAAATCAGATGGATAGTACTTACTATAATTCCGTGCCGAATCGAGGCGCGATGGTCTGGCGTCTGATTGACCGTTCCCTGGGCCGGGATGTGTTGTTGAGTTTCCTGCGTGATTTCGCAACTAACAACCCTAATGGTGTTACGCTTGCCTCGGTCCGATCGGCACTCAATGAAAAAGGCGGAGAGTCGTTAAAGGCTCAGTTGGACCAGCAATTGGACCAGGTTGTAGATACTGATCTGCTGGTTGGCTTACCGCAGCAGCGTGGCGCTGAATGGGTGTCTGCCCTACGAAACCTTGGTTCAGTTGATGTCAACGTTCCAGTAGTAGCAACCACTGACCGGGGCGAAGTCATTACTGTTCAGGCGACAATTCCAGCGAAAAACTTTTCGGAAGTAGCATTCAAGACTACTTCCAAAATCGTGCGGGTCGAAGTGGATCCCGGAAAGTTGTACCCGCAAACAAGCTATGGTAATGACGTTGTACCGCACACCAAAGACCTAAACGATGCACTGAATGACATCTCGTCGCAGCTGGGTGCCCAGGATTTTGCGAAGGCAGAAGCATCTGCGCGCGAATTACTGGCGGCTGCGCCACGCTTACAGGAAGCAAGGATACTGCTGGCGCGGGCACTGCTTGGAGCAAACAAACTGGATGAGGCTGAGAAACTCTTCCAGGCATCTCTCAATGAACCCTTGCCGTTCACCGCAACGCTTGCCTGGGCCAACATTGGTCTTGGTGAGATTAGTATGAAACGCAATCAGCCGGCAGAAGCGGCGAAACGATTTAACGAAGCCATAATCGCAAGTCGTGACTTTCCTTCATCACTGGCAGCGCATGCGGCTCGCATTCGGGCAGAAGCTGCTGCAAACACGGCTCCTCCAATTGACGAATCCGCGCGCACGTTTGTTACTCAGTTTGGACAAGCGGTGCTTACTAACAAACGGGCTGATCTTGAATCGCGTGTGGTTCCCGGCGAGTTGGTGAAATTTATCAACGCGACGATTGGTACTGATGTCTGGGAGACTCGTGTGGTGCGCACCGAGGAGTTAAGTGGTGGTTTGTTGGTGGCTGATGTTACGGTCAGGCTCCGAAAGTTGGGTACTGAGGGAAATGGCACCGCAGTTTTTCTACTGTCCCGGGTAGGTGGTGCCTGGAAATTATCCGGTATCGATTTGTTCGATGTGAAGTAGAGACCCATGGACCAGACGATTCAAAGCCGCGCCGCGAAGATAAAGTTGCTGCTGATGGACTGCGATGGCGTCTTAACTGACGGCCATCTCTGGGTGCTCGAACATGATGGAGATCAGAAAGCTTTCGCCGCGCGCGATGGACTTGGAATTGAACTGTTACATCGAGGTGGGATCAAATCGGGAGTGATCTCCGGTCGTTTGTCGGGCGCTGTAGAACGCCGGGCTCGTGGGCTCGGTATGTCATACTTGAAGCTGGGTTTTGAAGACAAGGTTGGAGTTTTTAAAGAGATTATCGCAGAGGCTGCAGTGTCGGAGAGCGAGGTGGCCTACATAGGAGATGATCTGAACGACATTCCCCTGTTGCGACTCGCTGGACTCGCAGTGGCAGTCGCTGATGCCACCGAAGAGACTCGCGCGCATGCTCATTATGTTACTAACGCAAAGGGCGGTAACGGCGCAGTTCGCGAGGTATGCGAGTTGCTCCTCAAGGCCCAGGGCCATTGGACCGATCTAATTTCGAAGTATCTGTAGGGGCGTCCCTCCGTGGACGCCCGATTTTAAAGTCCGGAAACTCTCTTAAAAGAGATTCTGTGGTCGTTCCATCTTCAAGTCCGGATATTCCTTGAAAGAGCTCCGACCGCCGCGTGGGGCGCCCGCGAAGGAACGCCCCTACAAGTAAGTTTGACAGGAACGCGGGCGTTAATTATCTTCGGGCCGTCTCTTTTCGTTTGAGCGGGTGTGGCGCAACGGTAGCGCATCAGCTTCCCAAGCTGAGGGTTGCGGGTTCGAATCCCGTCGCC
>DASROI010000471.1:0-30042 GCA_035646955.1 Pyrinomonadaceae bacterium
AATGTGAGTTAACATCTCGCGCCCCAACTTACGGAGGTTAATAATGCTCAGGATAGGAAAGAATCCCAAGGAACAGGACGATAACGACAACGCCAGCCACAAGCAGGAAGTGCCTGAATACTCAACAGCCAAAACCTACCCCTCTTATCAGACGGGCAGCGTAGAAGCAAAACCTGCAGCTGAATCGACAGCTCCTTCAGCCCGAGCAATGACGGAGAGCGAGACTCTAGCGCGCGATATCAAGGAAGGAAACCTCAGCGGTTTCGTAGGAAACGGGACAAACGTCACTGGGGAAGCTAATTTTAAAGCAATGATGAGAGTTGATGGGCACCTTTCCGGGCGCATTAGCTCCACTAGTGGTACGCTCATCGTCGGCTCAAACGGTAAGGTTGATGCGAACGTGGAAGTGGCGGTAGCCGTGGTTCACGGGACAATCAATGGCGACATCATCGCCACTCAACGTCTTGAGCTTGGTAGGTCAGCAAAAGTAAACGGAAATATTCAAACACCCTCATTGATTATCGAACAGGGTGCGGTCTTTGAAGGAAGCTGCAAAATGTTGCAGATGACTGCGGCGGCCGATAAGACCAAGAAAGAAAAGAAAGCTGACGAACCGCTCGATACTTCGAGAATGCAGCCTATCAATGCTGATGGGGGCAAGAGCTCCAGCATTCCAAGTGTCTCGAACACAGTTAGCTGAAACAACCTCCGTTGCTTAAGTTTTAGGCGCTTCGCTGCTAACTCGCAGCGAGGCGCCTTATTGTTTTATGCATTCTCTCTCCGATATTCAGCGTCTTGGTCTCGTCTCGACTCCAAATTTTCTTATTTTCGCAATCTCACCGGCCTTTCTTGACAGCGACGCTCAGGTCACATAGATATGCTGTCTGTCACGTTCACTATCCCGGTCGAATTTTCCGCTGCAAAAACTGATGAGCTTAAAAAAATATCTCGATCCGCCAAAATGCCTTCTAACTCTGATCGCCTATTCACTATCGGCTCTCAATTTGATCGCCCAGGTCGGACCGAAACCAACTCCTGACAAATTCATTCCAACACCCATCCTGATCCAGATCATCCGGGCCGAGGATCAGCGCCATTGGGATAATGATCTGAAGACATTACTCACAAACTCGAATTCTGCCGTTCGCAGTCGTGCAGCCCTGGCCGTTGGCCGGATAGGCACAGAAGACTCCGTCCCTTCTCTTATCACCCTTCTGTCTGAAGATAAGTCTGCGGAAGTCCGATCGACCGCAGCGTTCGCACTGGGAGAAGTTGAGTCACCAGCCGGGGCAGATTCTCTACTTCACGCTCTCGCGCGCGACGGCGAATCCAATCTGGTGAGAGCAAGAGCGGTGGAAGCCCTTGGCAAAATTGCCGCTGCACTGCCAAAGGAACAGCAAGCGAGAGCGACGGAACTCGGTGTTGCAATAATCAATTCGATGAAAGGCGCGACCGACCGACAGCTGCTCCTTCTTGGAATCACCGCACTTCTACGATCCCACCCAACTGAGGCGGGACCCGTGTTGGCCCAATTGGTGAGTAATAAAGACCCGCGGATTCGAGCCGATGCTGCAAATGCGCTGACACGTTTAAAAGCTAAAGATGCAAATGAACAACTGCGAGTCCTGCTCAAGAGTGACACTGACCCAGTGGTTCGCGCGAACGCCGCCCGAGTCTTGGGTGCAACTGAAGACAAAGATAGCTTCGACTCATTGCTCGACCGGGCACTCACCGATAATGACTTGCGAGTGAGAATTAGTGCCATTCGTTCACTCGCGTCATTGAAAGATTCGCGCGCCTCAGAACCGCTGTTAAAAAAAGCTTCAGAACTAAGCAACAAGATCCCTAACGACGGACAGGCGTCAAACGAGGTGTTGGAGATCGCCACAGCGCTTGGACGCTTACTACCTCTTAAAGATGATGCGCGGGCAATCGCGTGGCTTCACCAGGCGGGAGATCGGTTTGGACATACGGCTCCTGAAATTGAGCAAGCTCTCGTCCGAATTGGACCTGACACGTATTTTAGCTCGTTCGGTTTAGACCAGGCCGCCAAGTACAAACTGGTGTCATCCGTCTTGCTCAATTGGCGCTCGGCTTCGGCGTATGCAGCGGGCTTAAGAGAGTTCGCAGCCCTGCCTGATTCATTTCAAAACAAACCTAAGTTAGCAAAAGCCGCCGAGTCGTCTTTGCGTGACATGCTCGCTTACAAAACATCTGGAATTCGAATTAATACCCTGGTGGCGGTCCATGCCGAATATGCGGTTCCTGATATTCTCAGAGCTCTTGCCGCATACAAGCCCGCCGACATGGGCGACATTCTTCGCAGTCAGCTCAAAGAAACGGATCCGATCATCCGAGCAACCGCAGCTGACCTGATGGGTGAGTTACCACCTTCGGAGGCTAACACGAGAGATCTCGCCGCCGCTTTACCGGTGGCTATGACAGACCAGTTGAACGACGCGGTACTCTCGACGCTCGATGCCCTGGGTAATCAAAAAACCGATGTCGCAAATGCCGCAATCAAATCGGCCCTCGACTCTCCCGACTTTCTGGTACGTCAACGTGCAGCCTCTATACTCAAGGCCAATAAAGTCGGGGATTTCGACAGCAGGATTGGACCGGTCAAGACGCGCAACTCCGTCCGCGACTACAAACGCGCAATTTCAAGAATTGGCCAAACCGTCCGCGCGGTAGTGACTACGAGCAAAGGTTCGTTTACGATTGAGTTGCTTCCCAACGATGCCCCTCTCAATGTTGATAATTTTCTGACGCTCGCGCAGAAGGGTTATTTTCGAAACATTACTTTCCACCGGGTTGTGCCCAATTTCGTAATCCAGGGCGGAGACCCGCGCGGTGACGGTAATGGAGGACCTGGTTATCAGATTCGCTGCGAAATCAACGAGGTCGAGTACGACCGTGGCGCAGTCGGCATGGCCCTATCTGGAAAGGATACTGGCGGTTCACAGTGGTTTGTAACTCATTCACCACAACCGCATCTCGACGGAGGGTATACAGTCTTTGGTCGAGTGATATCGGGAATGAGCGTCGTCGATAACATTTCACGCGGTGATGTAATTCAGTCGATCAGAATTGGCACGAGTCGGTAAGGACTGTTTATTGATGTCTCTGGCAAAAGAACTCTTACGAAAAACCCGCAATGGACTTGTTTATTGCCTGCTTGCGGTGTTCGTATTTCCCGCAACCACGCTGCAATCCATCGTCGCGCTTGGTACTAGTCATCAAAACACCCCTTCCGTCGAACGACACAAATACTCGATCGACTTGAAACTTGATTTTGAGAATCTCTCCTACAGTGGTTCGGAAAGAGTTCGATGGTTCAATCGCGGAGACAAACCCTCGTCGCTAGTCTACTTTCACCTTTACCCAAACTTGCGGACTGGCGAACCCGGGAGCACTAATGGTCCTGCAGACCAAGACGAACCACGCCTGGACATACTTGAAGTTAAAACGGGGAATGGCGAGACGTCTTTACCATTTTCGCTCGAGGACCAGGGTGCCACGGTGCGCATTAACCTCCGCGAGCCTGTAGCTCCAGATGAAAGCACGGAGATCTTCCTCAAATTCAAGGGCACAGTTCCAGAGATTGATCCCGACGAAACCAGCCTAACAACGCATGTTGTCAAGCAAGTTAGTGCGGCGCTGCGAAGTGAGCGCGAGATGAGACGCGCTCGGGATGTCAATTTTCGTTGCCGCGGTTTAATGCTGCTCGCTACTGCTTATCCAGTCCTGGCGGTGCATGATGGAGACGAATGGCGTCGGCGTATGGAGCCTTCTGTTGGAGACTTCATATTCAACGAAGCCTCGGATTACAACGTGACCATCGCAGCTGCGCCGGGAATTGAGGTCTTTACCTCTGCGGAGAGAAGCTCCGAAGGTGAGAAGTCTTCTCAAACATTTTCCGCCTCGTCGATTCGTGATTTCGCAATCCTCGCCGGTAAGGGACTCCGGAGCGATCAGGTTGATGTCGAGGGCGTGAAGGTCAGGTCAATCTATTTGTCGGAGCACGAGCGCGTGGGTAAACGCGCCCTGACAACCGCCGCCGCAGCAGTTCGGGTTTTCACATCACTGTTCGGTGCGCTTCCTTTTAAGACGATTAGCGTCGCAGAGGCTCCGCTAGTGGCAGGACTCGGAAGTACTGAGTTCTCAGGGCTGACAATTATCGCCAGCGCCTTCTTCGTCGACTTTGACTCGCCGGCGGTCCGCAACTTACCCGAGATAATCCGCGAGCAACGTCCATCGGTCGAAGAGAGTCTTGAGTGGACAGTCGCTCATCTTGTCGCTCATCAATGGTGGGGCGGAGCGGTCGGTAACGATCCCGCGAAGGAGCCAGTCTTAGACGAAGCACTGTCGTGCTGGTCGTCACTCGTCTACTACAAGAATACCTATGGCGAGGAAAAAGCCGCCGCGGTTCTTGAGGATCAAGTTAAAGGAGTCTACCGCCTCTATCGCACTTTCGGCGGCGACGATATGGACGCCGATCGTCCTGCGCGCGACTATCGAAACACGTTCCAATACGCAGCAATAGTCACCGCCAAAGGCGCTTTGATGTTTGTCGAACTGCAACGTTCGCTGGGCGACGAAAAAATCTTTGCGGCATTGCGAAACTATTACAAAGCGAACCTATTCGAAATAGCCCAGCTCGAAGATTTAAGAAGCGCACTAGTCGCTGAAGCTCCAATCGAACAAAGACGGATGATTGCACGTACATTCACCCGCTGGCTCACTTCTCGCAGGGGCGATGAAGACATAGCGCCGCCTGATCAGGAGTTGGCCGCGTCGTTAGGACTTCCTTCAAAGCAAGGACCTCCGCAGAAGTCCGGAGACAAAAACGCGTTCAATGCGCTGGCCAAGGTTGGTAAATTTTTCTGGCAACAGATGACGCGAATTCGGTGAAAGTATTATGAGAGCATTTAAGTTGGAAGAAATATCGGAGTTGCAAAATCGCCGTACTGTCTCTGAACTTACAGTCGAGCCTGGTCTCGATCGGTTGGGATGGTTAATGGACGACCTTTTTCGAATCCCGGTTCTCGGGTGGCGCTTCGGGCTGGATGCCATAATCGGGTTAATACCTGGGTTTGGCGATACTGCAACGTCTATCGTCTCGTTCTACATCCTTGCTTCCGCAGTTCGATATCGAGTACCCAAGATCACACTGTTGCGGATGGGTTTCAATATCGCGATCGACTATCTGGTAGGTTCGTTACCGCTTGTAGGAGACGTCGCCGACGCCTGGTTCAAATCGAATAAGCTAAATCTGGCATTATTAAAGCGGCGGGCAACCGTGTCGGCCGCCGAAGCCCGAGAAGCCAGTATTGGTGATTGGATCTTTGTGGGGGCGATTATTCTCGGGCTGGTTGGACTGGCCCTTGTTAGTGCGTTCGTCAGTATTTATCTGCTCGTTCGATTGACTAGTTTCGTGGCGGGTAACAGCTGAAAACAACAGTACAGTACCGCGAGCGCAGCGACCGGATGATACATTCATCTTTCAGCCTGGATTCTGATGATCGTGGCTGTTTGAGTGTATCATCCGGTCGCTGCGCTCGCGGTACTGTACCATCCGCTAAGAAGTGACGGCGACGGGCGCGGGAGTTAACATCCGTTCAAGCGCTGACTTCAACATATCCAGACCGCGCTCACCGGCTGCGAAGCATTTTAATTTTCCTTCCGCGTCAAACAGATAATAAGCCGGCACGTAACCCTGCTCGTTTTGAAACGCCTCTTTTAACTTATGTTCATTATCGACTGCCACGGGCTCAGAAATGTTGTACTCAGCGATTAAATCTCTCACCGTTTCAACGTCTGTATCCGCTTCATAACGTGGCATGTGGACGGCGATCACACGTAGTCCTAATTCTTGCTTTTCGTCTCGCCACTGTGCCACTCGTGGCAGGTTCTCTTTACATATCCCACAACTCGCTGACCAAAAATGGACCAGCGTGGGCCGGCCAAGTGATTCGGCCTCAGCGTGTGCTTGAGTTCCGCCAAACCATTCAGTCGCGCCATCAAGTGCAGGCATCTTTGTTCCAATTCTCATTCCCATCGTGTTTATCCTAAAAAATATTTTCTCGGATACGAGGGTGCCGGTTTCGACACGACACCCTCGTTCCAAACCTATTAGCTAAGTGTTTTCTGACCTGGCTTCCATTCAGCCTGACAAAGGCCACCAGTTTGCAGAGCCTGTATCACTCGCAGAGTCTCTTCGGCAGAGCGACCGACGTTTAGATCGTGAACGACCTTGTAACGCAGGATGCCTTCCGGATCGATTACAAAGAGTCCTCGAAGAGCGATACCGCGATTCTCGATCAGTACACCGTAATCGGCTGCTACTTTCTTGGTAGCATCCGCAGCCAGTGGGTACTTCAGACCTTCCACTCCACCCTTATCGCGAGAGGTGTTCAACCAGGCGCGGTGTGAAAACACTGAGTCGGTTGAAATTCCTATGATGTCTGCACCGATATCCTGGAAGTCCTGGTATCGGTCGCTGAATGTTGTTAACTCAGTAGGGCAGACGAAAGTGAAGTCGAGTGGATAAAAAACGAGAACAAGCCACTTTCCTTTGTAATCTGCCAGCTTTACCGGGTCGTCAAGCTTTTCGATATTTTTAGTTGAGGCCATTTCAAAATCTGGCGCGGGCTGGCCCACCATCGCCTTTTCTGCTGCTACTGCTGTTGCTGCTGTCATGTATCCTCCAAAATAGTTGAAATATTCCTAATGACACGCTCTTCAATTAAGCGTCTTTGCAGTCGGGACAGATACCACGCAAGGTGAGATGTACCGACTGAGCCTTGAATCGAGATTTACGTGCTGCGGCTTGCATAAGCTGGGCAGCCTCAGGAAGGTCAAAGTCGACGATCTTCCCGCATTCATTACAAATGGCATGATCGTGGCGATCAGTTTCGCGGTCGTAGCGGCTGGCGCAATCGCCAAAGCTAATTTCGTGAACCAGGCCAGCTTCTTTTAGATAACGCAGAGAGTTGTAGACAGTGGCATAACTAATGGTTGGAAGCCGCTGTCGGGCAGCTTCAAAGATGTCGCTGGCGGTTGGGTGGTCTTCGCGCTCAAGTATGACTTGAAAGACCGCCTCACGCTGCGGCGTCAACTTCTGACCCGCTCTGTCTGCCACGTTGAACTTTCCTGCCTTCATGATGGATTTAGACTAATTCTAAATCAAAAGGATGTCAAGCGGGGGTTTAGGGGGTTTGTAGCAAGGGTCAGTACCGATTCGGTAGCGTCGGGTGAGTCTCGACTGATATGACTTGGCGATAACTGGGGACTCACCCCGACGCTACCGCGAATCGGTACTGACCCTTGCTACGCTCGAGTTTTTCACACAGCCTCTTCAGCCAGGTTGATCGCGCGAGACATCGCACAAAGACCAGACCACACATACTCTTCTAAACAATAAGGCGGTGCTCGGGGTGGTGTTCGGCGTAGTCAACGATCTGCCTCACATAACTACCAAACGAAGGACAAACTATGCCGTGCGGCAACAATAGGCGGCCGGCAACGGTGGTGAGGTACGTCTGCTTAACGAAAAAATAGGGTACGGCGTGATGAGGTAAGCCGGTAATGCGAGGCGAAGGAGGAAGCATCAGTAAGAATTGGACCAATCTAGCTGGAGCTGTTACACGCGAGCTTCTTCCACTGATTGAATCCGCGATTGTGTCGAACAGGTCGGACGTCGAAAGCGGCTGAGGGTCAGATAGTTGAAGCGTCTTCCCGATAGCCGAGTCATCGAGCGAGAGTGCCGACATTGCTTCAACCACAAAATCAACCGGTACCAGATTCAGGCTCACCTGGTGATTTCCAATATTGATCTGCGATAGCAGCGCGGGCCAGCGCAACAAATAGAAGATCAGATAATAGACACCGTCGTATTTTGGAATCTGCCCCGTTCGGGAATCACCCACCACAACAGCTGGACGATGAATAGTAATTGGCAACTCCCGCTTAAGCTGGTCTACTTCCATCTCGGCCTGGTATTTCGACTCCTCATAGAAATTCCTAAAGCCTTTGTCGTGCTGCAGCTCGGTCTCGAGAATCCTTCCTTCTCTTTTTCCGGCCACGTAGCAAGTTGAAACGTAGTGGTACTGCCGCAGCCTTGGCAAAGTCCTCGCAAATTGGTTTACATGTTTCGTTCCGACGACATTTACTAATTGAGCCAGATCCCTGTTAACCGCAAGGTCGTAGACGGCTGCCAGATGGAATAACCGCGTGGTCCTTCCACGTACCATTTCAATTTCAGCATCGCTCAAACCCAGACCGTCACGTGTGATATCACCGGCCACTACCTCGAAATCCGACACATCTCGCTTTGTTTCAGCCACAATCTGCCGGATTTCAAATCGGGCCAAATCCATCAACGACGGTTGGACCAAAAGCACGAATTTACTTCCGGACACGGCCAAACGATGGAGCAATCGAGTAGCGATAAAACCGGGAAAGCCAGTAATGAAAAACGTTTCGGTCGGCGTCATGTCTGAATCTTTCGCTCCAAGCACAGTTACGATACCGCAAAAACTATTCTAGTGTTTCGTCAATGAGTATAATTCAAGGCCTTCGTTAACTCATTCCGAAGGTAAAAGAATCATGCCACGTCACTTGTCTAACACGCTCAGATCGTTCATCACGATCCTCTTAATAACCTGCTGTGCTTTTTCTGCAACTGCACAACAGAAATCGAACTGTAACGTTCGAGTTACCCTGTTGCAGCTCAACGACGTCTACCAATTTACCCCGGTGGACCAGGGAACAGAGGGAGGTATCGCTCGCGTCTCTACACTGCGGAAGGCAATACAGGTTGAGAACCCAAACACCCTATTCCTCCTTGCGGGCGACACAATCTCTCCATCTGTTGAGTCGATTACCTACAAAGGCGCGCAGATGATCGAGGCCTGGAATACGGCAGGATTGGACTATGCTACGTTCGGAAACCACGAGTTTGATTTTGGACCAGACGTGCTGAAACAGCGAATGACGGAGTCAAAGTTTGGCTGGGTTGCTGCCAATGTAATCGACACAAAAACAGGAAAACCATTTGGTGACGCCAAGTCATTCGTCATAAGAGAGTTTAACGGCGTGAAGATAGGTATTTTTGGCCTGGTCTTACCCGAAACTAAGACGACTTCGCGACCAGGACCAGATGTCGAGTTTCGCAATCCTTGTGAAACTGCGAAGCAGGTCGTTCCGGAAATTCACGCTCAGGGAGCTAAGGTTGTCGTCGCTTTGACTCATCTTTCGCTGCGTGAAGACAAAGAAGTTGCGCGCTGTGCGGATGTTGACTTAATTATAGGAGGACACGAACACACGCTCCTGGAGTCGCAAGCAGGTCATGCCCCCATTTTTAAAATGACGGCAGACGCTCGGCAACTGGGACGATTCGATCTGAATATTGGTCCGTCAGGAGAGTTGGACAGCATTGACTGGCAAGTTATCGAAGTTGACGGTAAAACCAAAGAAGATCCTCAATTCTTTACTGTTTACCGGAAATATGCGGGACTGCTCGCTCAACTGGCGCAAGCAGTGGGCCGTACGGCTGTGCCGCTGGATGCAAGAAGTGCTGAGAACCGAACTAAAGAAACAAATGTCGGAAACCTTGTAGCCGATTCATATCGTCGCGCAACTGGCTCGGATGTAGCGATCATCAATGGGGGCTCGATTCGTGCTGACGAAATAATAGGTGTAGGTAGATTGACCGTCCGCAATGTGCTGTCGATCCTTCCGTTCAAAAACAAACTAATCAAGCTTGAAGTAACCGGGGCAATTCTGCGCGCCGCAATTGAAAACGGTGTTAGTCGTAGTGCCGAAGATTCGCAACCTGGAGCCTTCCCACAGGTATCAGGTATCAAGTTCTCGTTCGATGCTTCACGAAAGGCTGGATCAAGGATCGTCGACATAACTGTGAATGGACAGCCGCTGAACGAGACCAGAAAATATTCCTTAACCACCACGACGTTCCTTGCGCTTGATGGAGGTGATGGATATTCGATGTTGAAAGGATCTCCGGTGGTTACACCACCCGAAAAATTACCCCTGGATTCTGACGTCCTGCAGCGTTTGATAAGAGTTCAAAAGGTTGTGAGGCCACGAGTCGAAGGTCGCATAACCAGGTTAGATAAGACGACAAAACCGCAAACTGATTGCGAGTAAGAATTGTGAACGACGATCATTCTTCAGCGGAACGCTTCAAAGCGAAACAACTATTCCACGAAGCGTACGAGGCACAACTCGCTCATGACTACGAGCGGGCCATCGAACTTTACAAGCGCTCGATCGAGACCCATCCAACCGCTGAAGCTCATACGTTTCTCGGCTGGGTATACAGTTTCCAGGAGCGTTACGATGACGCTATCTCCGAGTGTTTGGAAGCTATTAGAGTTGATGAAACGCTAGGCAATCCGTACAACGACATTGGAAGTTACTTACTTGCAAAGGGTGACACCTATGGGTCGGTACGTTGGTTCAGGCGCGCTTTGCTCGCGCCACGTTACGACTCGTACGCTTTCCCGCACTTCAATCTCGGGCGAGTTTATGAGAGCCGGCGAAAATTTCTTGAAGCAACAAAACACTACGGTTTGGCTTTGCAGGAGAAGCCTGATTTTACAGAGGCTGCGGTCTCACTCCGGAGGATGCAAGCGAAGATAAATTGAGGGGGGCGCTTTGATCTTTGGTCTTTGGGCTTTCGGGTTGGTAGTTTTGAAGAGAACAAAGCCCCAACTACAAAGATCAAAGACCAACACAGCACCATCCCTATTCATCTGCCCTCTTGATCCTAATCTTGGTGCCTTCCTTATCCACCGCTACGTAAACCACTTCAGCCTCGGTTACACGAACCTGGCCGTCCCTCCCGAGTCTTTCAGCTTCAACCACTACTCTCACTGTGATTGACGTTGTGCCTATTCGAACCGTCTCGCAGTAGAAACTAACGAGGTCCCCGACAAAAACAGGCTTGTGAAAAATCACTTCGCGCATCGCCACCGTCACAAAACGGTCCATTCGCGTGTGCCGGTGGGCCTCAATCGCGCCGGCAGTATCGATGTAACTTAAGATCACCCCACCAAAAATCGTTCCCTGGGAGTTTGTGTCTCGGGGCAACAACGTTATACGAATTGCGGGATCCCGTTTGTCAGTCATAATTCAGATAACTCCTTCACGATCAAAGATAACCTATTGAACCAATGCGCGCTCGTGTGAATATTCCGGTCTTTCCAAGGATCTACTAGTTGGAACAAACCCTACTGGCGCGCTGTCTAATAAACATCTATCGCTCGCTAAAGATAGACAGTACTTTTAAGAAAGGATGGACCATAACGATGCTCATCTCAATTAGCAGCGTACTACTCGTCCTCTACCTACAGGAGGAGGCGACCAATTTTAACGATTTAGGGAAACTACTACTGGGCGGTGTTGCTGCCGCGATCGTTTGTGCCGTGGCGTTTACAATTGTTCGTTTGCGGATAAGAGACAAGCGGCCGGCAACCTCTAACTTCATCAGTATTGGTCCAACCGACAACAAGAGCGATTAACCTGGTATCTGTTTGGTTACCCAATCACTGATTGCCTGTTTAAGTTCATCGAGATGGTTATCGAAGAAATGACCCGTGTCGGGAATAATTACGAGCTCCGCTTCGTTGGACGCACGAACTTTTGCAAATAACTCGCGCAATTTTGCCACTTCTCCAAACTCATCATGTTCGCCGTGAACAAACAGTAGAGGTTTTCTGCATCTCTCGAGAAAGCTGAAATCAAACGACTTTAGGGGCGTTCCGATGCTGATCAGGTACTGTACTCGAGGATCGGTCATGCCAACTTCCATCCCGACGCGAGCGCCAAATGAGAACCCACAAACTAAAACTTTCTCACCTGGAAACTGGTCAGCGAGGTAATCGAGTCCCGCGCGTGCATCATTCATTTCGCCGCGACCCTCATCGTGCACACCGCTGCTCTGACCTACACCTCGAAAGTTAATTCTTAAAGTGGTCAGGCCGACTTCATTCAAAGCTGCGGCGGCACGAAACACAACCTTGTTGTGCATGGTGCCGCCGCCGAGGGGATGTGGATGAAGAACGAGCGCTACGCCCTTCCGCGATTGATTAGCGGGCTCTTTAAGGATCGCCTCCAGACGACCGTGCTCGACGGGAATGAAAAGGTTGCCGGCTGGGTACATCTTGACTGGTAGCCAGTTGCAAACGTAACTGCGACCTTAACTAGGAGCGAGCCAGCCACTATTCATCATCGACGCTCGAGTTATCGAGTTGAGAGGTATCGCTATCCAATTGTCCGGGGCTGCTTGAAGAATCAGGGGTCGGAGCTTCGGAGACTTCAGTTTCAGCGGCCATCGGAGCACTAACTGGAGCTGAGCGGCGGCTTGCAGCTTTCTTTTTAGTAGATTTCGGCGCTGCTTTTTTCGTGGTTTTCTTGGCCGCTTTCTTGGTGGTTTTCTTTGCTACCTTCTTGGTGGTCTTGCTAGCTTTGCTGCTTGAAGCTTTTTTTGAAGCGCTCTTCTTTGCGGCTTTTTTGGTCGACTTCTTAGCTGATCCGCGTGAAGCTGACTTCTTTGTTGTCTTCTTCTTCGAGGCTTTACCGGCACTCTTACGCGCACCTCGGCTCTTCTTACTTCCCTTTCTTGCTACCATTCTCTCGTCCCTCTCCTTTGCGAATTTACCGGCCTCGTAGTGGATGCTGATGTCCCCTGTGGCCCGGAGTAAATCTTTGAAGCGGTATTAAAAATCAGGCCGGCCAGGTAGATCGAAACCATTACGCTTGCCGTTTCGCTCAACCTACCAGAATAATCTCACAGTGTCTACGAAGACGTTGTGAGATGCGACTTTGAGTTTTGGACTTTGATCTTTGGTCTCGGGACTTCGATCTGTGGTCTTTGACCTTTGCCGTTGATTTTGAAATGCCAAGCCCAACGGTCAAAGGCAAAAGTCCAAGACCCCGGGGCCCAAGACAAGGGCCCAAAATCGTCCAAAAACAGCCCTTCGCCTCAGTTTTCTAGACATGTCTGATCTCTTTCAGATAAATTAAGCGTGTTTGCCACTTAAAGTTACGTCGGATGGTCCCCGGCGGAAAGGCCAAAAATGCAAGGCGGTAGTTATCTATTCGTTTCGGAACTCAAGGCCTATATATCCACTCCAAACTCATCCTATTCCAATAACGAACGGGCACCCGCTTCCAGAACAGCAAAGGAACGCGAAGGACCACCAGCCCACCCAAATGCACTCGTGGTTGATGACGTTGCCGATGTAACCGAGATGCTGTCGGTGTTACTGACGCATGCCGGCTATCAAGTCGTCACCGCCGCTTCCGCGATGAGTGCGCTTAAAGTTGCCCGCGAACGCCAATTTGATGTGATAATCTCAGATATCGGAATGCCCGAGATGAATGGTTATCAACTCGCACGAGAGCTGCGAATGCTTCCAGGCTACGAATCTATTCCAATGGTTGCGGTCACTGGCTATTCGATGTTCGACGACCGGGAACGTTCAGCCAAAGCGGGCTTTACTGCTCACATGACGAAACCCATTGATCCGCGCGCGTTACTCGATCTAATCGAACAACTGTGATTTTATATCGGGACCAGTTGAGCGATAGATGAAAACTGCCTCCAAACTCCCCGGCTTTCAGTCCGAGACCACCATTCGAATAGTCCAGTTTGTTATTGGCGCCGCCGCCATCGCATTGGTCTTTTGGAAATTGCAGTTTTCGACGGATTCTATCTGCTGCGGCGACTTTGACGGCTACTACCACATCAAATGGACTCGAGTATTATTGGAGTCGATCAAGAACCGGACCTTCTCACCAACCTTTCCATGGTTGCCGCTTACAACCCTCAATCCAAAAGACTACGTAGACCATCATCTTCTTTTCCACATCTTCCAGATGCCTTTTGCAAGCTTCTCTGATCCACGCCTGGGCGCAAAGATCGGGTCGGTAGTCTTCGGAGGCCTGGCACTCCTTTCTTGTTACTGGTTGCTGATGCGATATCGCATCAGCTACGTGCTGGTATGGCTGGTTGCGTTACTAGCTTGTTCAGCGCCGTTCATTTTCCGAATGAACATGGCCAAGGCTCCGCCTCTGGCAATCATCTATCTTGTTGTTGCGGCCCACCTCTTCTTTCGCCGGAAGAATTGGTTGCTGTTACCCCTTGCGTTCATGTTTACACTCACCTATGACATGTTCGTGCTTCTTTTGTTAGCGGCAGTGCTCTGGGTAGCGGTGATTGCATGGACTGAGCACAGGTTCGAATGGCGCGCCCTGGTGTTTGTATCAGTGGGAGTTGTTGCAGGCTTGATCATCAATCCCTATTTTCCGCATAACCTGCAACTCCTTGAAGAACATATAAAACTAAAACTGACAACATCCGACTTTTCGACCAAGGTTGGTTCCGAATGGTATCCGTATGATTCATGGGAATTCCTGGGCAATTCCCTGGTCGCCTGCGTTGCGATGATCGTAGGTTACGTGGCATTCGATCCGGGCGAACGTAAACGCTCTTATCAGTCACTCTTCTTCCTGCTCTTTGCCACGGTATTGATGATCATGACGGCCCGTTGGAAGAGAATTGCCGAATATTGGCCACCCTTTGCGATATTGTTCGCTGCATTTTCACTGCAACCATGGTTGGGTTCACGAATAGGCTTGAAGCTTCCGTCAGATGTCCTGGATGAGCTTCAGCCGTTCCTGGACCACGACTTCAAAAGAAACAAGGAAACGCGCGAAATAGACGAACTAGTTCGGACAGTCGGTGTGATAGTGATAGTTTTGCTGCTCGGAATAGTCCTATTCTTCAATCTCCGTTCTGAAGTAAAGGAGATAGGCACAAGTGAGCGCCATGAGTTCTACAAGGCCGGGGCCGATTGGATGCGACAAAACATCCCGCCCGGGCAGATTGTCTTCAATACGGACTGGGATGATTTTCCGCGATTGTTTTATTACGACTCGACTCACTACTACGTGTCAGGTCTCGATCCAAGTTATCTTTATGACAAGGACCCGACTCTGTCGCGGCTTTATGAGCGAATAACCCTGGGCCAAGAAGAGAATCCCGGACCACTGATCCGCGATCGTTTTAAGTCACGCTATGTATTCTCCGACAACAATCATCACGACTTCTTCTCAACGGCCCGGGAAAGCGGATGGTTCGATATCGTCTATGAGGATGAAGAGTGCACAATCATGCACATTCGCGATGAAAAAATTGGACCAACAGACGATTTGGACACAACGCCGACAGATAACGAACTGGAAGAAGGAATACCTGGAGGAATAATCGTTCCCGGAACCAACCGGAAGTAATGAAGAGGTGAATAGTAAGCGATGGATAGAAAGTCTTTGAGAAAGATATCTTTAGGTTTTATTTTGTTGCCCCTTTTGCTTGGCCTATGGGGCTGTAGTAAATCCGAGACACAACAGGCCTCCGAGCCGGCTCCTCCCGCCGAGCCGACGAAGCAAGCATCCCCCCTGACAGGATTTGAAAAGGACCTAAAATATATCAAGGACGGTCAGTACACATACATTTGGATCTTCTCGAGGAAAGACGGGAAGCCACTCGACAAAGACGATGGAGCGTTTCTGCGCACGACGGCTCCTCAAGTAGTGGACTGGGTGACGACTGACGAAGGGAAGAAGGTTATAGCGGGGACAAACTTCAACCTTGAGGAAGGGAATTTGAACCTGTTGAAGAAGAGGTTCATTGCCGAGGATTATTCCGGAAAGTGAGAGGTTGATCGATCAATCGTTAAGGATTATTGATTAGGACAACCTTGCCAAACTGAGCTCGATTCTCGAGCGCCTCGTGGGCTTGACGAGCTTCGGATAAGGGACGCGCAGTATCGACGATTGCTTTGATCTTTCCTTGTTCTACAAACTTTAAAACCTCAAGCAATTCAGATTTGGATCCCATGAAGGAACCCAACAAGGTCAGATGACGGTAAAAGACCTGTCGTAGATCTGTGCGAGCATCGTAACCACTCGTGGCGCCACAGGTCACAAGCCTTCCGTTGTTCTTTAACGCACTTATTGAGCCGGGCCATGTTTCAGCGCCCGTGTGTTCAACCACTACATCGACGCCTCGACCACCGGTCAACTTTCTGACTTGCTTGGGCCAATCGTCAGCGGTGTAGTTGATGGTCTCGTCAGCACCTAACTCTTTAGCCTTGATCAACTTTTCTTCGGAGCTCGCTGTGGTAATAACTCGGGCTCCGCGTAACTTTGCAATTTGAATCGCAATCGAGCCCACGCCGCTACCTGCTGCGTGAACTAGGACATTTTCGCCCGGCTGCACGCTCGCCCGGGTCACCAACATGTGCCACGCGGTAATTGAAACCAGGGGTAGGGCCGCCGCCTCCTCCCAGGATATTTCGCGCGGCTTTGGCACGATGTTAATGCCGGGAACCGCCACCAACTCTGCGTATCCACCATCTCGCCGGTAGCCAATCATGTCGTACTCGCGACAAAGGTTGTCGGCACCACTCAAACAGGCTTCGCAATGCGTGCACGAGACGCCCGGCTGAACTATCACTTCATCGCCGGGCTTGACCCAACTGACCAATTCCCCGACAGATTGAACAACTCCCGAGATATCGCTACCTAAAATGTGTGGGAGCGGAATTTGAATTCCCGGCAGGCCGCGCCTGATAAACAGGTCAAGATGGTTCAGTGCACAGGCTCTTACCTTAACGAGGACTTCATTGGCTTTGGGTCTTGGATCTTCGACATCGGTGAATTCGAGGACTTCTGGACCACCGTGTTGCTTGAAGATTACAGCTTTCATATGCGCAGAATGTACAGAAGCGGTGAGTTAATCAGCGAAATCGGTGGATGATTATGATGCCTGCTCACGAGCATGGTAAGAGGAACGAGTGAGCGGGCTCGATTCGACATGATGAAAGCCCATATCCATTCCTATCTCTCGCCACTTTGCGAATTCAGCAGGAGTCACGTAACGCTCTACCGGTAAGCGACGAGCGTGTGGTTGTAGATATTGACCAATCGTCATAATGTCGCACGACACCGATCGAAGATCTTTCATCAGTTCAACTACTTCGTCGAAGGTCTCGCCCAGACCCACCATTATTCCACTCTTAGTTAACATTCCTCGAGCTTCAAGGTCTCGACGCGCAGCAGACCGCTCGAGCAGTGTTAGTGACTGCTGATAGATAGCATCAGGGCGGACCCTGCGATACAGCCGCGCAATCGTCTCGGTATTGTGATTGAGCACATCCGGTTGGGCATCAAGAACGGTGTTGAGGGCAGCTTCATCGCCATTGAAGTCAGGTATCAGAACCTCAATCTTGCAACCAGGATTGACGACTCGCACCTGGCGAATAGTTTCTGCCCAATGCGCGGCGCCGCCGTCGGGTAAGTCGTCCCGATTGACCGAAGTAATCACGACGTGAGCAAGATTCAGATGTTTGGTTGCTTCGGCGACATGCAGCGGTTCTTCTGCATCGAGACTGCCTGGTAATCCCTTGCCAACTGCACAGAAACCGCAATGACGGGTGCAGATGTCACCGCCAAGCATGAACGTAGCTGTGCGGTCAGACCAACATTCAAAAATGTTGGGACAGCGGGCCTCCTGACACACGGTGTGCAGGTTTAATCCCTCGATCAGTTGTAAGACCTGATTCTGGTTGGTGGGATCGCCTAAACGTATGCGGAGCCACTCGGGCTTTGGTTGACGTACCTTTTGAATATTGCTGATTACGTTAAGTTCGCGCGCCATCTAATACCTCGGCCATAATTGTACATGCCCTTGTGAGAAACCTAAAATGGGCCGCTTTAATTAACAAAGGCGTGACACGACTATCCACAGATTGCGTTCGAAATCATTGCCACGCACTCGGCGTAGTTATAAGCTTTCCGCCGACCAAAAGACGGAAAGCTCAGCGAAAGGAGTTTCTCCATGAAGTTCATTCTTATCGTCATCTGCTTTGTAACCCTGACACTCACGACAATCTCGTTTGCAAATGCAGACATTCGGGCACCGAAACCGACACCGGCAACTCAAGGAAAGATTGTTCTTCACACCGGGCTTGAAATCGTTCCGGATACCAAGTCATATGAAGCGCGCCTTCAAATTTCGCAGTCGCAACTGCAAGAGCTTCGAGCGGCACTGGACGGAATAGACCACAATCGGACTTTTGCCACGTCGATCTCTCGTAGTTCACCGCGGACCATCATTTCGGGCGTTTTGCTTTTTCTGTCAATTTCGTTTGCGGGTGTTTGGCTGGCGCGTTCGGCGCGACGTTCGATTCCACCCAGCCGTTTTAAGAAGGCGATTGTAATTGGATTGATGTTTGTCGCCACGCTTGGAGTTGCGACCATCGTCACTCGTGGAAACGCGGGACCTCCGGGCTATTACCGCTGGCGGAGCCTTCCAAAATCATTATCAGAAGGCAAGTCTACCGTGGGCGGACTTGACGTGGAGATAGTTCCCGACGAGCAAGGCAGAAACATGCGACTCATTATTCCCCTCCGCAAAGAGGGTGGAACCGGCGAGGAGTAGTCTTGCAGCGCGTTGGTGATGTAGCTCTCTTCCACAGAACAAGTCTTAGCGCGTCAAATCGATCGGGAGTTCATGCATTTCTTGGGATTCTCATCGTCTGGATCGTGCTGAGCGCCTCATTGTCTGTCTGGATGCCGCTTCAGTTTTCGATCGTTACAGTTTTCGTTTTTGCCGGTCCTCACAATTGGTTTGAGCTGCGTTACTTTCTGACTCGACTGCCTGTTCGTTTCGGCAAGTCACGTCCTTTCTTCCTGACGGCTTTCGTCGGACTGGGAGTGTTAACCCTACTCTACGTATCACTGCCTTTAATGTATCGCTACCAGACTTGGTCCGAAGAGGAGTTCGCGACCGTCATCGCTATCTGGAATTCACTTCTCCTTGTGTGGATTGGATACCTAATACGGCTAAGGTCGAAACAGAGGCGAAAAGACTGGACGTGGACCATCCCGGTGCTACTGGCTTTGAGCGCGTTCAATTGGATCCAACCCGATGGCTTTAGCCTCGGCCTGGTCTACCTCCATCCCCTGGTCGCATTGTGGTTCCTGGACCAGCAGCTAAGGCGAACCCGACCAACATTTGTAAAATTCTACCGAGGCAGTCTCATCGCACTTCCATTGGTTTTGGGGGTGATGATTCTTCAGACTGCCGGAGCCGAGTCGCTGAACGACAGTAATGGCCTCTTTTGGCGAATCACTCAACATTCAGGCGCCCAGTTATTGCCGCAAATATCCAGCCACTTGCTCGTGTCGACTCATGTGTTCCTGGAAATGCTTCACTACGGAGTTTGGATTCTGGCTCTCCCGCTTCTCACTTCACCAGGCCGCAATGCTATTGGCGCAGGTATGACGCGTTACTCGAAAAACTGGAAGATTGGTGTTGCCAGTCATCCGCGTGGTTTTCCCAGGTTAATTTTCGCCGTCCTTTTCATGGCAACGATATTTGTAGTTGCGTTATGGGTCGGGTTTGCCTACGACTACGCGACTGCACGTGACCTTTATTTCACCATAGCAATCGCTCATGTCCTTGCAGAAGCGCCATTCCTGCTGCGAATGCTGTAACGCGACCTACCCTATGTCACCATCTCAACTGTGGCACTTTCTGCCGATCGGATATCTCTTCACGATAGCGATTGAAACACCAATTCTTCTGGCAGGCTTGTCGCCGCAACATTCGTGGCGTCGACGATTGCTTGCTGGGATCTGGCTAACCGGATGCACATACCCGATTGTTATCCTGGTCTTATCGCAGTTATTCAGTGATCGGAGAGCTTATCTACTTGTTGCGGAAACATTCGCGCCAATCGCTGAATGCCTGTTGTTTTGGATGGCCTTTGGTAATCGAGACTCAGGTTGGAAAATGGCTGTTCGTGACTTTGCAGTAATCACTCTTGCTAATCTGGCGTCGTTTACCGGCGGTGAGTTGCTAAATTATTGGAACTGGTTTGGTCTGTTGTCCTGAGTGAACTATTGTTTTTCCGACGACATCTTCCGAGAGCAGTTGTCCTTATCGCCCGGTCAGTACGAAGCGCTGTAGCGTCAGGGGTCGCAACTTGATCGTTTGGTGAAATTTTGTCTCGAGTCTCACAAAGAAGAACGACAACGCTTACTCGGTTAAGAATCCGCGATCGCTTTCGCAAGCATATCGGCATCTATATTTCCTCCCGATAGAATCACTCCTACTCTTCGGGTATTCGCCGGTAGCTTGCCCGCTAATACGGCTGCGGCCGCAGTCACTCCTGAGGTCTCAACAAGCAACTTCATGCGAAAGAGAACGAAGCGGAGTGTTTCTATTATCTCTTCTTCAGAAACTGTCAAAACATCTTCAGCAAGTTTTTGAAGTATGGGAAAAGTCAAGACACCGGGAATCTGGACTCTGAGCCCGTCTGCAACCGTCGGTGGTGGCGGAATATGCACACGCTCACCTTTCAGAAACGATTGTCGAGTGTCATCTGCTACTTCGGGTTCAACTGGAAAACAGCGGATGGATGGATTAAAAGCTTTCGCCGCCGTCGCGACCCCTGCAAATAGACCACCACCACTGCAAGGCGCTAGCAGCGAATCAAGTTCAGGCACCTCATCGAGAAACTCAACCGCTGCCGTCGCCTGACCTGCCATTACCAGGTAGTCGTCATATGGTGGAACGATGACGAGCTGCTCACGTTCGGCAAGATTCGAGGCAAACTTCTCGCGGTCTTCGCTGAGCCGATCATAAAAGATGATTTCCGCGCCATAACCCCGCGTTCCGGCAACCTTCATCTTTGGCGCATCATTAGGCATCGCTACCACCACGCGGGTTCCTGCCTCTTTTCCCGCCAACGCTACCGCTTGAGCATGATTGCCCGATGAAAACGCTACGATCCCACGTTGCTTCTCTTCTGGAGTGAGCGATTGGATCTTGTTGATTGCACCACGAATCTTGAATGCACCTGCCCGCTGAAAGTTTTCGCACTTGAAAAAGACTTCCTTGCCGCAGCGCTCGTTAAATGTGTGCGATGTTACGACCGGTGTTCGATGGATACGTGAACTGATGCGTTTGCGAGCTTCGTTGATTGATTCGAGTGTAAGCATTGTGGATTGGGGAACTTCTATCAGACGAGCATATGATCAAGTGAACTTACGGGATCGAGCTCCATCGAAAACACTTCAAGAAAGTGTTGGATTACGCGATCTTCAACCTCCGCTAAGTCAACCTGGTCGCCGCGGATTTGCTCCATCGACGTAACTGGTTCACCCTCGCAACCAATTATCATGTCGAAGTACTTGAGATCCGTGTTTACATTTAACGCAAAGCCGTGTGTTGTTATCCAGCGGGCAATATGAACTCCAATCGCCGCAACTTTGCCGCGCTCCGTATGAACGCCAGTTAGACCCTCAATTCTGAATCCTTTGATCTGAAAGTCATCGAGTGTACGAATCAACACCTCTTCCAAATCACGCACAAAACGGTGGACGTCTTCACGATCAGGGCTGAGATTCACAATCGGATAGCCCACCAACTGCCCTGGACCATGATAAGTCACTTTACCACCCCGATTAGTTTCGAAGAGGGAAACACCCGCCGCGTTCAGTTCAGTTTCATCCAGCAAGACACAGGAGGCATCACCGCGTCTCCCGATCGTAAATGTGTGCGGATGCTCCAGCAGCAGCAATGTATCAGGCTGCAAGGCGCTCTTTCGTGCCTGTTCAGTTTGGCGCTGAAGACTTAATGCCGATGCGTAATCGACCAGCCCAAGATGTTGGACCGACAAGACTCTTTTACTCATAAACTCGATACCATTCTAGCAACACGCCATCGTAGAACTCCAATCTCATATGAGCACTTATCAAATCCGCATTATCACTTTAATTGGGGTTCCCCTTGACGAGCGACCATTAAGAGCTTTAGGTTGAAGAAACCAATCAGACTTTCAAGAGGAGAAAACTATTTTGAGACGACCAATACTCGTGATGTTATCCGTTCTACTTGCTGCAGCTCCCGCATTTACTCAGACTAGAAATCGGTCGACCGCTAAGCCCAAAACAACAGCGACGGCTCCCGCACAAAAAACTAGTCAGGCTCGAACAGCGGGCGCGACTCGAGTGGCCGATCAAATAAAGTTTCTGACACGATTCATTTATTTGTTGGGAGGAGTGGCCAGCGGTATTGCTGCTGTAGATGAGGCCGCCAAGAGAAACGAAGCTACTCCAGCAATACTTCAAAAAAACCAGCAGAGTAAGACAACGGTTAGAACGAGTATCCAGGGTTTTCGTGAGAGCCTCGATAAGCTGGAGATCGATTTCCGGGCGCAACCAGAGCTGCAGCCTTATTACATTAAACTCGCCGGAGTAGCGGATGGCGCCGCGACCGCAGAACAACAGGCCGCCGCAAATCAGTTCGACGCCGCAGGCAGATCATTACTGAACGTGATCAGCCGTCTTACTGATGTGCTTGTAGTTATGAGGCAGTAACTAATCCTGCTTCTTTGGATAAAACCCTTGTCGCGCTCTGACACTTACAGCTGTTCGCGTAGGAACGGTAACCTTGATCCTTCGAAATTGATTGGGCGAAGCATCGGCGTTTGCGTAGTACTGCAAAAGATACTGGCCTCGCAGTTCCGCGGCTATCCTGCTAAAGACCGAGCTTAGGTCAGCGTCAGTCTCCGGTATAAAAGTATTACCGCCGGTTGAGTTCGCCAGGCGTTGCATTCCTTCCTGACCGCGGCGGGTAATCACGTTGAGATACATCGTATTGCCGGCCGGATTAATCGAATAAAAGACCGCATCAGCTCGTTGAAGGTTCTTTTCGACTTCAGCCAGTGCCCGGCCGTTCACCCGCGCCGCCACTGCCGGTGAAGCGGATTCCTGTTCTGCAGAAGTTGTACCAATTGTTTTCTTAATAATTTCGCTAAAGTTATCAGCCCCGTCAGAAATCACAACTACCACACGCCGATGACGTGAAGGTGTTGTCTCGAGATATTGAGATGCCTTAACGACGGTGTCGTAGAAAGCTGTTGGACCTTTATCGGCTGAAGGCGCAAAGCTGAGCAACTTACTGGCGGCATCCTCGGCTGTCGTGCTCACCTGCTTTAGGACCGGAGTTCTATCAATCATGAATAGCGATGCACGGTCATCCTTCTTCAGAACTTCTTTAAGGAACCGGGCTGCCGCTTCCTTCTCAAAAGCAAACTGAGTATTGGTGCTGCCGGAAACGTCCAACAGCAAAGCAATCTCGAGTGGAATCTGTTCTGGATCACCAATCTCAGCAATTTCCTGTTGCTTACCTTCTTCCTCCAAACGGAAGTCCGCCACTTTCAGACCTTGAACTGCCTGACCCTCAGAATTGGTTACCGACACAGGAACCATGACCAGATTGGAAGTTACCTTAACAACATCCAGTACTTCCGGCTCAGGAGGTTTAGGAGTGGGAGTTGGCTTTGCCTTCCAGAGTGGTGGCGGCGGTGGCAGGTCGCGAACGGTTTGCGCATTAACCAATGGCGCCGATAAAAAAACAGCCAGCGCTCCAATAAGGAGCGCTGGCCCTAAAAGTTTTCCCCAACATGTATGAACGAATTTAGCAGTCATCGAGTCAATGTATCACGCCACCAGGTTGCTGCCGCGTGAATTCTCCCTATCCTACCGCTTTTCTGGCGGCATGATCCATGACTCTTTGGTGCCTCGTTGTGTCCGCGGAGTTGTATTTAAATCCGCGGGTCAAATAACTCATTTAGTTTCCTGAACCCGATGTACCTGGATTCATCGTTGGCGTTGGAGCAGTCAGGCCCTTATTGACGAGAAGCTTGATCTCAACTCGGCGATTCTGAGCGCGTCCGTCGCGGGTTGTATTGTCAGCCACTGGATTCGACTCACCGTAACCGTATGGAGTCACAATCCGACGAAGTGGAATCTGATGATTCTCGACCAGGTAACGAATAACTGCATCAGCGCGCTGCTGGCTCAAAGCACGATTACGATTGATGCTGCCGGTGGTATCTGCATAACCGGAAACTTCAAGTACATAACCCTTGGCGTTCATTGCCTTGGTAGCGATGTCGTCAAGCTTGGTTTTTGAATCAGGCAAGAGAACTGCACTGCCACTGCGGAAATTCACTGCAGTAACGGTTTGCGGTTCATAGTCATCGAGCGCCGAAATGCGTTCGTTAGTGGCGTTTACACCCGAGATGGCTGCATCAGCTGTCGCCTGCGCTGCTTTCGCACCACCGCGTGCTGCGTTGGACACTGCTGCCAACTCATCCAACTGTCCTGACAAACGTTGAGCATTGGCTTCGACCTGGGTCAATTTTGACTCGGTTGTGGACGCACGTTCCTCGAGTGGCGCAGCGCGGGATTCAACCGCTCTGGCAACCCGTAGGTCAGACTCGTTGAAACGGATCTTTTCCGCGGCCAATTCGCCTGATCCAGTACCGCGACCTTCGACTTCTACGTTCAGTCCGCGAAGGATATTTGTTTGAGCGTAGTTATCACCACTGCGCAGGAAGCCACCCTTGGTTTTGACGCTGGTCCTATCATCGAGACGCACAACGGTATCCACGCCATTCAGGTCGCGAACTGTGAACGTGTCGGCGTCACGTCGTGTGACCACACCTTTGATCTTCATCTTCTGGCCGCTGGCGACGGTACGCGAGCCGGTCGAGGGTGTCGTATCTTGCGCTAAAGCCAGGGAGGCTGAGGTGATCATAAGGCAGGCAGCAAGTGCTACCGGGGAAAACAATCTAAATTTAGTGAATACCATCGGTTTACTCTCCTTCAGTTCTTAAAGTGACAGCAACGCGCCTTATCGGGCGGCGCGTTCCCACTATTTTTCCAGTCAGCGCGAGTTGTTGAAGGCTCGCTCCGCTTGTCCGATTAACTAGGCGGATGACATCTCTTAAAGCCTTCCTGAGATCAAGTCAATAGCCTTCCAGATTCTTCATCGAATCACCACTTTATCGCAATAACAAGCGGATTGTTAACAAAAATGCGGTAACGATCTTCACATGATCGTTACCGCTTCGTGTAGGGAATAGCGATGAAACGCAAGATTTGGTTAGAGCGAAAAGTCTCCAGACTCGAGTTGGTCCTTAATATAGGCCAGAAACTTCTCGGCATCGGATCCGTCAATGACTCTATGGTCGAAGCTCAGGGCAAAATAGGCCATCCACCGAATCGCTAAAAAGTCGTCCCCATCGCTGGAAGTCACTACTTTGGCTCTTTTCTCGATTTTTCCCACTCCCAGAATCGCCAACTGAGGCTGATTAATGATGGGCGTGCCAAATAGACCACCAAATACACCCGGGTTAGTGATGGTGAACGTCCCTCCAGTTACTTCGTCAGGCTTCAATTGCTTGGTCCGAGCGCGGTCCGCAAGGTCGTTGGCGGTTCGAGCCAGCCCGGAAATACTCAGGTCATCTGCTCGCTTGATCACCGGCACGATCAGCCCCCAATCAAGCGCGACTGCCATTCCCAGGTTAATGTCCTGTTTGTAGATGATTTGATCACCACTTACCTGGGCATTAAAAATCGGAAACTGTCTCAGTCCCTTGTTAACAGCCTCGAAAATGAAAGGCATAAAGGTGAGTTTTGTTCCGGTGCGATGCAGAAACGACTCTCTATGCTCATCGCGAAGTTTCGCAATGCGCGTCATGTCGATCTCATAGACCGTCGTAACGTGGGCCGAAGTACGCCTCGACGTCGTCATATGCTCGGCAATCTTCTTCCTCATGACAGTCATTTGTTCAACGCGGTCACCTGGCATGGGTCGAGCAGGCGGAGGTGCTATCACAGGTTCTTGAGGACCAGGCAAAGGGGCGGAAGGGGCGATCACCGGAGCCGCAGTCTTCGGTTGGGCCACGGTTGAAGATCCGGATTCGATAAAGCTCAGAATGTCATTCTTGGTCACCCGACCGCTGAGTCCGGTTCCTTCCAGTTGCGAGATATCAACACCGTGTTCTTGTGCGATTTTTCTGACCAGCGGACTGGATTTTGTTCGACGCAGGTCTTCGGCTGTAGCGTCGGCCGTGGACGGAGCCGAGACAGGAGGTGCGTTCAATTTTG
Organism: Pyrinomonadaceae bacterium; assembly: GCA_035646955.1. Lineage (GTDB taxonomy): Bacteria > Acidobacteriota > Blastocatellia > Pyrinomonadales > Pyrinomonadaceae > PSRF01. The sequence continues at coordinate 26,062 of DASROI010000471.1, forward strand.
CACGTAGGTCTGTAGCTTCAGGCTCGGAGATAGCTGGTGCCTCAACCGCTTTGGCTTCGACCCTTGGAGCTGGTGCGGGCGGCGGAGGCGCAACCGGGGTCTCATCAACAGCGACTGGAGCCGGTTGTTTCGTCTCTTGTGCGGGAGCAGCAGGAGCAGCAGGCGCAGCGCCATTTCCATCAAGGACGGCCACAACTGTGTTTACTTCAACCGTATCGCCCTCGTTAAACCTCACTTCAGTGAGCGTACCTGCAGCAGGTGAGGGAATCTCAGCATCAACTTTGTCAGTCGAAATCTCAAAAAGCGGTTCATCACGTTCGACCCGCTCTCCGAGCTTCTTCAACCACTTTGTAATAGTTCCCTCGGCGATGGATTCGCCCATCTGCGGCATCACCACTTCTGTACTCATGGTCTGGTTCCTTCTGTTCCAATAAGCTTTAAGTCAAAACTGCATACTCGACGATCAATAGGCGGCGAGCTTACGCGCAGCTTCGACAACATCTTTAATTTGTGGAAGATAATAATCCTCAAGTGGGGGCGAATAGGGTACCGGCGTATCAATTGAGGCGACTCTAATAATTGGTGCGTCGAGCCATTCAAAAGCTTCTTCGGAAATTATCGCTGCTAACTCACCGCCAATTCCTCCAGTTCGAGAAGCTTCGTGAAGGAGCATGACCTTGCTGGTCTTCTTGACGCTCTTGAGAATCGCTTCTTTATCGAGTGGTGCAAGTGTTCTCAAATCGATGATCTCGATATCAAGGCCTTCTTTTTCCAGCTCCTCAGCAGCATCAATAGCAGTTAGCACCATCGCTCCAAAAGTGATGATTGTCAGGTCGCGACCTTCTTTGACGGTGCGCGCCTTTCCAATCTCCACAATGTAATCATCAGACGGCAGTTCCTCGCGTAAACGAGGGAGCCGATACAGTTTCTTATGTTCGAAATAGAGGACCGGATCAGGATCGCGAATCGCCGCCTTGATCAGCCCCTTAGCGTCGTACGCGGTTGAAGGTTCTACAATCTTCAAACCCGCTGTGTTGAGGAAAAACGCTTCCGCATTGAGTGAATGAAATGGCCCCGAACGCACGCCCGATCCGCATGGACCACGAAACACGGCCGAGATCCCAGCGCCCCAGCGATAGCGACACTTAGCTGCATAATTTGTCAGCAGGTCAAATCCCGCAGAAATGAAATCGATGAACTGAAACTCGGCAACGGGTTTCATCCCCATCAAAGCTGCGCCGCATGCGGCACCGACGATCGCCCCTTCGGAGATAGGGGTGTCAACAACTCTCTCCTTGCCGTACTGGTCGATAAGGCCATCGGTAACTTTGAAAGCTCCACCATAAGCGCCAACATCTTCGCCAATGACAAAGACTGTTGGGTCACGTTCCATCTCTTCCCAGATACCCTGGCGAATCGCTTCCACCAGCGTCGCCGGTCCACCACGTTCTGGACGAGCCGATTTATGTTCTTTTTTAACAGCGGTCGACATCGATTAGGACTCCAAAACCTTTGGCCTGAAGGCCGGTTTCACAATTTCGTTATCGAAAACTCCGAAGGCAGCTCGCTCACCATCAGGCAGGGGCGATGACTCGGCCCAGGCGCAGTCGTCGTCGATCTCTTTGTTAACGCCGGCGACTATCTCATCAAGTTTTTCGTGAGTTGCTATTGAGCGGTCGAGCAAATATTTCTCAAACCGATCGATTGGATCGTTGTTCTTTTCCCACCACTCAACTTCTCCTTCGGCGACGTAGCGTTGATCGTCGTGTTCGGCGTGCCCCTTCCGACGATATGTCTTCGCTTCGATCAGAACTGCACCGCCACCGGCGCGCGCAAATTCAGCTGCCTGCTTAGTTACTTCATAGCAAGCTACAACGTCATTGCCGTCTACAATGTATGCAGGAATTGCATACCCAGCTGCCTTTTCGGCGAGATCTTTAACGGCCGTCTGTAAATCGGTGGGTGTTGAGTACGCGTAGCGGTTGTGTTCCGCAACGACGATTAACGGGAGACGCTGCACGGCTGCAAAGTTAAGACCTTCGTGAAATGCTCCGGTGCTCATGCCGCCATCGCCGATGTAAGCAACTGCGACAATTTCCTTTTTCTGCATTCGTGCTGCAAGCAATATCCCGGTCATCACCGGAATCATGTCGCCGAGATGCGAGATTGGACCAATAAAACCTTTGTCCATATCACCGAAGTGAATGTTGAGGTCTCTGCCGCCGGATGGCCCCCAGGCCTTCGCCATGTACTGCGCGAAAATATCCCTGGGCTTGATACCTTTAACCAGAACTGCGCCGAGATCACGAATAAGCGGCGTGATGAAATCGCCCGGCTGGAGAGCGTAAGCGGTCCCTACCGCCGTTGCTTCCTGGCCCAGGGATCGAAAAACACCTCCCACAACCTTGGTCTGCCTGTAGAGATTTACCAGTCGCTCTTCGACCAACCGTGTCAACTGTAAAAACCGGTAGAGCTCTAAAAGCTGTTCTGGCTTGAGAGTTGTTTCAGCAGTGCAACTTAAAGGCTCTCCATTAGCGGCGTCCGATGGCGCGAATCGAGTATCGACTCGCATCTCAAAACGCTGCGGGGCAGCGCCCCGTTTCCGCGTCTTCGTATCTTTTTGGTTCTTGCGCTCGTCTTTGTTTGTGTCCTGGTCCATCAGATTAGATATGTATCGCCATGTCGTGAACACCCTCAGCCGCTTCCATTACTGCTTCGGAGACGGTTGGATGAGCGTGCATAGTTCGGCCGAGTTCATCAGCCGTCGACTCAAGTTGCATGGCCACACACGCTTCAGCAATCAATTCGGTCGCATGTGGTCCAATGATATGTACGCCAAGTATTTCGTCGTACTTCTTTTCGCCTACGATCTTTACGAAGCCTTCTTCCTCGCCAATGATGCGAGCCTTTCCTGAAGCTGAGAAGGGGAAACGGCCGACTTTGACATCGTAGCCCAGCTCTTTGGCCTTGGCTTCCGTCAACCCGACTGAAGCTACTTCCGGATCGCAATAAGTGCAATTTGGGACTAGTCGCAGATTAATCGGCCTGACATCCTTTTTACCGGCCAGGTGTTCGACTGCAACTATTCCCTCTTTAGAGGCAAGGTGAGCCAATAATGGAGTTGGCACGACGTCGCCAATTGCATAGACACCCTTTTCACCAGTTTGCTGGAATTCATCTACCTGGATGAAGCCTTTTTCAACCTTGATCTTAGTTCCTTCAAGTCCGAGACCCTGCGTGTATGGCATCCGGCCGACCGCAACCAGAAGCATTTCCGCCTCGAGACTGACCGGCTCTCCTTTGGAGGTTTTGCCGGTTACTTTTACACCGGTGTCAGTCTTCTCAAGCGTTTCCAGCTTGGTATCAACCTGCGATTTAATGCCTCGCTTTCGAAAACTCTTCTCCAACTCCCTGGAGACTTCCTCATCTTCCAAAGGCACGAGTCGTGGCAAGAGCTCAACAATCGTCGTTTGCGCTCCAAAGCGTGAATAGACTGAAGCAAACTCTACTCCAACGGCTCCAGCTCCCATCACGATCAGCGACTTCGGAACATCTTTGAGCTCGAGAATATGATCACTGTTGACGACGTGGTTGCCGTCAGTTTCAAAACCTGGAATTGGACGAACGACTGAACCCGTGGCAATGATAATGTTCGCCGTCTCGATCGTCTGCTTCTTACCTTCGGCGTCCGTAATTTCGACTTTGCCAGGGAGTGCGAGCTTTCCTGTGCCCTTGAATACCTGTACCTTATTCTTCTTCATCAGGTATTCAATTCCCTTGGAGTTTTTTAATACAACTTTATCTTTTCGTTTCTGGACATCAGCGAATGCCAATTGAATTCCAGAAGCTTGCACACCGAAATCAGCGGCATGCTGCATCTGTTCGTAGACGTGGGCTGACATCAACATCTGCTTGGTCGGGATACATCCGCGAAGCGTACAAGTTCCGCCTAACCTATTGTCTTTTTCAACGATTGCAACC
>DASROI010000472.1:0-11820 GCA_035646955.1 Pyrinomonadaceae bacterium
GGTTTGCCGGTCGCATGAATCGCCTTCACTAAATCCATCTGTACGCCGGGAAGATTCAAGGTTGAGCGTGACGCCGCTTCGCCGACCATCTCTTTTGCCTCGCCAACGAAGACAACCGCCACTTCGGAGTTGTTTGCAGCCTCTACGGCTTCAGTGAAAGCTGCTCTTGAATCTCCTGTTACTTCACATCCTTTCGCATAGTTGATCTTTGTTTGTGGCGAGACTTTATTCTTCAGACCCTGAAGTGGAGTAATCGTGTCGGCCTCTTTGCCGTCACCGCTCCACCAGCCGAGCGGTGCGCGGTTGTCGTCGGCTAATGGTCCAATTACGGCTATTGACGAAACGTTCTTATTCAGTGGCAAAGTATTGTTATCGTTTTTGAGCAGGACCATCGACTTCGCCGCAATTTCTCTTGCAGCTGCCCGGCTGTCTGCATTCAGAAACGCATTCTGTTCGAGCGTTTCGTCAGCAAATGGATGATCAAAAAGGCCCAGGCGGAATTTAATCCGCAGGATGCGTCTCACCGCTTCGTCGATCTCTTTTTGAGAGAGTCGTCCTTCTTTTAGAAGTGTTGGTCCATATTGATTGAAAGTTCGACTCACCATTTCCATGTCAACGCCAGCGCTCAGTGATTTCTGTGCGGCGTCTGCATCATTTGCAGCATAACCGTGGTTGATCAGTTCTTTCACGGCGGTGTAATCGCTGACGACAAAACCCTCAAACTTCCATTCGTCTCGAAGGATTGTGGTGAGCGTGAAGTGATTCGCGGACGTGGGAACACCGTTGAGATCATTGAACGCGCTCATGAAAGTACCGACACCGGCATCCACTGCTGCTTTGAAGGGCGGTAGGTAGACGGAGCGCAAGGTGTTTTCGGATATTTCAGTTGTGTTGTAGTCGCGACCACCTTCAGCGGCGCCGTATCCAACGTAGTGTTTGGCACAAGCTAAGATCCTGTTTGCCGTGTTGTAATTCGGGCCTTGAAAACCATTGACCTGGGCTCGAGCGAATGCTGAGCCGAGATACGGATCCTCACCGGCGCCTTCAGTAATCCGACCCCAGCGCGGATCTCGAGCAATGTCGACCATGGGCGCAAACGTCCAACGCAATCCAGTTGCATAAGTCTCTTTGGCAGCGATCGAACTGGCTCGTTCAGCTGCCGCAGGATCCCAGCTGCTAGCCTGGGCCAACGGAATCGGGAAGATAGTGCGATAGCCGTGAATTACATCAAATCCAAACAGAATTGGAATCTTTAGTCGAGATTCATCAACGGCGACGTGTTGGAGTTGGTTTACCTGTTTTGCGCCACGCACATTCAGTGTCGAACCAAGTAAGCCTTTCCTTGCCAACTCAAGATGTTCAGGACGAAAAGTCCCATTACCTTCGCCGTCCAGTTGTTGTAATTGGCCCAGCTTCTCTTCGAGCGTCATCTTCGCGATTAGTGCATTGACGCGAGCTTCAACATCTAGGTGCTGTTGCGCAGGTTTTACGGCGAGCGTGCTGAAGACGAGCAGCAGAATTACAACACTGACGTAAAGGGATCGGGTAGCTTTCATACGGGTGCTTTCGATTGTAGGGGCGGCACACCGTGGCCGCCCCGGTTTATGAATGGCTCAACGTGGTTGGTTCTCTGTACGCCGAATGGGGCGGCCTCGGAGGACCGCCCCTACAAGTTAGAAATTCAGGCGACCCTGAATTTCGATGACCCGTCCGGAGAGTGCTCCGGAAGATCTGCCAAAATTGACATTTTGTACGTTAGTTCCGTCAGTGTTGAAGCCGAACGGTTGCAGGTTAAGAATATTGAAGACATTAAAGAAGTTTGCCTTGACTTCAAAATTCGAACCTTCGCCCAACAATCGTGACGGCAAACCAAATTTCTTTCCGAGCGTCAGATCGATGTCCCGATAATTTGGCCCACGGAACGAGTTCCTGCCAATTCCCGGTAATCGTGTTCCCAACGCCGTTGTGTCGAAGAAGTTTGAGCCGCCACCTGGAAAGTTACTGCCGGAAATGAATGCGTCATTTGAGGTGTCATTGCCAGCCTGTCCATTATAAGCGCCCGGTCTACTCGGGCAAATTGAAGGACCAAGTGTAGAAACGCACTGTCCAATAACAGGAGTCCATGGGAATCCAGTATGGAACGTCGCGATACCGCTCAATTCCCAACCACCCAGGACCTTTCTGGCCACGTTATTTCCCGTCCGGAAGAATGGCAATTCCCACACTGCCGATGCTACCAAATGATGTCGCACATCATAATCAGATGGGCCACGTTCCTGAGTGACATCGGTAGGAAACGTGGGATTGGTCGCCGCAGTTGGATTCTCGTTGGACACTATATCGATACTCTTGGCCCAACGGTAGTTTACGTTGAACAAAAATCCGCCGGAAAATCTTCGCGCGAGGGTCAACAGCATCGCATTGTAACTGGCGGTGGTGTCAGGAGTCGGGAAGAACACATTTGAAGCAAAAAAGTTTCCCGGGTCATTCGGAAAAATAAAGCGTTCGTTAACAAGCCGTACGAGTTTTCTGCTTGCGCTCCCCTGGTAACCGGCTGTTCCAGACATCTTGCCTGGTAGCTCAAACTGAAAATCAAGCGAGTAAACATAAACGTAAGGTGTCGGCACATCTGCCGGCGCACCCCAGATCTCCACTTGTTTGCCGCCCCCGGTATTTGTTGGAATCCCATTCGAATCAAAATTGAGAATCAGATTAGGGTTTGCTGGAAAACTCGTAGGAGTGTTGTTTGCGCCAAGGTTGTACGCGATTACGCCGCCGGCGAAAGGACTACCGGCTGTTCCACAGCAGATCGAATATCGCGCCATAAAGGGCGGATTACCACGAGAGTTAGCAAATAGAACGTCGGGCAATCTGTTGTAGGCGATCCCGAAGCCACCTCTGACAACGAACTTGTCCTGTGGGAGAGCGCCGACCCACGGAACACTCTTTGGGCTCCAGGCAAAACCAACTCGTGGCCCAAAATTGTTCTTGTCAGACGGCCATAACTTATCGGGTCTCACAATTGTTGCCTGAGTCAGGCCGGCTAAGCCCGGACCAAGAACCAGGTTACTCAACTTGCCTTCTTTCTCGGTCAAGGGCGCGAAGTATTCCCAGCGCAGACCGAGGTTGAGTGTGAAGTTTGGTCTAACCTTCCAGTCGTCCTGACCAAAGAAAGCTATTGTATGCGAGCGAAAATATCGCTGTGTATCCGGTGGGCCACCGGTCCGCGGATCCGCGTCGATCTGATAGAAGACAGGAGCGTCGTTGGCGAAATTGAAGAGACCGGTCATCGAATAGAGTGGGCGTGCGCCACCGATAAGATTGTTATTGTCCTCTTCCTTGCGATACTCACCTCCAAACGCCAGCGCGTGATTTCCTCGGACGTTGCGTAGCGTGTCGCGGACTTCGAACGTGTTCTCAGCGAAGTTAGCTGGAGTTGTTTCAGACCAGTTCGGGCCAAACCGAATTCGATCGAACGGCAAGGCCTCAATCTCGACTCGGGGCAATCCGAAGTTCGTATCGGCCGCCGTATTGAGTTCGTTAAAAGCAAATCTTGTGGCATTGACTCGCGCTTCGTTGACTGTCGTCGCCGAAATGATTCGAGTGTAAGTGATCATGCCAAACAGATTCGTTGGTTCACTGCGGATATCTCCCATCGGTCTGCTTCTGCCGGCTTGATCGCTGGTGAGTCCTCTGAATTTCGACACGTAGCTACTGAACGTCAGTGTGTCTTTTTGAGTGAGGTTGAGATCAATACGAGGGTTGTACTGATCGCCGTTGCTGCTGGACGGTAGTCCGATCTGTGCGAACTGGATGTCCGGAATTCCGTCGAGGTTACCACCGTTCCCGGGAACGTACTGTCCGGTCGACCCTATCGGCGATCCAATATCTAATCCACCGGCTAATTGCGTGCAGTTGGTTGCATTGAAACCAATCGCGCCACACGCCGTGGGAATCACGCTGATGATTCTCGGTGTTATGCCGGAGGCCCCCAGGATGCGAGCAGTGACGGAACCAGGTCGGACTTGTTGAATAAGATTTCGAAACTCGGATGTCTCAACCCACGCGTTGAAAGAATCATTTGTTGAACTGCGCAAACCTTCATAAGAGAAAAAGAAAAATGCCTTGTTCTTAAGTAGGTTGAATGCTGGAGGGTCGCCTTCGCCGAAGCGAGGTGCGGGAATCGGACCACCCAGGCTGCCCCCAAACTGATTGTAATGCTGGTTATTTCTGACCGGTGGCGCGTTATTGAAACCGCCGTACTTGTTGAAGGCATTCAATCCGGGACTGTTATTTTTCAGAAAGAGACTGCCGTGAAATTGATTCGTCCCGTTTTGCGATACTGTCTGAACTTGCGCGCCAGAATTGCGTCCGAACTCGGCTGAATAGGCGTTCGCCACAACTCTTACTTCTTTAATAGATTCCTGATTTGGCGTGATAACGGCGGCGCCGCCCCAGGTGAGACTGTTAACGCTGGTACCATCGATCTGATAGTCATTTGCTGAAACTCTTTGTCCGTTCGCCGAGATCTGTGGCTGATTTTCTGTCGCGAAAATTGTTCGGTTTGTTCCGCCCGGCCCTGACTGGTTGGGAAGATTGACGGCACCACCATTTCCGCCGCGCGCGAAGTCTCCGAAGATTCCTGGCGTCAGACGGGTTAACTCATAAGGGTCGCGACCAAACTGCGGGAGTGTTCGTACCTCCTGGTTGGTTATTGCTTTATCGACGTTGGCGTTTTCCGTGCGGAGTAACGGCCCGGTGTCGTCGCTGATAACCACGGTAGCAGTGACCTCGCCAACCTCAAGGATTACATCCATACCCTGGACCGCTTCGGCATTGACTACCACGTTGTCATAGACTTGTTGTTTGTAACCAGTCTTCTCAACGACCAACTTATAGCGACCCGGTGCGAGTCCAGAGATCCGGTAGAATCCTTCGGCGCTTGAAGTGGCTTCCTGTTCTTTGCCGGTCTCAGTGTTGGTGAGGGTGATTTTTGCTTCGGGGACAAGTGCTCCTCCCGAATCACTGATTGTTCCCTGGATACCCGCCTTGAACTGAGCAGTGGCAATGCCACAAAACGTTAAAATAAAAAAACCGCACACGAGTGTGCGGACAAAAAAGCCCAATCTATACATGCAAAACCTCCTAGTCGAACAACTTCCCATGCGGGCAAAATCTGTTTACCTAGCGGTTGGGGAGATCGCTTTTTGGGGGATGGTCTGAGTTTGTGGTCCTATTGGCAGAGAAATCCACGTCGACACGTTTTAGACAACTGTAACGGTTCGGGGATTGGATTTGATATTACAGCAAAAACAAAAAACTTCAATATGAATTTAATAGTTGTATTTGGTACGCTTACGCTCGTTAACCGTCATTCTCTGTCCGGATTTGTAAAGTACCGAAACTTTCGCAAGCTTTAGCGCATACTTTGGTCCAATTAGTCACGAACTGATCTGAACCGTGACCGTTTCGCAATCGACTTCGACCACTCAATGAAGCTCAAACTATTAATTGCATTCTTCTGTCTACTAATTCTATCGGCTAATGGCGAGGCTCAAGATCTGAACCGGTTGGTCAAAATTGGCCCAGCAATCGCTTTTAGCAAACAGCCGGACGGCATCACCATCAACTGCTCGGATGGTTCGCAGGTACAGCTCAAGGTCCTATCCGCAGATCTGGTTCGAGTCAGAACCTCGTTTGCCAGGAACCTCGAGGCAAATGATCATTCATGGGCGATCGCGAAAGAGGCTTGGCCTCCGGCTCAATGGACCATCTCGGAGTCGCCTACTGCAATTACACTAAAAACTGACGAACTGACCGTCAATATCAATCGCACTCCACTCCTAATCGAATTTCGCGATGCTAAAACAGGTGAGGTAATTAATGTTGATCAACAGCCAATGATGTACGACCGTGAGCGGACACTCAATAATATGATGTTCGATCCGGCTGCGGGAACGTTTGTTGCGGCGGCGAAGAAGCTTGGTCTTAACGAACACTTCTACGGGCTGGGAGAAAAGGCAGCAAAACTCGACAAGCGACGTGGATCATTTGTCAATTGGAATTCCGATACACCCGGATACTCCGAGGGCAAAGATCCCATCTACCAAACCATTCCTTTTTATATAGGACTTGAAAGAGGGCGTTGTTACGGAATCTTTTTCGACAACTCCTATCGCAGCTATTTCAATTTCGGTTTCAACTCACAGGAGAGGATCTGGTTCGGCGCTGAAGGGGGCGAGCTGAACTATTACTTTTTCTATGGACCATCCATGAAGAAAGTCGTCAGCCGTTATGCCGATCTAACCGGCCACATGCCTTTGCCCCCGATGTGGACTTTGGGGAATCAACAAAGTCGCTGGAGCTATTACCCGGATGCGCTGGTTGAACAAGTGGTGGCCGAGTATCGTCGTCGCGATTTGCCGCTCGACGCTATCCATCTTGATATCGATTATATGGATGGATATCGAGTGTTTACCTGGAATAAAGATCGGTTTCCGGATCCAAAAGGCTTAATCGACAGATTGGCAAAGCAGGGTGTCAAGGTCGTTACGATTGTCGATCCGGGAGTTAAGTATCAGACCGCCCAGACGGCCTCATCGTCGTCCACCGGCTATTACGTGTTGGACCAGGGTCTCGAGAAGAATTACTTTCAGCGACGAAGAAATGGCGACTTGTTCATTCCGCGAGTCTGGCCAGGTGAAAGTGTCTTTGTTGATTACACCAATTCAGATGCACGGCGTTGGTGGGGCGATTTGCATCGTGCGTATACGGAACAGGGAGTAGCGGGCATCTGGAACGACATGAACGAGCCGGCTGACTTCGTAGATCAATCAGGTAAGAATCAGCTCGATGTGGTTAGTTACGATGAAGGTGCCAGGACAACGCACGCTAAGAATCGAAATGTATTTGCTTTGTTGATGGCGAAAGCAACCTATGAAGGTCTGCAGCGTCTACAACCCGACAAGCGTCCCTATGTGATCACACGAGCGGCCTATGCCGGGGTGCAACGTTATTCGACCATGTGGACCGGCGACACAAACAGTAATTGGGAAGGCCTTGCTTTATCAGTTTCAATGTTCTCGACTCTCGGCCTTTCGGGCGAGCCATTTGTTGGGGCCGACGTTGGTGGATTCATGGGGCGTGCAAATGGTGAACTCCTGGCCCGTGCTTACCAGGTGAGTTTCCTTGCGCCTTTTTGCCGGAACCACAAGACGATTGATAGTTACGACCAGGAACCCTGGAGATTCGGCAAGTACTATGAAGACATAATTCGCAAGTATCTAAAATTGCGATACCGGCTGCTGCCATTTCTCTATACCACCCTGGAAGACTCGCACCGGACTGGTCTACCGTTGTTTAGACCATTGGTACTGAACTATCCGGATGATGAGAGCACATATAATTTGGATGATGAGTTTATGATTGGTGACGATCTACTGGTCGCGCCTGTGCTCAAGCCTGATGTAGTGCGCCGTCTGGTCTATCTGCCGAAAGGGGTGTGGTACGACTACTGGACGAGGGAAAAGTTACAGGGTGAGCAAATGATTGAGGTGAAGGCCCCACTCGACACGGTGCCGATGTTTGTACGGGGTGGGGCGATCCTGCCTTTTGGACCAGACATGAAGTATGTTGGCGAGAAGACGCTCGAGCCGGAGTTTGTGATTTATCCTGACGAGAAGGGAACTGCGCAAACGAAGCTTTATGAGGACGACGGAATTAGTCCAGCCTATCTTAATGGTGCTTTTCGTCGGACTTCGGTGAGTGTTGCGACTGACCGTCAGCAAGTGTCGATTCGAATCAGTGCTGCTGAGGGTAGTTACCGTCCAGGTAGTCGTACCATGAGTTTTGTCCTGCGGTCTGGAGCAAACAACTTTCGCGTCAGTGTCGACGGTCGCCCTCTGGATCGTGCCGTCGCGAATCAGCCCGGCTGGTCCACTGGCCCAAGCGGTTTGACTATACGCACCATCGACGATGGCCAGGCCCATTTGATCCAGATCGGTCAGTTGCATTGAAATCGTCATACCATCGCCTTTAGCCGCATGCTCACTTAGTGTCAACCTAGCCCTCTTGATCTCGAGTGGGGCTAGGTGGAAGGTGAAGGACCACGCGACTAAAGTCGGTTGGTGTCTTTATTTGCCCACGAATTTCTTGACACTGTCGCAGACCGTTTGCTACTTTCGGGCCTCCGTTAAGTCATAGAGAAAAAGTCAGTTGGGCGATCGTTAAAACTAACGGACACCGACCGCTTTTTCTCCTGACTTGTTCCGCTCTTCAGCAAATTAGATCGCAGCTTAAAATTTCGTCGTCACTAAGCACAACAATATGAAACGTACCCTCCTTGTTGTAGCTGCCGTTGCTCTCTATTTCCTCCATCAGGATATCTGGTTCTGGAGAGACGGCACACTCGTGTTTGGCTTTATACCTATCGGACTCTTCTATCACGCGTGTTATGCCGTGGCCGCCAGTCTGGTGATGTGGCTGCTGGTGACATATGCATGGCCCGCCCACCTCGAACAGGAAGCCGAAGCAGTGCCAGAGGAGGGCCGCAAACATTGATTCCAGCCATTGTCGTATTTCTCTATCTCGCCATAGTTTTGTACATCGGAATCTTTGCTTTTCGTCGCGCGAAAGGTAAGGAGGAAGCTGAGGATTACTTCCTGGCAAGCCGTTCACTTGGTCCATTTGTCTTTCTGTTCTCCCTGTTCGGGACCAACATGACGGCCTTCGCGATCCTTGGTTCATCGGGCCATGCGTTCTCAAACGGCATCGTCACCTTCGGTTTGATGGCGTCGTCTTCCGCCTTTGTTATTCCCTTAACCATCTTCTTAATTGGCACGCGCGTTTGGGCGTTGGGTAAGAAGTATGGATTTATGACTCCGGTCCAGATGTTTCGAGACCGGTGGGAATGTGGCCACATCGGCACAGTCATCTTCGTCGTGCAATCTGTTTTACTAGTTCCTTACATAATCATCGGAATAATGGGAGGGGGTACAACTCTCTACACGATCAGCGGTGGTGCCGTGCCTTTTTGGTTTGGCGGCGCGATTGTCGCCATGGTGGTGATGAGTTATGTCTTCTTTGGTGGTATGCGCGGCACAGCCTGGGTCAATACTTTCCAGACAGTCCTGTTTCTCCTGTTTGGCGCCATCGCTCTTATCGTTATCGGCGTGGGGATGGGAGGATTTCAAACGGCCGCGCAGGCAATTCAGAACTCCCCGATGTCCAACCTCCTGACGCGCGAGCGGATCTCGCCTTATTACTTCTTCAGCTACACATTTATCCCGTTGTCAGCGATCGCTTTCCCACACATTTTGATCTTTTGTTTGACGGCTCGAAAGATGAACCAGTTTAAGAAGACTGTGATCTTTTATCCGTTGTGCATCATGGCCATCTGGTTGCCCTGCGTATTCCTTGGCGTCATGGCGAATCGTGTTACCGATGTTCCACAGATTCGTGCGAAACAGGAAGCCCGGAGAGTTTTGGCGACGCAAGGTAAGACCATGGAGCCCGAGAAACGCGACGAGTTGCGAGATGCTGCAGCCGGCGACGATGTGATCATGCTATTGCTACAGCGATACGCGCCGCTCTGGCTCGCTGGTCTCTTAGGTGCGGGGATTATGGCGGCAGTCATGGCCAGCGACTCACAAATACTAGCGCTCTCGACTATGTTTACGGAGGACGTCTTCGCTTACTACGGAGGTAAGAAACGTTTTGGGGAGGCGGTCCAGGTACAGACCGGACGTCTATTCATTGTACTGATAACTCTGTTTGCATATGCGATTGCTTTGCGTGCGCCGGAAACCATCTTCGAGCTGGCGATTCAGTATGCATTTTCAGGGTTCGCCGCGTTGTCTCCGCTATTGGTAGCAGCGCTTTTTTGGAAGGGAAGTACAAAGTGGGGAGCGCTGGCCGTGACCGTTTGGACCGCACTTGCGGTGGTTGCCGTCGCGATCTTTCAGGCCATGGTGCCGGCGCCGGCACCCGGTTCAAATATTGTTGCCTGGTCGCTCGGTGGTGCAGAGGTCTTATCTCGAACGCCGGGAGGAACGACGGTGTTTGGATTTATGCCAGTTGTTCCGATGGTTATCGTTTCGGCGCTGTTAATGATCCTGGTTTCGCTGGCTACTGCTAAGCCGCGTCAAGCAACCCTCGCAAGGTATTTTGGAGGATGAAATCCATGAAGAGATCGATTTTGTTACTTGTTGCACTATTGGTTGTTTGGACCACGGTTGCCGGACAGGGAGCTTCTTCGAGTCAAAAACCGGAAAATCCCAAACGACGAGTGGCGAAGACTGGAGCAACTCCCAACGGTCTCTTTTCACCGGCAATTATTTCGGGTGATCTGGTCTTTGCCTCGGGTCAGATTGGAATCGATCCAAAAACAGGACAACTGGCTGAAGGACTGGAAGGTCAATTGGAGCAGGTATTCAAAAATATCGCCGGGGTATTGGAGGCCGCTGGAAGTAGCACAGAGCATATCTTGAAGGCGACAGTGTTCCTCACCGACATGAATGATTACAACGCGATGAATGAGCTTTATCGCAAACACTTCAAAGCTGATCCACCTGCAAGGACCACAGTCCAGGTTGTAAAGTTGCCGAGGGATGCTCGAATCGAGATTGAAGTTATTGCTGTACTGAAGTGAACCTTGGAGTGCGACGGCCCGGCGTCGCTTTGTTATATGGTCAAATACCGATGTAACAAAGCGACGCCGGGCCGTCGCACTCCAAGGTTAGCCGAAACAGTAGAGTTTGCCGTCCTGCGAGCCGATCACAATCCGACCATTCGCGATCGCTGGCGAGGCAGATAATGGAGCTCCCGCAGTAAACTCCCACTGCTTGTTACCGTTACTCAAGCTCAGGACGTAGAACCTTCCATCGTTCGAACCGACAAAAACCTTTCCTCCCGCAATCGCCGGCGAAGATTCCACTCGAGCTCGAGTCGCAAACGTCCAAACAACCTTGCCTGCCAGACTGAGGCCATGGACCAACTTGTCGCGTCCACCAACAACAACTCGGTCCTGGGTGACGGCCGCTGAAGAGTAAAACGGAAATTTTCTGGTTGGATGTTGATAGCGCCACATGATCTTATGTTGCGTCAAACTTACGCCTAACACCTCGTTGTCGAACGTTCCGTAGTAAGCGTTTCCAAGTCTCAGAGCCGGTGACGCTCCGGTATACGAACCTGAGGCGACTGTAAACATCTCTTTGCCATCTGAAATTCGGATGGCCCGGAACACTTCATCACAACCAGCGATGAACGCCATGCCGTTCATGATACTCGGCGTTGAATGGACTGGACCATTAGTTTTGACTTTCCACAACACTGATCCGTTGCGTGTCGAAAGGCAATAAAGGTTTTCGTCGTATGAACCGATTAAGACCCGGTCACCGGCGACAACTGGTGACGACTTGATTTCATTACCTGATTTGAAGGTCCAGAGGCGCTTGCCGTCGCGAGCACTGACCGCATGTAGCACGCCTCCGAGATCTCCGATGTAGACCACACCATCGCTGTAGGCTGGAGAAGACTCGCCTATTGGCGATCCAGTCGTGTATTTCCAGTAGACCTGTCCGTTATCGAGGCTTAAAGAGACCAGTTCGCCTTTTTGTGAACCCATTAAAACCGTGCCACCGACAATTGCGGCTGACGACTCAATTGAGTCACCCGCATCATAGGTCCAAATTTGTTTCAATGAATCCGGTACGGTCGAGTTCGAGACTCCGGTCAGTCGCGCATTGCCTCGAAACTGCGACCAGTTTTCCGCCGAAGTATCTTGAGCGTTCACTCTTAAACAGCCGAAGGCGAGCAAAACGG
>DASROI010000473.1:0-18907 GCA_035646955.1 Pyrinomonadaceae bacterium
GTGCTGCAAGGGTCAGCACTGCGGCTGCCGTTAAAACAAAAGACAAAGTTCGTTTCATTGATATGGTCCTTTCCTATAGAGACTTGTTACAGCCTATAGTGGCAACACATCTCAAAACATCACACGCGATTTTGAGCCAGACACCACCGGCTTCAGCTGCGTGGTAAATCAATTTCGACCTAATCAGATCCGATTAGGCGGAAGCTGAAGGACCACGCGACTTAAAGTCGGTGGTATCAGGGGATGAGGTTGCTGTTTGGGCTAGGCGGAAGCTGAAGGACCACGCGACTGAAGTCGGTGGTATCAGGAAGCGTCGATAAGGCTCCGGATGAAGAGGCTGTAGTCATCCTTCATTGGTAGTTCGAAATCAATCTTCAATCGGCGGCGTGAGGCTTCCACTTCTTCTCCGGTCAAGCGATTTCTAGCCAGCTTTTGCAACGTTTCCCAGTAGAGACCGACACCGCGTCTTTGCCAGAGAGGTAGCTCGTTGAAATTGATGCCTCGTTGCCACAACAACTCATTCTTTTCTGCACTAGAGAGTCTGTGAAGGCCTTCTGTTGCATGCTGCGCGGTCTTGCCTTCGTTTCTGAGCACCCAGTAGCAATGAGCATTCAAAGCATTTCGATGAGCATCTTCGTTGCGCCACCGAAAGTAATCAACCACAACATCTATGTTTGGCAGCTCAGAGATGCGACAGTCGAAACATGCATGTTCGCCAAGGAGTAGTGCAAACTTGGCGCTCGCTTCACCGGCCAGAACCGAGTTGAACTTTCTAACTTTTCTATCGAATGTTGTGATCTCAGGATCAAAGAGAATGGAGATCTCATCCGACTCCGTGTAGCCGAAAATTGTCTTGAACCCACAATTCATCAAATGTTCAGTGGTGGCGATCATCAGGTCGCGAAACCGCTCGTCGAAAGGGGCTTTGAATTTGATCGTCTCCTTGGTCAATCGAGTGAAATTCCGACCATCAATCCGAGCGACCATATAAAGCCCCGGCAGTACGCAATGGTCCTGAGCAGTTTCGTAAACCCGCATTTTCATATCGAGTTCATCAAACTTCATTTAGCCATTCCTCCACGACGAACTCACCATAACCGCTAATCCGCACATAATAGAGTTCGTCGAATCCTTCTTTACGATCGGGCAATTGCATCTGCTTGTAAGTTCCCAGGAGTCCAATTTTGGGAATGCGCGAGAGTGGACCACGTTCGTCGTTCCTGGAGAGAGCAGAATCTAAGTCAGAGCGAAGATAGTAGCCGACCACGCGAAAGCCGGCCGCTCGAGCAGCAGAGATAAAGTATGAGCGCTTCTCTACCGTGGCATTGGTGTTGTCAACGACGAAGGGTTGTTTACTCGCAAGACAAGCGTCGAGCAATGCCTGTTGACGATGCTTTGTCTTCAGCATGTCCAGGTTGATACGAACATGGGTGTCAAAGAATCGCTCTTTATAGAACGAAGATTTTCCTGACGCCTGAATGCCGACAAGAATGATTGCTTCCATAAGGTTTCAAATTCGTACTTTATAGGAAGTTTTGGTGTCAATACATGTGAGAGATCAATGAAAGGGTTTATGCTCAACGATCTTACAAAGCGCCGCCGGGTCGTCGCACTCCAAAGCTTTACCGGATCACGCCAGGAAAGTGCGGATTGACTGGGCCACCGTGTCGGCAAGATACCACGCCATCCAGTGCTTCGCTCCGGGTATTATTTCGAGATGTGAACCCGGTACCAACGCGTTGAGCCGCTTTGCGTGATTTGGTGGGAAATGTTGATCTTGCTCTCCCCAAAGGACGAGGGTGGGACAGGTAATTTTCTGGTAAGCAGCTGGTAACTGCATCAGCGTTCCCTGGTAACCTGCACAAAGACGAGCAATGAAAAAGCGAACGTCGTTTTGTGAAAAGCTCTCCCACATATCCGATCTTAGATCGGGAGGAAGGTTGAGATGATGTGGGAGAAAGCTTTTCTCTGCCCGCCAAAAAACGATATGAGGCAATTTCCGTATGATGAAGCGGTTCCAGCCGTATTTGCGCAACACTTGGATCTCCCATGAAGTCTCCTCGTCCCATAGGACCAGTGAGTTCATGACGACCAGGCGCTCTATTCGCTCGGGAAAGTTGGCCGCGAATACCAGCGCCGGTTGGCCTCCCATATCCATTCCGACAAGAGTCGCGCGTTGAATCTCCAGTTCATCAAGAATTGTACGCAGCCGCTCGGCCATATGGAGTGGTGTCGTACCACCTGGCGACGCTTCGCTGTATCCCATTCCGGGCCAGTCAAAAGCGATGACTTCAAATTGGTCCGCAAGCCGTAACGCAAGCTCGGACCAGATTTGCAAGTTATCCGGATATCCATGCAGAAAAACCAGTGGTGGACCACTACCAACACGAGCAACTCGCAACTGACGACCAGATGAAAGCTTTTTGAGAGTCGTGGTTAGCACTAGTTGATGTCGTCCAGCAGTTCATCAGCGGCGAGGATTCCCGAGATGGCGCAGAAACTAACCCACTGTCCCGGATGCGTGGAACTCCCGGCAAGGTAGAGTCCGGGGGCGTAAGGACTCTTGTGGGCCAAACGCCCGGCACGCATAAAACCAGCAGTCATCACTGGATTCATACTGTCCTTGTAGAGATTGTATTGTTTGCCCCATTCCGATGGTACGCGTGTGGCGAGAACTCGAACGTCCTTGAGACCCTTCTGCCACCAACTCTCAGCCAGCAGACGATCAAGGTAGTCGCGTTGCTCCGCTACCGACATACCCTGGGCCACCTCATGTCTCATCGGGCTGATCAGACGCGCGGGTAACCAACCATCTTGTTCCAACTCGGGAACAACAACGGTTGGTGTGACAAAGAGTCGACAAAGTTCGCCATTTCCAGGCAGCTGAAACCGTAGATATGGAGGCTTGATTTCACCGCGAACCGCTAAGTAGGCACAAGCCCCCGGTGACTGCAGCGGAAGTTTATCGAGCTTCTCTTTCGTCGCTGTCGGAGTATCGCCCAGTATTTCGAGATAGGTACCAATGCCGTTGTAGTTAGAGATCACAGCTTTTGCCGCCACAAACTCGCCGTGATTAGTTTCCACTCCGGTTACTCGTCCCCGCTCACAGACGATAGATCGAACTGTGGTGCCATACTGAAAGTCCACCCCGGCGTTCGCTGCTAATCGTGTCAACACCCGGGGAATGCTTCCAATTCCTTCAACCGGGTAGAACGGTCCAACTGAATGAATGAGTGCAGGCACAAATGCCATCGGACTCGGTGCTTCGTCGATCGGCTGCCCGGCAATTTGCGTCCAGATAGCGATAGCCTCGACGACCGCCTGGGGAAGGTTGGCACGAGCTAGAATTGTGCCTAGCGATTTGAGTAGAAAGGGTACTCCCGTCAAAGCTCGATTACGGAAAAGATCGGCCGGCCCCGGACGTGAAACATGTAACAGCGGACTGAGCCGTTCATGCACGTCCCGCATTTCGGATACAAACCGTTCATAACTCTTTCCGCTTCCCGGCCATTCAGCGTCGATGCCATCCGCTGTTCTCTTCTCATCAGCATAAAAATGAACGTCAGCCGCCTGGGCCGAGTGCACTACATAGACATCGTCGATCGGTCGCAGCGTCAGATGCTCGGATAGGTCGAGACCTAATGAATGAAAAGCCCACTCCAGTCCAGGCCGGTCGAGCAGGATGTATGGCCCAGCATCAAAAACAAATTCGCCAGCTGCAAAAGCGGACGCAAGTCCCCCGGACTCGGGACGAGCTTCGATTATTCGTACACTTAATCCCCGTTGGGCCAGCCGTAGTGCTGCAGTTAACCCGCCCATGCCGGCGCCGATAATGATTACGCTTTGCGTCATTTACGGTGGCGCAATCCGAGTAGGTTTTGGATACCGTAGCGGCCCAATCTCAGCGGAAGACTTTCGGGCCGGAGCGGAGGAAATGCGTTGTGGTCCATTTCCGGAACAAAGAGGCTCCCGCGTCCACTACCGAGCACGTACACAGGTAACGCCACAAAGCTGAGCATCGTGGAGAATTCACTGTAGTACGGGCTGCGCCAACCTGGCAGCGGCTCGTCTGGCCCATCAATCTGTATCGTAGACTCCGGATCGCCAAACCAATGACATGCAGCCCGCAGCGTTGATGAGTCTCGAGGATCATTTAATCCCATGTGTCGGCTGGCTACCATGTCGACTGCTAACGCATCTCTTCCCGCATAAAACCGGAGCGGAGTGACCGGCCGCGTGCAACCCATGACTCCAACTAACCCATCGGCGGCCTGTTCGTATGCATCAAGAATAGAAAGGTGAGGAGGGAATTCGTCCATTAACATCATCGTGGCGGTTTCTCGCTCGGCCTGGCGTTCAGCGAAAAGGAACTGATCGCAACGACTTCCAATGCCCTCGAGATTCGCAATTGTAAGATGAACCGACTCGACTGGATGGCTTCGCATCTTTGCAATAGAGATACGGAAGTCGGCGTCTTTCCAGGTTTTACCTACAGTGTACTGGGCCATGCCGCGAAAATATGAGTGTGGCACCTGTTCGTCGGTTAAGTCGACGACGCGAAAATGAGGTGAAGAGATGTCGAAGTATTTAGCGACGCTCAGTACGGAACGATTGTCATAGAACTGATCATACAAGTTACGACCTTCGACAACGGCAACGTCTTTGCATCCGCACTCCTGGAGAAAGAGTCCCAGCTCAATCAATAATTCCCGGTCAGTAATCATTGATTGATCATGGCGATCATACCCGAGCATGAAAGCGGGTTTGATCGCGACTCGAAATTCGTTCAACGGTTTATTTAGTTTCGCCGAACGTTCCAATAATTCGTCCTTGAGGCAACTAACAAGCAGTTCTTTGAATAGCGATCCCTTTTCCTCGAGGGTTCTGCCCTGAACCATCCTGACGCGGCCGCCGCTGCCAAGAGGATTCTCGGCAACTGCGCGGCGAAGCGCACGTGGCAGAAAGGCTTCGCCTACTGAGCGTATCTTTTGCGCGAGCGTATCGGCTGTTTCTTCTGGTACGAGTTGGTCGTTATCGTTGAGCGCGCTTGCGAGGATCTCAAATATTTGCCTGTGACGATCTTCATCCTCTTTAATGCGGCCAAAATCTTCTATCAACGATGGCAACATGAATGGTTGGCCACTCGTCAATTCGATCAAGCGTTGCCAGCATAGCCATGCTGTCTTCTCCGCATCGACATTAAAGAGACAGAAGTCACGAAAGGAGCGATAGCGAAGGTGTTGCCTGACGTCAGCAGGGACCTTTCCAGTAATCGATCCCGTCCACGTGAGAAGGGTCGCCAACGCGCGTGAGAGAGGGGCGTCGGACCAGCGAACGTGTTGGCGGACCGAAGTTGACCAGCCGCCAAGTGCGCCGGCGAGTTGTCGCAGCAAAGCGCGGGCCCGTAGCGAGAAGGCTCCGACCTTAAAGATTGCGCCACGAATGTAGATCGCGTGCATCTCTTCGTCCTTCCAGATCCAAAGCAATGCGTGACGAATGATCTCGCGCTCTTGCTCCGGGATATTCATCGTATCGAGCCGTCCAGCAATCATCTCTTCGCGGTAGCCAACTGATACTATCTCCTCTCGTTCGAGGGCCAGTAGGAACAGGCGGAGCATCTGCCGGCGTGGCTGACGGGCGTACTTCCGCCCCAGGCTGGCTAGTTCCAATTCAAATTGATCGTAAATTTCTCCCATGGCGCAGTCTCGCCGGTTGTGAGTTAATATTTGCCGACAAACATTAACATTAACTGCGAGCTTCAAATGGGCTTTCTTTGTCCCACTCGACCTCTTCTCCCGGACCGCGCGTGTCCGCACGGGCCAACTCTGAACTCAAGCCAACTTAGCCCGCGAGGACGCGCGCGGTCTGGCAGAAGAGGTTGTGCAGTGGAGATAGGGAAGCAACAAAAATATTGCGCCGGCGCAGTTGCGACTCTTTGTTGAACATCCATCCGGTTGGTGTTGAAGCACTTTTGCCGGGCAACTTAATAGCGTGGCTACTTAATCCTAAGGCTAGCTTACTTCCGTCAGGAATTTGAGCGGGAGAGGTAACGATGTGAAAGTCGCGCATTGGAGGAAGTTTACTCCGCTATTTGTCTATACCACGGTCGCATTATGTCTTAGCTACCTTGCTGCCGGTCAAGGCCTTTCAAAGCTCAGCATACTCACATTATTGGTGTCCGGCATCTTCAGCTGGAGTTTGATCGAGTACGGTTTGCACCGTTTCCTCTTCCACTATAACGCTCAATCTAACTTAGGCCGCAAGCTCCTTTACCAGGTGCATATGTCTCATCATGAGAATCCGACAGCGACGAATCGAATATTTGCAAGCCTGTTCCTGAGCGTTCCTCTTGCCGTTGTGTACTGGTTGGTAGCATGGATAATTACGGGGTCCTGGGCGGCGGCATCGTTTCTCTTCATTGGAATGTCCGCCGGTTATTTCTTCTACGAGTGGCTTCACTTTCAATGTCATCACGGACAGAGCCGTCTCGGGACTCTGCGATACCTCAGAAAGTACCACCTGCTGCATCACTACAAGACTCCCGAGCAACGTTTTGGTGTTACCTCTCCTTTATTTGATCTGGTGTTCGGAACGTATCGCCGCAAAGAACGAACTCCGGTGCGCTAGACCACTAACAGTGGGCCAATAAAATCGACCTATTATCGGTCGAGTTGGAAAACATTTGGGGCTTGTGTGTTCGCGAAGCAATCGACGCCACTCCGTCGGTCGTAAACTTAACGTACCAACAATACAGTACCGCGAGCGCAGCGACCGGATGGTACGCTCGATGTTAGGCCTGGATTCTAAAAGATCGGGACGGTAACTGTATCATCCGGTCGCTGAGCTCGCGGTACTGTACTGGGCGGGTCGCTGCGCTCGCGGTACTGTACTGGCCCGGTCGCTTCCCTGATAATACTTTGCTCATTGCTTTACCCTCACCAGGATTAGAGTTTGTGCAAAGCCCCTCCAGCGCAAAGGAGAAAAGTGACATGGTGATCAAACCTGGATGGCAGGGACGAGTGTTTGAGGATTTTGAACCGGGTGACGTTTTCGAACATCCGCTTGGACGTACAGTAACGCAAGCTGACAACATCTGGTTCACTTTGTTAACCGTCAATACCAATCCGATACACTTCGACGCCGCCTACGCTGCTCGGACAGAATTCAAGCGTCCCTTAGTCGACTCAACTTTTACACTTGCGCTCGTGACGGGACTGTCAGTCTCTGATGTTTCGTTGAACGCTATCAATCTCGGTTGGGACGAGGTACGACTTCCAGCGCCTGTGTTTGAAGGCGACACTCTATATGCGCGGAGTGAGGTCCTCGAGACCAGAGCGTCAGGTTCGCGACCCAACATGGGTATCGTGAAGTTACGAACGTCCGGTCTTAACCAGGAGGGAATCCTGGTCATCGAGTTTCTGCGAACGATCATGGTCTATTTGCGTGATCATCGACCCGAACACTTCCGCCCACCCCAGACAATAGTTGACTCCAAATAGGAGAGCAAAGAGACTTGCCCTGGTCCATTACTAATAAGTGAGGACTGCTGTTTGCAAACGATTCTCTTAAGGCTCACCGCTATCAAACAATCGAAAATCTTGACCTAAAGCCTTATATGACCTAGAGTCACGCCGATCCTGAACTCGCGCCTCGCTAACTGTAAGCCCATTGGTTGCCTGAAATTGCTTTCTCACGCCCCAACTATTGATTCAATAAGTCTACTGTTTGGGTCGTTTCACTTAGACCAAGCTGGTCTAGCATAAGAGCCCTTTTTGGGAGCCAACCGCCTCAGTCTTAACTTCAACCGTTGTAAATCTTCTGTGAAGTGACTGGAGTCCATGGCTTCTCTTTCTCACACCTCAACAAAGGAGTCTTCTAGTAATGAAAACTACAAAATTGATTGTGACGATACGAAAACGACTCGAGGATAACTACGGCGCAGATGGCGTCGAAAAAATCGAGAGTGCCATTGCCAAGCTCAAAGAGTGTGATGATTCTCGAGGTATCAATACACTTCTTGTTTTTCTCGATGATGCCGCATCAGTTGAGCCGTACGGACTCAAACCTATTGAAGGAAAAGTGTCAGCGGTTCGATGTAAACGATTGATAGACTTGCTTTACAACTCTATCTCACCCGACTATCTCGTTATACTTGGAGCCGACGACGTAGTTCCTTATTTCAAAGTTCCCAACCCGTCTTTACAACCGAGCAATGGCGACGATGACGAGGTAGTTCCAACCGATAATCCATATTCCTGTTCCAAACCATTTTCAGCCAAGAAGCGCGAGAGCTATCTAATTCCCGACCGAGTTGTCGGACGCATCCCTGATCTTCCTGGCAAGGCAACCGATATAGCCTGGCTTCTCGACTATTTAGAGATTGCGTGTTCATGGAGGGGCAACGCAGCTGCTGAGTACGATAAAGACCTGATGGTCTGCTGTGACTCATGGCGAGACGCTGGGGAAGCGGTTGCCTCTTATTTGTCGCGCGCGGGCAGAATGATGATCGCGCCTCCCAGTCTTTATAACAACACTGTAACGCCGCCGATACTGAGTAACTCCTACGATCATCGTTTTCATGTGATCAAATGTCACGGGGCGCCTCTCGACACCACGTTCTACGGCCAAAAGGGTAACCAGTACCCAGAGGTGATTACCAGCAATGCGCTTACTGGTAAGACAGCAGTAGGAACAGTAATTGGAGCAATGTGTTGTTATGGAGCCGCCCTATTCGATCCGAGCCACCCTGGGGTCAAATTCGAAAAAAAAGGTGACGCTCCAATTCCAAGCACTTACTTGCGACAGGGTGCCTTCGGGTTTGTTGGGTCAACTACTATCGCATGGGTGGGTGTTTCAACCATGCTTTGTGCAGATTGGATCGTCGCATCCTTCATGCGTTATGTGATGGAAGGTGCTTCAACGGGTCGAGCATTGCTCGACGCGAAACAGGAGTTCGTTCGTTGGATTAATCAGCAAGGCAGAAACCCTGACATCAGTGATGAGAAAACTCTGTTACAGTTTCAGTTGCTCGGTGATCCTTCAATCCATCCTGTAATAGCAGCTGGCGAAATCGCTGCAGAGGCCGGGAGTGACCCGACCGTGGAAACGGCGGCAGTGGCAAGTCTTGCTTTTGAACGGCGCAGGCGGCGACTATTCCGACGTGTAATGGGAACAGAATTGCGTAGAACTTTGCCGAAGCGTGAAGCTGTAGATGAAGCGTTAAGTTCTGAGCAAGACTCGCAGATCGCGGGGGTCGCCCAGCGTGCCCTGAACGAGGTCTTCGGAGGCGGAAGCGACGATTTCCAGACCGATTTCCGTCCACTGATCCAAAGAGTAACCTCCACCGTTCCGCAGGAAAATGTTGGGGTCTCCGACGCGGTTGCGGCCGGAGGAACCGTGGGAACAGTTGAGGCGCTTTCCATTGCTGTGGGAGAAACGTTTCAGTATTATTGGACGGCGCGAAGAAAGACTGAAAGGGTCGTCGACGCGCGTATGGTAAAGGTCGAAACGAACCGCGACGGGGAAGTTTTACGCACGCAGGTTTTGGTTACGGCTTAACGATAGGGTGGTTTATGAGTAATGCCAGGCCCGAGAAAGTTGCAGGCTTCGTCGAAACCCACGTCGTGCTCAGAGGCACGGGCAGTGAGCATGAAGGGGTTGTTTTAACTACGGATTCCGGTGAGCAGTTGCGGCTTCAGGCGATAGGCGGAAATCCCTTTTCCGATCCGGTTACAAAGCGTCTGGTTGGACACAAGGTTTCCCTTACTGGCTACAGGCTCGGACGTATTTTTCGTTACGAGCCGGATACAATCCGCGAGCTCTCATAACAGTTCTTGAACCTTTTAATTCGAGCGGTCGCCGGGAAACTGGTGACCGCTCGATGCATTTTCTAAACACCTCTAATCTCATCCCTCGGGCAATTTCCGCGGGATCGAACGGGTTCCCGTCGCGGAATTTAAGTTGACGCCTACTCTCCTCGAGTGGTAAAAAGAACTTGGTAACGCAAAGTGCATTATGGCAATAGACAGTCTATCTAATTTGACAGGTCCGGCCGTCGTGGTAACAGGCGCCACCCTTTGTCTCGTCTCATCGTATCTGTGTCTCAGTTGGGCCGCTCACCTCAGGAGGCGCGGAGTGCGGGCTGGGTATACCCGCAAAGTCTTTCATGTGCTGATTTTCACTTCGGCCGTTTTGGTCAATGGACTTGGTGGATTCCGTGGCGTCTGTGTCTTTGGCGCGATGGTGTCACTCGTGGTGGGTCACGCGCTTCTTCTTGGTCCATCCAGCGCCAGGTATCAGGCTCTTGCGCGCGAGCAGGATCGACCATATCGAACGCGATACATCATCATTCCTTACTTCGCGACTTTGATCGGCGGTATGGTCAGCAATATTTTCTTTGGTCCACTCTCAGTCGTAGGGTATTTGGTTGGCGGGTTGGGGGATGCTGCTGGAGAACCTGCCGGTACTCGCTGGGGTTCGCATCCTTATGTTAGACACTCCGGTCGGGCGATGGTCACGAAAACGTTCGAAGGATCTTGCGCGGTGCTCGTAGCGTCTTCACTGGCGCTGGTGATTGCCGTCGCCATTACTCCGGAACTTCATTTTGGCCTTCGTTCGGCAGTTGCGATCCCCGCGATTGCATTAGTTTGCACGCTGGTCGAAGCGTTTTCACCGCGTGGTTGGGACAACGTGCCCATGCAGATCGTTCCAACTATTCTCACAACGTTCTTGTTGACGAAATGATTCAAGGTGCTGCAATGAATGAAATATTAAGAATCATCGATCTAAAAAGACTGTTCGTCGTAGGCACACTGGTTTGCTGGTGCGTTTGCATGATTGCGGTGCGCATCGAAAGAACCGGATCTGGTTACTATCGATTTCTGATCGCAAATCTTTTCCTCGCCTCGATCCCGGTTTTCCTCAGTACGGTGCTGCTCATGGCACAGCATTTTCGATTTCACTGGACGATCAAGTTGATAGTCTTTGCACTATGGCTACTGTTTCTGCCAAACGCTCCGTACATACTCACTGACATACTCCACCTGACGCGAGCGAATCACGCTCCGGCCTGGTACGATCTTGCATTGCTCCTTTCGTGTGCTGGAACCGGCTTACTGATGGGCTATCTATCATTGATCGATGTTCAATCAATAGTTGCCAGGAGTTTTAGTCCGGTGGTTGGTTGGATGTTTGCGCTCGTCTCACTGATGCTCAGTGGCTTTGCGATCTATCTTGGCAGGTTTCTGCGTTGGAATAGTTGGGACGTTCTAATCATGCCAACCCGATTGTTCTATATTGCCGGCGGGTTGCTTCACCCCTTCTCGAACACTCGTGCGTTTTCGGTGACGCTGGTCTTCGGCGTCATCCTGGCCCTGGGTTATGTCAGCGTGCGAATGTTGTTCGGTCAACACGGAAGGACCTTGGAAAAAAATCGGATTTAGTTACCGGTCGGATCGCGATCTGAAGGTGAGAGGTCACGATTGGTCCTCAACATCACCATGAAAATAGATAGGGACGATCTGCTGTTACAAATGACCTCTTATTTCTCATTGATCATCGGTCATTGATCATTTTTCATTTGGAAAAGAGATTGTGATGGTGCGGGCCCTAGAATGATGATTCCCAATGTGAAAGACCCCTCATTAGAGTACCGCGAGCGAAGCGACCGGATCTCACAGTCAATTTGAAGTTGTGATTCTCAAGGTGGGTTTGTTGAGTGTGGCATCCGGTCGTTTCGCTGGCGGTTCCGTATTAGTCGCGCTCCTGAGGCCGCACTCAACCAGGGGTGAGAATCAGAGCGTATTGAGCGCGGCATCCGGTTGCTGCACTCGCGGTGCTGTACCGGTCGCCCGGCGAAGACCAATAACGGAAATTGCGTAGAAGATAATCGCCACAGCCACCAGGTACTGAAAGCCGAGAAGCATAGAACTATACTCGGCCAATCCTCCTAACATTGCGCCTGCGATATTGATGCCAAGCGCTCGATCCGGTTTCGCGGTCCTGCGAAATGCTCCAGCAAAAATCACCGCGGCAAAAAAGATGGGAGCAAACACTAGGGTACATGAACCAGCTACCTGAACTACGCGCGCTTTTCCTAAAAAGAAATCCAACGGCACTAAAGTATTTGCGAGGAGCGCTATAAACAATCCGAGGTAGTAGGGCCATAAGCGAACCGGATTAAACTTTAGCATCCAATAGTTCGCCAGCAGGATCATCACCAGCACAGCAAAGAACACCACGGAGTTAACAATCCAGGTGCTGCCGAATAATAGGGCCATTGTTACAACGGCCTTTGTTTCGACAAGCATAAAACCGGCGCCAAGGAAAAAAAGCTGCAAACTGAGTGTTCGGCTATCTCCGTGAGCGTCAAGGCTCGCTGTTTCAGTGCGCGGAATGAACAGATAGATAAGCACCAGAGCGAGAGCTCCCATGATTACCATCCCCCGCCAGCTCAATGTTGGAATCATTGGCTTCCGCAAGTAGAGAAAGGGCCAGTCGTCGCTGGCCGTGCGCAAATTCTCATTCGGTGGCAGCACAGTTGCGAGACCAAAATGTTGCCAATTGCTCGCACCCGACGCATCGCCTTCAACAGCCTGAAATCCGTTTGGTGATTCTGGACCGGGTGACTGATCGCGGCGCAGTAGATACTCAGGCTGAGAGTTGAAAGCATTTCGCAATCGACTAGTAGAGCCTGCAAAGAATATTGTGAAATCACCAAACGTCGCTTTGTCAGCCTCGACAACTTTCCGGTACGGCAGGGTTAAAATAGCGGTATTGCCTGAACCAAAAACTTCCTCGAGTCCTTTTTGCAAGCGAGCCACCAGCCAGCCCTGGCGAAAATAGTTATAGATGACAAAGGTTCCGTTGGGCTTCAGATGTCGTTGCACATCCGCGAATGTTTGAGTAGTGAAGAGAAAACTCTCCAGTCGAATGTTGCTGTACCCGCTATGTAGAACCAGCGAGTCGACCAATGCGTAAACGATCAAGTCGTACTTCCGATTAGTCGAGCGAAGAAAGTTGCGCCCGTCGTCGAGGTGAATTTCAACTCTACTATCCTGATACGGATGATCCGGGTGGAACGCTTTTCCCAGCCGGTAGATTGCGGGATCAATCTCGACCGCGTCGATGTGTTTCGCGCCCCACTGCAAGGCCCGGCTAACATCATTACCAGAACCAGCGCCGATAATTAAAACATTCTCAAAAGGTGGCCCACCTGAGTCGCGATTCATCAGGTGAGGTAAGGCGTAAGCCGGGAAAGGTTCGTTGCGCGAGACCATTTGCTGGTGGTAGATGAGATTCACCGAGAGTGAGAGATCGGGCTCATTGAAATCAATTCGGTAGTAGGGCGACCAAAACTGTTTAGCAGTGCCCGAATTTTTACTGTTTAGATTGTTAGGTGTCCACGCCGAAAGCCACACTACCAATATTAAGGAGACGGCCGTTGCAACGTTTATGGGTAGCCTCTTCTCCAACCTCGTACGAGGCGACCAGAAATAGAAATAAGCCAACCCGCACGCGACGAGGAGAAACCACCAGAATGACGGTAGTTCAAGCCACGAACACGCCGCGAATAGCACAATTCCCACGATGCTTCCAATGATGTTTAGCGTGTACGCTTGCACTCGATTGGGCCAGCGTTGTAAGGCGCGACCGAGCTCTTGACCCGGACCGAGAAAAGCGAGGGCAATGATGGTGAAAAAGAAACCGCAGAGCACCTCAACTGGAATCGCGTAGTGCGAAAGATCCTGACTGTGATATTCGGTGCCGAAATAGACCTGCTGCGGCGAGGCCTGGTTGCCGACATCCACGTACTGCATTAAGGCGCCGCTCGTATACTCGATCGCCTGAGCGGCAACCAGCGCTACGAGTAGGAGCAGTGGAGTGAAAATCAGGTAGCTACGTTTTCTACTCGCTGCTAAACAGCCAACTGACATACCGAGGAAGCTTGCGAGCAGAACAACATTGGTAAAGAACGTGAGATAGAGGACGTGGGCTGGAAACCACCTGATACAGGCGAGTTCCAAAAAGAGAATTATGACGCTTATTAAAACTAACTCTAAACCATCGTTTGACTGAGCGGTCCTGTTTGTCGTCAAGATTTTGATCTCACAAGTGGTGCGAACAGGTTCAATAATACAAAGCGCTAATCGATCAGTGAGATCGTTAGAGTACCGCGAGCGCGGCGACCGGATGGTACACGCAATCTGGCGCATGAATCCTGACGATCATCTGTTGAGTGTACCATCCGGTCGCTGCGCTCGCGGTACTCTAACGTCTGCGATGCTGTCTCATTGAGTGAGCTATATAATTTCTAAAATCAACGAATCAAGTAAAAACTCGTTTGGCGTGGACGAAACCATTTCATCCCATCTTTCGTCAGATAAGCGTCATCCTCCATCATCATAGTTACCTTCTGTCCGCCCCATTCTGGTACTGCGGTGCTGGTGTTGAGTTCGATGGAGGTATACGACCATTCACGAAAGGGAGGTTCGGCGGGAGCGCCAGCCACCGGCCGTCGAAAATCAATGCTCGCACCGAGGGCATGACCTTGAGTGCCAACTGAATGAGAATAGATCATCGCCTCGAGGCCCGCGGCTTTCATATCAGCCATTGTTGCATCGTAAACCTCAAAACCTTTGGCGCCGATTTTAATATGAGTGAATAACGCGTCTTGCAGCTTATTGGTATTTGCGAGCGCGTTCTTCAGTCCCGCGGGAGCATCTTTTTCGCCCGTGCGCAACACGTAACCCATTTTCTGCCAATCAGTACTCAGCCCCATGTAATTCAATCCGCAATCGATATGAATCACGTCGCCTCGTTGGATGACCGTCGACTCTTCAGCCACGCTAAGAAACTGTTGGGTCTTACCTGTCTCCTGATTTTGGCGCTGAATCCGCAAATCGGGTTGAAACCATGTGTCAAGGCCGGCGTTATTGATCTGCTGCAAGAACCACCAGCGCACATCACCGACGGTGGTCTTACCTGGAGTGATAACTTCATTTGAGAATGCACGCTGAGTGAGGATGTCAGTTAAAGCTACAGCGGTTCGATAGTGCTCGAGTTCTTCCGGCAGCCGAGTATCCATGTACTCGACGATCAGCGGGGCAGCCGAGACAAACTTCGAGGCAGATTCCGGTCCGAGTGTGTCCGTCAAAAACTTGAACGCATCCTGAGTCAGACCTGTTGTTGCGCCCCGGGTCCCTCCCATGTTTAGCGCAATCGTTTTTGGATTTCGTTCTTCGACAAGCTTGCGTAATGTCGAGGCAATTTCTCGACCGGGGGGATTGACGATCTCAAAGAAATATTTCAAGTGTTCCTCGGGGTAACGGACCAGGGCTATTCGATCAAGTTTGTCTCCACCGCGATCGGCGAAGATAAAAAAGTCGCGCCGGCCCTGATAGGGAAGCGGAGGCGCAATGTGAGCGGTCACTGGATCAGGATGAAACTCTTCGTTAACGACAATCCACATTTCGATCTTTTGTTGTCGCATCATTGGTAAGAGCATCGTGTCGAGCCGCTTCTTCAACCATGCTTCTCGTATTGTTTGCTGTTCACGCACCGATAAGAGTTTAGGCAGCGCCTCAGTATTCTTACGTGATTGGGCAAAGAGCGACGACGTCAAAGCAAGCAATAGGAAAAGAGCAAGAGTTCTATGACGCTTGGGCGTGGAACGGTTCATGAGTCTCCTGGGTCTGAAACTAGAATCCAAATAAATGTATTTGGTAATTAAGCCTTGTTACTTCCGAACTAAACTGAGTAAATTTGGTAGTGAAGAATAGCACTTCGCCGTTGCGTCGTGCTAAGACAATTGCGGGCGCTAATAGACTTCAATGAACGACGACGTAAAAATTGAATACCAATACACTGAAGCGGAATATCTGTCTGCCAGTCGCCTCTTATTCTTCAGTAAGCCCAACATACTGTTGAGACTCATACTTTTTGGTGTGCTGCTCTTAGTTGGAGCCTTGATGTTCAGCGCGCTGGCGATTGACTTCATTCCTTTATGGACGATGATTCTTTTTGTTGGCTTGTTCGAAGGGATGTTGTTTTACAACGTGCTGATTAAGATGCCCCGTACCTATTTTCGCGGCGATGGAAAATTTCGCGACAAGTACGAGGTTACATTCTCCGATGAGTGCATTCGAGTTAAGACTTCACAGATTGATTCAAAACTCGCCTGGAGTTTGTACACCAAAGTATTGGAAGGTACCGACATGTATCTTCTGATCTACGGAACCGACCTCAGAATGATGACGGCAGTGCCAAAACGTGCCTTCGCAAGCAAGGATCAGGAGTACAAGTTTCGTG
Organism: Pyrinomonadaceae bacterium; assembly: GCA_035646955.1. Lineage (GTDB taxonomy): Bacteria > Acidobacteriota > Blastocatellia > Pyrinomonadales > Pyrinomonadaceae > PSRF01. Next base: position 16,309 of record DASROI010000473.1, read on the forward strand.
AGATGGTGTCGAGACACATTCCTGATCACTCGAACCTGAAACCACTTCCGGCCGGTGAAAGCGATTACAGGCCCACCAGTCTTACCCCACCCGACTGGCGGTGACTTGGCAGACAAATCGTTAACAAATCTAATTTCAACCAAACCCTCTCCAAGTGCCACAATCCCACATCGCGGCAGCGTGTGGATTCTTTCAAGTCCTGTCTACTAGAACCTGTCTCCCCCCGGCCGGCGCGCTTCGCGCGCGGAGGAGATTCGCGGGGTTTTAGTAGAAAGGACTTGAAGGATCCACACGCTGCCGCGGTGTGGGATTCGCGTTAGGAGTGCTTGTTAGTAGAAAGGACTTGAAGGATCCACACGCTGCCGCGGTGTGGGATTGGCGAGCTGCGCGTTAGGTGCGCTTGTTAATAGAAAGGACTTGAAGGATCCACACGCTGCCGCGGTGTTTACTTCAGATCCATCAACCAGATATTGCCGACGGACTCGGAATACTCGTAGATAATTCTTTTCCCAGCCGGATCCCACTCAGGATAGCGAACAAATGCATTCATCTTGTTGTAGTTCGTGAGTTGCTTCTGCTCTTTTGTTGAACGCGAAATCCAATAAACGTTCCAGAAATCATTGCGAAACCCGGCAAAAGCAATCTTATCGTCATCAGGTGACCAGCTAAACGGCCAGCTTAAACCGCGCTCGGTAGTTAGCTGCGTAGTTGGGCCACCAGCCGAAGACATCACTGTGACTTGTTGGCTCGATCCACGTTTTGTCTCAAACGCCAAAAATTTTCCGTCTCGCGACCAACAGGCAAATCCCATCAGCTCGTTATCGAACGTCACCTGCCTGGGAGTGCCGCCCCCATTGGAGATCAGCCAGAGATTTGTTGTGCCACTCTTATTCGAATTAAAAACAAATTCACGTCCGTCGGGCGAAACGGATGGCCAACCAACATTCTGATCCGGATCGGCTAGAAGGTGCTCCTTTCCAGTGCGAATTGATACGCTCCATATTGCCCCTTTTCCGCCACGATTGGATTGGAAGGCAACCTGCTCATTATCGGGTAACCAACTCGGTGACCAATCGACAGATGGATCGGCGGTCAACTGCACCTGGTTCTTGCCATCCGCATCAATCATCCAAATGTCCTGATTAGTACCACCACGAAATTCCACAAATGCGATCTTTTCCCCGTTAGGTGAGAAACGTGCAAGACCCTTACGCATACTTGTGTCATTGGTGAGCTTGGCGGGTGCTCCAAACGGGGTCATTGAAGGGCTGGAGAGTGATACCGATGAGATATTCCCTCTCATGGTTGGCGCACTATAGACCACTCTTTTCCCATTCGCGGATATGCTGAGATTCTTTATGCGACCCAGTCCACCGTTCATCACCGCATAGGGCTCTCCTATTCCCGTTCCATCAGTCTTAGACACAGCCAGTCGATAGAGTATGAACGCTCCGCTTTCAGAGATTCCCCCGTAATAAATATGTTCACCATCAGGTGCGTAAATTGGGCTGTAAACCCAAAGCGAGACTGGGAGGACTTGATGCAAGTCGCCTCCAGTGGACGAAATACTCCAAAGTGCTGCCGTTGCGCCGTCGTTTGCAACAAATACGATTCGTTTACCGTCCGGGGAAAACGATGCATCTCCATGTCCGCCAGCTGGAATGCCAACCTCCGTAAGAGTTTTCACTTCGCCGCCTGCTGCGGGAACGATACGCAAGACCGAAGGAGGCAGTGCAGCCTCCAATGAACTGGCGTTCAGGTCGTTGACGTCCTCGGATTGAAAGAGAATGCTTGCGCCATCAGGCGACCAAATTGGGTGTGAGCCCGATTCTGTAATTTGTCGCGAAGCTCCGCCAGATGCCGGAACTACAAAGATACCTCCACGGTGTTTAGAGTGAAATGCTATGAACTTTCCGTCAGGAGACCAGGCTGGCTGAAAATTTTGCTGACCATCGCTGGTGAGCTGGAGCTCACGTGCACCCGGTGTCAAAGGCTGTACAAAAATTTCAATATTTCCAAGGTGATCTGATGAGTAAGCTACAGAGTTCCCATCTGGTGAAAGGCTTGGTTCAAGGTCGAGACCGGGCCACGTCGTTAACTGCGTTGTGGCGCTGACCTCGACCGGCTTATCAGAAGGCACTACTTTCGAACCAGCAAACTTGTAAACAACAAACACCAGGACGCCCAGAAGAAGAATCGCCGGTATTGCCGCAATCGCAAACTTTCGAGAGTTGGATTCCCTACTGATCTTACCGTCTGAGGTAACTGTCGCTGGACCGCTCGACAGGTCGTGTTTTAGAGCCTTTAAGTCAGACTGGAGCTCTTTCGCAGACTGGTAACGCTCATCCCGATTTTTCCTTAGCGCTTTTTTAATGATTCTTTGCAATTCCAATGGTGCGGAGTCAATAACCTCGCTGATTGCAGGTGGTTCGCGTTCGAGTACGGACGCCACGACGTCACTCGGTGTCGCGCCACAGAAAGCGGCCTTACCGGTCACCATCTCATATAACACTGCACCCAGACTCCAAATATCTGTTCGAGCATCAGTCTTCAACCCTCGAGTTTGTTCCGGCGACATAAATGGGGTCGTACCCATGAT
>DASROI010000474.1:0-34106 GCA_035646955.1 Pyrinomonadaceae bacterium
CCCGATAACCCTAAGACGGGACGCCTGGCAGCGATGAGCCTCATCAAGTCAATTGCGCGCCTTACTCAACCGATCATCATCGGTTTCTAAATTCCCACTGACTAATTCGTAAAGCGCTTTGATGTCACACAATCCGGAGCCAGAACTCAGTATGGATGAAGTCAAGACTTATAAAAACCTGATTGACGGTAGGTGGGTTGAATCGAGTAGCGGGAAGACCTTCAGCAGCATAAATCCTGCTGACACCTCTGATGTGCTTGGCTATTTTCAACAAGGTACTCTTCAAGAAACAGAACAAGCGATCGAGGCTGCTCGGAGAGCTCAACCCTCGTGGGCCAGAACTCCGCCGGCCAAACGATCCGAGATACTTGAACGAGCTGCGCGGTTAATGGAGGAGCGTGCATCTGAGCTAGCCGAGATTCTCACTCGAGAGGAAGGCAAAACTTTAACTGAGAGTGCGGCTGAAGTTAAGCGATCAGCAGCAAACTTTCGTTTCTACGCCGGCCAAGCTTATCTACTTGCTGGTGAGACATTACCAGCAGATGAGCCATCGACATTCCTGTATACCTTAAGACTTCCACTTGGAGTAGTTTCGGTAATCACGCCATGGAATTTTCCGCTGGCGATCCCGGCCCGAAAAATTGCTCCAGCGCTGGCTGCGGGAAACTCCGTGGTCTTCAAACCCGCTTCTATAACCCCTCTTACGGGATTAAAACTTGCCGAGATCTTGCTTGAAGCCGGATTGCCTGAAAATGTTATCAACGTAGTTACTGGTCCAGCGAGCATCGTCGGTGAAGAGTTAGTTACAAATGAGTCGATCGCGGCTGTCACTTTTACAGGTTCGTATAGCGTTGGAGACCACATTCAGCATCAAGCCCGGACCACTTGTCGGACGCAGCTCGAGATGGGAGGCAAAAATCCGATCATCGTTCTGGAGGACGCCAACTTGGACCTGGCGGTCTCCTGCACAATTCAAGGGGCGTTCGGCCTAAGCGGTCAAGCTTGCACTGGCACCAGCAGAGCGATTGTGCTCAACGAAGTAATGGACCAGTTCAGTAACAAACTTGTTGAGGCCACGAAAAAACTCTCAATTGGAGACGGTCGTAAACCTGGCGTACAAATGGGCCCTGTTGCTGACGAACATCAACTGAGCTCTATATTGAGTTATATCGAGATTGGTAAAGAAGAGGGAGCGGAGTTGCTATACGGTGGTCATAAGCTCACAGGAGACGGTTATGACCAGGGATACTTCCTTGAACCAACTGTTTTTACCTCGGTAGATCCAAGTATGCGGATCGCCCAGGAAGAGATTTTTGGTCCTGTTCTGTCAATCATTAAAGCGAGCAATCTTGATGAAGCAATCGCGATTGCCAATGACATTGAATATGGCCTCTCAGCCTCTATTTGTACTCGTAACCTTAATCACGCCGAGCGATTTATTCAATCAATTGAAGCCGGAATGATTAAGGTAAATCAGCCCACCACCGGAGTGGCACTCAATGCTCCGTTTGGCGGCATAAAAAACTCGAGTAGTGAAACCTATCGCGAACAGGGCCGAATTGCGATGGAGTTTTTTACCAGGATCAAAACGGTTTCGCTTAAATACGACAGTTAGCTGTTAGCGAAAGAAGTAATCTTAAGAGTGGTATGAAATTACGTGGCTCTTCATACGTAGTGCTAGCGCTCTCCGTTCTGTTCGCAGCGACCGCGTGGGTTGTACGAACGCAGGTGAACTTTCGCGATCGAGATATTGCCCGCATCCAGGAGGGCGGTAACACAACGCGAGGGACAGCGCAATTTCTTATTCAACGCTTTGGCTTCACTCAGGAGGCCATACAGACCGGTCGAAGCATTTTCCACCACAACTTCGGCAGCGATGAGAACAGTGGTTGCAATGGTATGCCCTGCAAGCTACGCAACCAGCAGGCGAGTCGAAGCTGGCCCCAGTCAAAGTTCGAGGCAGGTGCCTGTGAAACCTGTCATAGCACTCCTTCAGGTTCGGCTGGGTTTGGACCAAATGAACAGAAGATTTTTAGAGCCGGCAACCACATTCGTCCCAACGACATGTTTGGTGGAGGCCTGATTCAACAACTCGGTATCGAAGCAACAGAAGATCTGATTGCTGCACGAAGGAAAGGTCGAGCACTCATTACACACAATGAGGTTGACTACAGCATGGGACTTGGTATTCGACCAGGCGGAACCGTGGAACCCGATCTTGTGGTCAGACCTTTCGGACGCAAAGGTACGCACTCTCATTTACGAAGCTTCATCAGTTTTGCTGCTTTTGAACACCTGGGAATCCAATCGCAGGACGGCTTTCAATGTTCGAGTGACAACAAAAATGAAAATGGGCGTTGTGAAGATCCAATTGTAGCCGGGCTTGATCCCGATGGTGACGGTATTCCAGACGAGCTGACACAAGGTTCGCTATCCCTGATTGAGTTCTATCTCGTCAATTATCCGGTGCCTGGCCGTGGTCCAATAACCGCTGAAGTAACAAGGGGAGACCGACTGTTCAAAACGATCGGTTGCACCGATTGTCATCGTCCGGAGATGCGAGTTAAGCGCGACCCACGGGTAGAACACATTACGGTCTTCTGGAATGAAAAGAGTAATCGATTCGAAGCGGAACGTCGTCTCCTTCGTCACTCGGTTGATGACGGTTATGTCGATCCAGATCGGCAGCGTTCAGTTCCGCTCGTGGTTCCTAACTACAAACCGTTCGTGGTCCCACTATACGCCGATCTCAGACGGCATGACATGGGTTCAAAGATGTCTGATGCGAATGATGAAAAGGGAGTATCGAAACGAGTGTTCATGACTCGACCGTTGTGGGGGGTCGGAACATACACAACGTTTCTTGACGATGGAAGTACTAAAACTCTTGAGGAGGCAATTTTACGTCACGGCGGCGAAGCGCTTACCACCCGGAATCGGTTTGCCAAACTATCACCACAAAAGCAATCAGACCTCGTTCGCTTTCTCAAGAGTTTGATCCTCTTTAACGTCGACGATGTACTGACGGCCAAGATCCCAATTACCAAGGGCGATCTTCCTTGAACAGTTTTGCGAGGGGACACTTAGATTGCAGGTTAAGTTACTTTCGAAGGACAACACCAATGTTCGAAAATGGCTCAACTTTACTGCCATCGCACTCGGGACCTTTGTTGGCTACCTCGACTCGAGCATCGTCAACATTGCCCTACCTACTCTGACTCGTTACTTCCAAACTGATCTGAATCACATCAAATGGGTGGTTACGTCGTACCTGCTAATGATCACAGGTCTCGTGATCATCTTTGGTCGATTGGCGGACATGTATGGTCGAAAGAGGCTCTATATTTTCGGCTTCGTTGTTTTCACTTTGTCGTCGGCTTTATGCGGGGCATCGACGACGATTTGGTCATTAATCGTGTTCAGATGTTTTCAGGGGATAGGGGCGGCAGCACTCCTCGCAAACGGTGCAGCATTGATCGGTGAAACGTTTCCATCGAAAGAAAGGAGCAAAGCGTTTGGCATGCTCGCCTCCGTTTTAGCTTTCGCGGCCATTACTGGACCACTAATAGGAGGTTTTCTCACCGATCGCATTGGTTGGCCTTCAATCTTCTATGTCAACGTTCCCATTGGAATCGTTGGGGCAATTCTCGCCGCTAAAGTCTTACCGTCGCGCGAGCAAGCGCGCACAAGCGAACGTTTTGATTTAGCAGGAGCCAGCATTCTGTTTGCATGTCTGACCTCTTTTCTTCTGTTGACCAGTGCGCTATCGAAATCGGATTGGCCACTATCTACGGTCGTATTGCTGACGCTTGCAACTATTATTTTTGCGGGAGCGTTCTTGAGAGTCGAAAATCGTGTAGAACACGCTCTCCTAGATCTACAGATCTTTCGTGAGTGGGCGTTTAGTGCGGCTGCGTTGAGCAGCTTCTTAGCTTACTGGTCAATTGCCTCGATCTCGTTTTTAGTACCGTTCTATCTCGATCGAGTTCTGCTACTTGATCCGACAAAATCTGGCGCGCTTCTCGCCCCGGTGCCGTTAGCTTTAGCCATAGCGGCTCCACTGGGAGGACGCCTCGCAGATCGATTTGGAGTCAGGGCAATTTCGACAACCGGTGCCGTGATCAATTTTTTCGGCTTACTTGCTTTAAGCACTCTCAGCACCACAACGAGTAGTCTGGGTGTGATTCTTCGCCTTGTCCCGTTCGGGATCGGAATGGGGTTATTTCAACCACCGAACAACACTGCGATGATGGGGGCAGTACCACCCAATCGGTACGGTATCGTTTCGGGCATGATCGCTGCACTGAAGAATCTTGGTTCAATGACGGGCGTGGCAATAACGAGTTTGGTTTCGACCATAGCGCAAGTTAACGCCATGGCCCAACTTCAGGCGGGTGGAATAACTGGCCAGGTAGCTGAACGTCAGTCGTTCGCTTCAGCTGTAACTATGACGTTCCTGCTCTCGGCAGTAATATGTGTGGTGGTTGTTTTCATGTCACTTGCTCGTGGTAAAAACATGAAAGCAAGTGAAACGTAGGCACTAATATCCAATCGCACAGCCATCTTTACGCTTGTCAGAACCCCCAAAAAGCGTTTCTCCACCAATCAGTATCACCTGACCCCCTCCGAACTCTTCTTCCGTGGTGTTTTGCTTAATTCGGTGGCCAAGTAATTCAAGCTTCTTAGCCGCAGTATCACTTAAGCCCTCTTCGAGAGCTATGGTGTAATCCTCTAAGACTCTAAATCTTGGTGCATCCAGCGCTGACTGAGGGTCCATTTGAAAATCAAGAAGATTTGAAATGACTTGAACCTGTCCTTGAGGCTGCATCATTCCACCAACAACACCCAAACATGCCCAGGGTTCACCGTCACGAAGAATCATCGCGGGCATCAAGGTATGGTAGGGCCGTTTTCGCGGACGTAAGGTGTTTCGATTGTTTGGGGCTAGCGTAAAACCAGCGCCGCGGTTTTGAAGCACTAAACCCGTACCGGGCACCGTAAGTCCTGATCCAAACGACTTGTAGAGACTGCAAATCATCGACACTACGTTTCGTTCTTCGTCAACCGCAGCGACAAATACTGTGTCATGGTGTCCGTCGATCGGCGCAACTTGTTTCGGTGCGGCTTTATTCGCTTTGATCAGCTTGCGCAGATTCTGCGCATGCCCTTGCGAGAATAGCTGATCTATTTGTAGAGGGTCGTCAGGATCACCCACATTGTCTTGCGCCTCGGTCAGCACCTGAGCGATCACCTCAATCAAGTGATGTAAGTACTCTGGAGAGCCATGGAACATGTCGTTGAGTCTATAACCACTCAGGACGTTCAAAGCAATCAAGGCAACTAAGCCCTGACTATTGGGAGGCATTTGAACGACTTCATAACTATCGCGGTAAAAACTTCTGAGTGGATTAACTAAGTCGGACGAATGCTCAGCCAGGTCAGATGAACTCATAAAACCGCTTAACTCCTGGACGCTGGACGCAAGTGTTTCCGCTATCTCTCCATGATAGAAAACATCAGTTCCCTGCTCAGAAATCAACCGGAATGTTTTCTCAAGGTCTGGATTTCGGAAGATCTGTCCCGCGACCGGAGATCGACCATCAGGTAAATAGACACGAGCCGATTCGGCGTTTAATTTCAATTTGGCTGACGCACGTTCCCATTGTCGGGCAATGACTTCCGTTACTCGAAAGCCGTTTTGAGCGTAGGAGATTGCGGGCGCCAAAGCTTCGGACAAGGAGATCGTTCCATAATCCTTCAAACACCTGGCTAGACCATCGAGCGCGCCTGGAACCGTTACACTTAGCGGTCCATCAACAGGCATCTGTTCAATCCCACGTCCTTTCAGTGCCTCTACAGAGATAGCAGCCGGCGAGCGACCAGTTCCATTGATTCCAATCAGCCTCTTCTCTTTAGCGAGGTAGATAATGGCAAAGCAATCGCCGCCAATACCCGTTGACATCGGCTCGACAACATTCAAGACAAAGGTTGCTGTCACGGCAGCGTCTATTGCGTTACCACCACGCCGAAGCATTTCAACTGCAGACTCAACTGCGAGTGGCTGACTTGATGCGACCATTCCGCGACGGCCCACTACAAACGGTCGGTCCAAAGGGAAGTTTTGTTTATTGAATTTCAAGACTTGTGTCTACATCCTGTGGACTAAATTTCTACAAGAAAACCAGCTGGATTTTATCACTGTGAAATTGTTAAGGATGTGGGTTGCCGAAAAGAGTGTCGGGGATGAAGAGTGCCGCAACGGTGGTTATTAGCAAGGCAGGGACTAGCGATCGACTTGAAACTTACCCTGGCCCAGACAAGCCCAGTTTGTTACGCGCGCTTTCTTTTCGGAGCGGCAGAAACGCTTCTCAGTTTTCTGCTGTTTGAAGCACCGATACCCTGCAAGACAAAATCCACGAGCGCTTCTGTGTATTCGCTTTTTGTGATGTTCCCGAGGTTCCATCTTCGGAGGGCCCACGTCAATCCAGTAGGCGGAAGGATATTAACTAAGATTGGAATCTCACCTTCGGGAAAACTAAAGACACCAAGTTTGCTGCCATTCTCGAGCACGTCTGTAATGATTTTTAGATACGTGGCCTCCTTCTCAATAACCTTTCGAAGCCAGCCAGAGCTCTTGAGCACCTTTGACTCTTCCCACAGTAGTAAGACTGCATCTTTGTGTTCATCAGCGTGATCGACTGTCGCTTTGATTATCCCTTCAATCTGTGCGACCGGATCGGTATGGGTTTTAACAGCCTCATCGATTCTTCGATACAGATCGTCGAGGATGCTGTCGCAAATCAGGTAAAGGATGTCGTCCTTTGTTTTAACGTAATTATAAATTGAGCCGTAAGCCAGGCCCGACAGTTTTGTAATTTTTCTAAGGTTGGTCTCGTGGAAGCCATTTTCCGCAAAAGCTTGCATCGCTGCATTACAGATCTGTTCCCGTCGGACTTTAACCAGGGCTTCGTCTTTTACGTTGGTGTGAATCTTCAAATTCTTGCCTGACTTTTTGTCGGCGTTCTTCATTTAAATTCCTTAGTCCTTCCTCAATACGGTAAATTATCAGGATGCAACTGATCAGGTTAAGTCTGTGCAGCGTAACTTACTTATACTCCAATTCTACCTGTGTGTTAACTCTTATTTAAAGGGCTGTTACGACTAGGCTCAGGCCAGAGACAGTGAGAGTCAATATTATCTTTGATTGAGTATAACGAACTACACCGAGCACAAACGAATCGCAAGGAATACCCTTTAAAATCTAAGGCAAATCTTCCGCAAAGAGATACAAGATGACGTAACAGAACCCGAAATGCGGTCGCGGTTTCTAATAAAGCTAAACTTCTGAAGATGCTTCAGTCATGAGATTGCCTGTAGCTGACACTTTCATCACGCGCCGCACCTGCCTCGGTCCAGCTTTCCAGATCAGGGCAGCGGCGAGAGACATAACAACCCCCGCCACGATGAAATTTAGTCTGTACCCATGTGTCCAATCGAAAAGGAATCCACCTAACCACGTCCCGAAAGCTGCTCCAAAATAACCGCCGAGCAGGAGAACTCCCAAAATTGAGCCGAAATGTTTTCCTTGAAACAGATCCGCTACTGAAGCCATGAGTGAGGGGAATGCCATACCGTATCCGACTCCATAAAGTAGAACAAAGCAAACGAGCAAAAATAGACTCACTACCACCCCGCTTAGATTCAGAAATACGATACAGCCAATATAAAACAGCACGCCCAGACTAAGTGTTTTTTCGCGACCAATGCGATCGCCCAGCATTCCGCCCAACAAGGTTCCAAAGATATTTATGAAGCCTTGAAAACCCATTACATAAGCGGCTATCTGAGGGCTGTAACCCTTGTCTTCCAGGTACGCTATCAAGTGAATGCCAATGAGAAAAAATCCGCTGGCAACCAATGCCAACACCAACGTAAGCGACCAGAAACGCTGCGTACGAACTGCCTTCGCTATGGTCCAGTCAGTTTCTGCCCATTCTTTATCAACAACAACGAATTCTCTTGTGGTGCCACCATTAGGTTCTGTTCGGTCCGATTCGACCTCAGTGCTCAGCGCTGATCTTTGAGGTCGCGCCTCCTCTTCAAGAGTTAGCCCCTTGTCGGATGGTTTCCGATAAAGGAATAGACGTACGAGAATGGTGGGTACGATTAGTACTGCCAGCCCAAACACCAGGTATGTGGTTCGCCATCCTGCCCGCTGGATCAAAAGCTGTAACGAAGGAAGAATCAGAAGCTGGCCCGCACCGGGACCCGCAACGACGAGGCTAATAGCCATGCCTCGGTTGCGCGTGAACCAATTAGAAGCGACGGCGGTCAATGGGGTGATATGTACCGCCGAGCAGCCAATGGCTCCTAACACGCCAAACGTCGCATAAACTTGCCAGAGCGCCATACTGCGACTAAGCAATATGAGCGCGGCGCCGGTCATAATCGCGCCGACCGGCATAATCAGTCTTGGTCCATACCGATCAATCAATTCACCAGCAAAAGGCGCGGCAATTCCACTTAATATTAAATGGATCGAGAGCGCTATTGCCGTACTACCGCGACTCCAATTAAAGCCTTCAAGGACTGGGACGTAGAAAATCGGGAAGGATGTGGCTACGAGTGATGTGAGAGTTAGGATAAAGAAGCAATTCGCAACGATCACCCAGCCGTAATAAAGCCGGCCGGTTGTTCTCGTCTGATCAGGAGCTTCAATTGAGCTCAAAATGATTCTCCTTCATAGGACGATGCTTAATGGGCTTGGGCATGATTGAGCTCGCTCTTCAACCACTTGACGATTGTTGGTCCAAGCGTCGGATTCAGGGTGAAGACGCTATAGCCATACGCTCCCCCATCCAATATAAGGAGAGCATTTCCCTTCTCCGCACCGTTCTCACAAATCGAGCTCATTGCCTGAGTGACAGGCACAAGATCGCGGCTGCATATATATAGGACTGGCGCTTTGATATTAGCGAGTTCTTGTTGCTCCGCGGGAGGAGGTACGTAACCGATAACAGATGCAACAGCCTTGATGCGATGGTCCCTTGCTGCTCCAAGTAACGCATAACGTGCCCCTATTACGGTCCCGACAACACCAATCGATTCCGAATCAACGTTGCCTTGACTACTGAGAAAATCAACTGCCGCTTGGACATCGAGATAACCCCTACCAATCTCGGCTGGACCATCTGGCTCTTGCAAGCGGAGTTCTAGCCAGTTTCCTTTGTTACGACTCTTGCCTCGACCACGAAAATCAAGGTTCAAAACCACAAACCCGGCAGCTAATAGCTGGTCAGCCACCTGGTTGTACATATGACGATCGGTGACGGAGCTATGAACGAGAATGACAGCAGGCAGACGAGAGTCGGAGACGGGACTTAAAAGATCTGCTGAAATGGTCCAACCGTCTTCAGTTGTGAACGAGACTTCCTGGGAACTACCCAGAGCGTTCAAGCGGCCCGATAACCAATCCGCCATCACATAGTCCAGGGGTTTTTCCCGTGGTCGGTTGTAGCGCCACGTACTGAACATCGCGGTAGCCATTCCCAAACCTCTAAAGACATGGATATCACTGGTCGCATTCCTGGATAACTTGAACGCGTCCGTCATATCGCGAAAGCCCACGCGATCATCGCTGCCTACCATGGACAGGATCGCAATCTGGTCATTGGAGGAAATCACTTCCTTCGCGTTCGCTGTCAGTCGGCCCGACAGCAGAACCAGTGCTCGCACACGTGAATCCCCGGCCGCACCAAGCACTGCAGAGTTAGCGCTAATTTCCTCCGCGAAAACTGCGAGGCGTCGCGAATCAACAGGGGCTTGTTCGCCGAGAAAGTTTAGAGCCGCCCTCACATCAAGATGTAAACTGTCGCGCTGTTCTTGTGACAAACGATGGAACGCGAGTGGGGCTTCGCTTGTACCGCGACCCCTTATGTCAATTCGAAGAGTGACGAACTGGGCCTGGAGGCGGGCAAATCCAGGATAACCATGTGCGGAAAACAACTCCTGCTCGTGAGCTGGCGAATGAAGGAACAAGATCGCGGCCACCCGTCTATGGGTACTGAGCACTGGCGTAGTCAGAGTACCGTGAATTGTCCAGCCATCCGCTGTGGGAAATGACACTCTGCGTTCGACAATATCAACGGACCAGCCGTCCTCGGTCTTGAAAGAGGTGCGCAGTGGTTCAGATGAAGACTCTCCCTGTTTGCTCTTTCTGGAACTAACTCTATTAGTTTGAAGTGCTTTTGCCATAATTGAAGACTGACCTAATCAAGTGTGTGGGCCGAGCGAGTGGAAAGAGTAGAGTGGTTTTGCCAAACTCTACCCTTCCTAAACATCTCTGCGCGTTGCCTATATTTCCGCGGCGCAGCATGAACTAAGACCCTGCGGCGTGCTTTGCCTGCTCCTCGCCACTGAGTTGAGTTTTGAACCATTTGGCAACCGTGGTATCGAAATCCTTGTCAACCCTTCCAAGTAAGTAACCAAAAAACCCGCCCGGATAGGTAATCAAATGATTCCGCTTGTTCTGTCCAACGTATGCAGCAAATTTCTTTGTTAACTCTCCGAAGCCATCACCTGTAACGAAGAGTACCGGAACGTCAAGTGCGTTTATGGTGTCGTAATCATTCTTCTCTTCCCAAGGCCACGTTACTGGCGTAAGCATGGCGACGGCCTTGAATTTTGAATTCTCCTTCGCGGCATGCATTGCGATCTTCGCAGCGAGAGCCGTACCCAATACGCCAATCCGTTCTGGATCGACACCCGGCTGTGAAGCCAAGAAGTTGTATCCGACTTGGACGTCCGTGGGAGCGTTGAGCAGTTCCGGAAGAGTCATATCGACGTAGTTACCCTTGCCAACACTCTTCCCAATGCCTCGCCATTCAAGATTCAGTACCGCGATGCCATGGCGCACCAGAACCCTCTCCAGGTTTATGTAGCTATCCCTATCGACTAACGCAGTCGGCAAAAGCACGACACCTGGAACCGTAGCCCCGTCTTTTATCCCACCCGGTAACCTTAGCGTGGCATACAGGGTCCATCCATCGTCCGTGGTCAAAGTAACTTCGCTTGCTTCTCCGGTCCCGAGACGTTCAAGTTCACTTACCAGCCATTCTCCCTCGGCATCGTCTGTTGATTTGTCCATTGACTGGTCGGCAAATACGTTGCGCCACACACTACCCATGGTCGCGCCGACACCAAGCCCGTCCTGGACCCAGATTTCACTTCCAGCACTTTCAGTCAAATTGTAAGCAGTCGTCATATCATCGAAGCTCATACGATCTTCTTTGCTTACTACATAGAGTATCGGCTTCGTAGAATTTGCCGCGATAAAGTCCAAAGCTTTTTCGTTCAAAATACCCGACAGCAAAACCATCACCCGAACTCTCGGATCTTCAAGTGCACCAATAACCGCCGGGCTTGCACTGTACTCTTCCGCCACCACACCTACACGTCGCGGATCGACCTCCGCCTGAGAACATAAGAAGTTGAGAGCAGCCTGAACATCAAAAAGAACCTTTGCTTTTTGTTCGCGCGATGCGTCCACCCACGGGATGGCGCCGCGACTCTTTCCACGGCCACGAATGTCTATCCTTAAGGTTGCTACCGACTCCTGGATTTTGGCCCAGCCGGGATAGGCCACCCAAACTGTTTGCGAGTGCATTGACGCATGGACCAGCAGCGCTGCCGCCAATTTCTCGCCCTGCCGATAGCTATTTGGAATCGTATAAGTGCCATGGATGGTCCAGCCGTCCTCAGTTTCGAATTGAACATCTTTCTGTATTGACTCCGGTTTGTGATACCAGCCTACTGGTTTGTCCTTTATTGTCGTCTCCATTTCCTCTCCTTAGCTACAAAGATTCTGCGGTTGCAGTTGCTGTTTGCTGCATCTGTGCATTCAACCATTCAACAATTTTTGATTGAACCGTCTCATTAGCCTCTAACAGTTGATACCCCAGGGCGCTTCCGGGAAACATTGCGAGTTCACTCCCAACATTTTTTGAAAGGTGATAAGCATCCGTAAGATCACGTGCCACGTTTTCAATTCCCTGGCTCGCTATATAAAGGACCGGGATGTTGAGAGTCCCAATGGATTCCTTTTGAGAGGGCGTAAAAATCACAGTCAAAATCACAAGCGCTTTAACCCGAGCGTCGTTCAGGACCACGTTGAGCGCGTGAAGTGCGCCTCTATCGGTTCCCAGAACAGCGAGGCGGTTAGGATTCATAAAGGGTTGTGATGATAAATAGTTGATCGCACCCTTTGCGTCGAGGTAGCCCCGCTCACGCTCCTCCTGAGTCAACTCTGAATACTTGCCCTTGGTAAGGCTCTTACCTCGTCCGCGCCAGTCAATACTGAGTACTGCCATTCCCTTGCGGACAAGCGCCGCAGACAAATCGTGATACACGTAGCGATCACTCAAAGCAGTGTGGAGCAAGACAACACCGGACAACTTCTTGGTTTGTGCAGGTGGGAGTGATAAGTCTCCGTAAATGGTCCACCCATCTTCCGTGACAAAGGAGACTTCACTTTTGGATCCTAACGCTCGCAGATAATCGCTAACCTTTTCGGCAATCTGCTCGTCCATGGGTTTTGCATCAGGAAACCGATGCCGCCAAAGGTAAAACATGGTCGTCCCGATGCCTGCGTTGCGGTGAACAGATATGTCGCTGTGCGGGTGCTTGGATCGGCTATAAACCTCGGTCATGTCGGCAAGGCCAGGGCGATCATCACTACTCACCACACACACTACGGGGATAGATTCTTCGGAAAGATAATCTTTTGCTTTCTGACTGAGTCGCCCGGACAGAAAGGCAAATAGCTTGATACGTGAATTTTGCATCGCGCCCAGCACAGCAGCGTCGGCACTTACTTCTTCGGCTACGATTGCTATTCGGTTTGAATCAACGTTCTCTTCGGAAGCCAGGAAATTGATTGCTGTTTCAACATCAAGTTTGATCTTTGCTCGCTGCTCGCTGTTGAAGGAATGAAACTCTTGACCTCCCATGCTCTTTCCCCTGCCTCGCCAATCAATTCTCAAAGAGACGATTCGTTTGCCGGCAAAGGTTTGGGCGAGACCAGGGATTGCATAGTGCTTGTTGAAGGTCTCCTGATCGTGACCTGACGAATGAAGTAGCAGAACGCCCGGCAACTCTTCGCCCTCTCTGACGTCCTCAGGCATCGAGAGTGTGCCAACGATGGTCCAACCATCCTCAGATTGCATTTCGACTTCGCGTTCAGATTGGCCCATGCTACGCTCCAGGTTACGTAGGATCCGATTCTCTGTCTCTCAATCGACGTTGTGCTTGTTTAAATCTTCCCTACACCCTTCGCTCGTTCCGTGCCATGTTCTTTAGCATCCAGGCAGATTGCTGTGGTTTTGGTTTTGGAACAAAGTAGTTGGCGTCTTCACCACTATCGACAACCTGTCCGCCTTTCATAACCAGCGACACTTTTTGCGTGTTACCGATATCGTCAAGCGGATTCTCATCAACGACAAGAATGTCAGCCAACTTGCCAACGGTGATAGTGCCTAAATCATTTTCCTTGCGAAGGAACCTTGCGTTACGAAGAGTAGCGATTGAGATAACCTCGAGCGGTGAAATGCCAGCATCTCGTAACAACATCAGCTCCCGGTGCATATTCAAACCGGGTATTGAAAAGAAGGTGTCCGATCCGGCAAGAACTTCGCCGCCGGACTTATAGTGGGCCAGAACAATGTCCAGGGTTTTCGCGTAACCCAATTGCACTTCTTGAAGCTCGGCGGAGTTGTTGATTTCGAAGAACGCCGCGTTGGCCCATAGAGCGCGGATTTGTTCGGGTATGTACGCTAAGGCTGGATCCTCTGCGAGTTTCGCATCCTCAGAGGCAAATCGATCGCGGTAAGAGAAAGCCATGCGCCACCAAATAGGAAGCGTGGGCGCGATCGCTACATTCCTGCTCACCAGGAAGCTTATCAATTCTTCCGCAGCTGACAAGTCGATCAGGGAAAACGCTTTCAGATCCGAAATAAGGAGCTGCCACTCATCCAGATCCGCAGGACGCTCTCTTGCCGCGTTAGTGAGCGCCTGTGCAAAGCCACTGAGGTGTTCAATGCCATCAATGCCCGCTATTGCCGCCTGGCGAGCATCAGTACGCTTAAGATGACCTGTGATTGGAAGTCCACGCTTGTGCGACTCTTCCGCAACAACGGCTAACAACTCGGGACCAATCTTCTCGCGGACCTTGATCGCGCAAGCCCCCTTACTATGGAGCAACTCTACCGCTCTCTTTGCCGAATCTTCACCAGCTAGACCAACGTGAGTATTTCGATCAGGTGGCGGTGCATCGAGACCGTTACCTACATAAAGAATGCGTGGTCCACTTATTTTGCCTTGTTCTATTTCATTACTGACCGACGCGATCCACTCGATGTCATTTCCCAGGTCTTTCACAGTCGTCACACCATGCGAAAGAAACAACTGGCCCATCCAATCAGCATAGTGAACATGGATATCGATCAACCCCGGAAGGACATATTTACCCCTGACATCAATAACGTTAGCGGCGTCGCCGTAATCAAGACCATCGCTAATTCGAACCTCAGCAATCCTCTGGCCCTGGATTACGATGGCGGAGTCAACGAGTGCGTCACCACCGCGGCCGTCGATAAGCGTGCCGCCAACGAGGATATTGCACTGGTCCTCGCCCTTAACAATTTTGCTGTCGAATTTAGCCATCAATTTAGGGCTATGCGCGGAAATCTGCTTACGATTCGTCTGACAAGTTCAGGTCGAGATCGTGAAACCTCGAATAAACCAAAGTGCGCGTGTGGATGGAAAAGCTGGTCGAGAAGAAACAACTCTGAATATTCCCGACTGACTAGTCAGTCAGATTATACTCTTACCGGGGAACGAAAGACAAGAATTACTGAAAGAAACTTCGGCCAATGATGAGCCGTTGTATTTCAGAAGTGCCTTCGTAAATCTGAAACACCTTGGCATCGCGATAGAGTTTTTCGACAACGTAGTCTTTTACGTAACCGTAGCCGCCAAAAATCTGTACTGCTTCCGAAGTTACAGTAACGGCCGTTTCCGCTCCAAAACACTTAGCCATCGATGCTTCGCGCGATGACTTATGTCCCTGGTCCACCAACCACGCCGCGTGCCAGCAAAGCCAACGTGCCGCCTGGATTTGAGTCGCCATCTCCGCAATCTTGAATTGGATGGCCTGATGTTGACCGATCGGTACTCCGAACGTTTTGCGCTCGCCAGCGTACTTGACGGCCTCCTCGAATGCTCGACGGGCAACTCCAACCGCGAGCATGCCGGTTCCGGGACGAGAGCGGTCGAATACTTTCATTGCGATCTTGAAAGCGTCTCCTTCTTGTCCCAATAAATTCGCTTTTGGTACACGAACATCCTCGAACATTAACTGGGCGGTGTTGGAGGCACGCTGGCCCATCTTGTCATCCTTACGTCCCGGAATTACACCAGCCCAGTCACGGTCAACAATGAATGCGCTGATGCCCTTCCGTTTTGCATTCTTGTCGGTGACGGCAAAAACAACAAAGAAGTTGGCTACCGAAGCATTCGTTATGAATTGTTTCGTACCATTTAGGATGTATTCGTCGCCTACTCGCACTGCTCTGGTTTGAATGGCAGCTACATCAGTACCAGCATTTGGCTCGGTAACGGCATAGGCCATGAGTTGATGGTCATTCGCGAGTCGACCCAAATAGGTTTGCTTCTGCTGTTCGTTTCCGGCGATAAGAATCGGTAAGGTCGCGACGTTGTTAATCGTTAACGAACCTGAGATCCCGGCGCAGCCCCACGCCAACTCTTCGTTGATAAGCATCTCTTCAAAGAGTGTCAGGCCTGGCCCACCATAGCTCACTGGTATATTCGGATTCATCAAGCCGATTTCATAAGCCTTCTTGACGATCGGCCAGGGAAACTCAGCGGTGCGGTCGTAATGCTCGGCAACTGGCACAATTTCATTTCGTGCGAACTCGTGAGCTAGACGCTGAACAGCACTCTGCTCATCTGTTAAATTGAAATCTGGCACCTCGACTCTCCCGCCTTAGCCACCAAGGTTCATGGTTGACCGAGCACAACTACACAGGCAACAGCACCTAGTCCTCCAAGATTGTGGGCCAAGCCAAGCCTGGCGTTTTTCACCTGTCGAGCACCCGCCTGCTCTCTAAGGTGTGTAGTAATCTCGTAGATCATACGAACACCAGACGCGCCGATCGGATGTCCAGAAGACTTCAATCCACCTGACGGATTAACCGGTAGGTCACCCTCAAGACGACTGCGTCCCTCGCTAATGAAGTTAGCGCCTTCGCCTTTCTTACAAAATCCGAGATCCTCATAATTTGAAATTTCGGTCCAGGTGAAACAATCATGCACTTCAGCCAGGTCGATTTCTTTGAGCGGATCTTTAATCGCTGCCATCTCATATGCCTGATGGGCCGCAGCCTGGGTAACCGGAAAACCAGTGAATCGATGACCAGGCATAAACCATGGCCGTCCTGTATTCACCGCCAAGCCTAAACCCTTAACTAATACATAGTCGTCGCGGAACTGCTTAGCCATGTCAGCACGGCACAGAATTGCGGCAGCTGCGCCATCAGTTGTCGGGCAACAATCAAACAGGCCAAACGGATATGCGACCATCGGCGCTTTCAACACCTGTTCTTCCGTAACTTCCATTTGAAAGTGGGCTTTGGGATTGAGCGTACCGTTGTGATGGTTTTTAACGGCTACCTGGGCCAGCGGCTTACGTCCGATCTTGAACTCTTCGAAGTATCGCGTTGCCGCGAGAGCGAACAGACCCGGTGCCGTAGAGCCTTCATGCTGATATAAATGGTTTCCTTCTGACGCGAGTCCTCTTGCTGGTCGGTCCTTCAACTTCTCAACGCCCAGAACAAGGACAATGTCATAGATTCCCGCAGCAACTGAGAAAGCAGCATTACGAAAAGCGTCTGTTCCGGTGGCACAGTAGTTTTCCACTCTGGTTAGAGGCTTGTCATACATCTTTATTGCGTCAGCCAGCGAGACACTCGCCTTGCCGTATCCCTGTCCGGGCGAAAAGGTGCCGAGCCAACCGGCGTCGATGCGTGCCGCATCGATCTTTGCATCGTCCAACGCTTGGAAAACAGCTTCAGCAGCCATGTCCTCATAACTCTGGTCAAAGTTGTCACCGAACTTTGTGCACCCAATTCCGATGATGGCAACCTTATCTTTTAGTGAACTCTCCACGCTGGCTCCTTCTATTTCTGGTTCGACCTCACCTCAGTAACCGCTAAGGGTCTGCATTTCCAATAGTAGTGATGCATTCGCCCTCCATCCCTCAAGCGACGCAACGTTAACTGCACTTTCTGGCCTATCTCGATTGCTTCAGTATCGATATCGGTTAACTGGCAGTAAAAACGCGCGCCATCGTCTAGCTCGATCACGCCAACGCCCACCGGCGAGACAGGTGCGTTGTATAGATAGTCCTTTGTAAAGGTGAACACAGTCCCGCGCCGTCGCATTCTGACTTCGTCGAGTCCACTCCTGTTATGACAGTGGACGCAAACCATCGTTATTGGAAACTGCACCGTGTTGCATTTTTGACAACGCGTCGCGTGTAACCGGACATTCTGCCGTTCCTCTTGCTCCAACGTGACATTGGACATGACTCCGCCCTCTTCAGTCGCCGTTCGATTGAAGTCACGCTGTTTGCGAAAGATCGAATAGGTTGGAATATTGAGGGGTGAAGCACTAGCAGGTATTCGACTAACCTTGGGTTTTTGATCCGTCACACGGAAAAGAACGGCATCAGCTCCATCGCCGTGACCAATCGTTAGCACAAAGTCACCGGGCTTAGCTCGATCGAGTGCCTGGCAGAGCAGCGTGATAGGCAGTGGCACACCCGTTAGACCACCATCAGCTATTGGTACTTCCAATAGTCGGGCCGGATCAAAACCAAGCTTTTTAGCGGCAGTGATATGAGCCCTTCCATCTGGAGAACTGAGTGCGACGTGGGCTATATCAATAGAGTTAAGCCGGGCGAGTTCCAGGATGTGTTTTCCAATAGTGACTGTATTCGCGATGTAACCACGCTCTAAGGTGTAACGCGACCCAAGAGAAGATACTGCGGAGTCTTTGTCTCGTCGCCACTCATCCAGAAAAGCATCGGAGCGCGATCCGTGAGCGATTAGTTCAGCAATTACTCCCTCTTTACCTATACACAAGGCAGCCGCGCCATCTCCGAATTGCTGTTCTTCCAACGATTCGGGTGCGCCGTCACGAACATCGGCCACGGCGACGATAACTTTCTGATTCGCACCGGCAACGACGGCATTCAATGCCGCTCGCAAGGCAGACATACCAGCGCGCAGGCTACCACCAAAATCGATCGCTTCAATTTCATCAGGTAGATCGCAAGCGGCAGCTATAAAGCTCGATGAAGCGCGCTGCCAATAAGGCGCAGTCGTCGAAGCAAAATAGAGGCCATCATGTGACAGGGTTGTGTCGTCTCGCTCAACCATATTCCAGGCGACTTCAAACGCCATGGTTAATGCGTCCTGGTCGTAGTTAGCGACGGCCTTGATACCGCCGAGGGATTTTGTACCCCACTGCTGCGCGATCATGTCGCGCCCTATGCGATAACTTGGAAGATACGTGCTGTAGTCAGTGATCCCAACCAATGCTCTACCCTTCTTAAGATGTGTTAGAAATTTCTTCGCTTAACCATGAGAACATGTTCGCCATCCTGAACCACTTGTTCATATTGGTTTAGAACAGTGATGGCCATGCGGATAATGCCGCGGTCATTCTTTGAAGTCTCCCGCTTCTCAGCCAAACGTTGATGCACAGTGATCGTGTCACCAAACCGTATCACACCCTTGAAATTCCAAGTCATTCCGAGAAATGCCATCACAGTCCCTTCACCTATTCCAAGTTGATTAATCAAGCCTGAGGCGATCGACAGTCCTAACAAACCATGCGCGATTCGAGTACCGAAAATCGATGCCTTCCCAAACTCTTCATCAACATGTAATGGATTGAAATCACCAGATAGACCAGCGAACGCAACTACATCAGCCTCGGTAATAGTGCGCGAGCGTGTGACGTACTCGCTGCCCAGTTCAAAATCTTCGAAATATAACGGCGTCATCTCTCGATCCCTTCCAACGCTAGACCGGTCTAAATTGCGGTAACGAAATCGACTCGTTAAGGTCTTCGAAAGCAACCTCGACAGGCATGCCTATCTCAACCGCATCTGGTTCGCACTCGATTACATTAGTCATCATCCGCACGCCCTCCTGTAGATCAATTAGCGCAAGCACGTACGGCACCTTGTCGCGAAAACTTGACGACGGCGACCTGTGAATGACGGTAAACGAGTAGACCGTGCCGCGACCTGATGCCGGCTGCCATTCAAATAATTCAGAAGAACAATAAGGACAGTGGGAACGAGGGTAGAAGCGAAACTTCCGGCAGGAGCTGCAGCGTTGTAACAATAACTGATGACGGTGAGCAGCTTGCCAGTAGACCTCGGAATCTCGATCTGGAATTGGAATTGGTCTTTGGTCGCTCATTTGAGTTTCTATACTCCCAGAATCAGGGTAGCGTGCGATGACAGCCAGCCTCCAATTCCATGAACTAAGGCAAGTTCTGCATCGGACACTTGTCTGTCTCCACACTCGCCTCGGAGTTGACGAACGGCTTCAATCACTAAGAAAATTCCGAATGCACCCGGATGAGTGTATGAAAGACCACCACCCGACGTGTTGGTGGGCAACTCTCCGCCTGGTCCAATTCGTCCGCCTTGAACAAACTGACCACCTTCACCTTTCTTACAGAAGCCTAAATCTTCAAGAGCCAGTATTACGGAGAATGTGAATGAATCGTATATCTGAACAACATCGATGTCGCTTCGAGTAACGCCTGCCTTTTCAAATGCTTGCCGGCTGGAGGCGACGGCTCCACTCACTGTGAGATCCTCCATCTGAGGTATGGTCATATGAGTAGCACTGAAACCCGAACCCAAAAGGTAAACCGGACGCTGGCGCAAATCTCGAGCACGTTCGGCGGAAGTGACAACCACAGCGCCGCCGCCATCCGTCATCAGACAACAGTCGAACTTATGGAAGGGACTGGCAATCATCGGCGATTCAATCACGTCGTTCACTGTGATCGGATGGCGTAGCAGTGCGTCTGGATTGCGGTTGGCCCATTGCCGCGATGACACTGTCACTTCGGCGAACTGCTCACTGGTAGTGCCGTACTGGTGCATGTGCCGCATTGCAGCGAGCGAGTAAGCAGAAATCGGCGAAAGATCGCCGTATGGAAACTCAAACTGAGCAGCGGGCATTCGCGGATCAACAGCAGCGTTGGAGAAACGATGCTGATCAGACCATAGGGAGCTGCCATAAGTAATAAGGACAACGTTACAGAGACCAGCAGCAATAGCCAGGGCAGCGCGTTCAACGAATACGACAAAAGCTGATCCTCCAGTAACTGTAGTATCTGTGAATCGCGGTTTGATGCCGAGATACTCGGCGACCATGAGACTTGGCAGCCCTATTACATCAGTGGTCATGAGCGCATCCACGTCTGACTTCTTAAGACCCGCGTCGTCCAATGCTTTTTTGGCTGCGAGCGCTTGGTGTTGAAGTGGCGAGAGCGACACGCCGCGGCCACACTCAGATTCGCTCACACCTACAATAGCTACGGACCTTCCAAATGGATCTCTAATGCGCTGACTCATGCAGTGGCTGGCAGATAGTTCTAATATTGACTACTATTGGACATCTAACCGGACAGTACTGATATTGACTAGCTTAGTTGGAAGAGTATCGTCGGCAATAAAAAGCTCGCGGTCTCTGTACTCGGACCACAGCTCACATATAAGAGCCTCCAGCAACGGTAAGGACAACGCCTGTAACGTAGTCGGAGAGCGGAGAAGCAAGAAATAACACTGGACCAGCCGCCTCGTCGGCCGTACCCGGCCTTCCCAGTGGGATCAGTTTCTTGAATTCTTCTCGAGCCATTTCAGGAACACCGATCCCAATCTCGTTACCCTGAATTTTCAGACGCACTCCTTTTTCTTTCGCGTCCGTTAACCGAGTCTCTATAAACCCAAAGGCAACTGCATTCACATTAATGTTGAATCTTCCCCACTCTCTTGCCAGCGCTTTCGTCATTCCAACCACACCCATCTTGGCGGCAGCGTAATTGACCTGGCCTGCATTCCCGGTGAGGCCCGAAACTGACGAAACGTTGATGATTTTTCTGTGAACACTTTGACCTTGGGCCATCTCCTGTTTCGCCGTTTCTCTGAAGTAAGAAGACGCTGCGCGAATTAGCCGAAACGGCGCCGTCAGGTGAATCGCAAGCATTGATTCCCATGCGCTGTCAGTCATGTTGTGAACAACCGCGTCCCAGGTATACCCGGCGTTGTTGACTATGACGTCAAGACGACCAAACTGTTCAAGCGCTGTGCCTATCAGCTGATCCGCAAACTCTTCGTCGGTGACACTACCATTACAAGCAACGGCCCGCCCCCCGCTTGAGTTGATCTCTTCCGCGACTTGCTTACCGACGTCATCATCCAAATCGTTGATGACCACACTGGCGCCATGTTGCACAAACAAGTGCGCCACACTCCGACCGATCCCCCGGCCTGAACCGGTGATGACTGCAACTTTGTTATCGAGAAGTTTCATAAGCTGTAACGGATCGCCGTTCTATAGTCCGATCAGTTGAGCAACACGAGCTCGGTGGTAAATCGCATCACCAAAGCTGATCTCGTCGGCCTTGGCACGCTTGAAGTAGAGATGAGCATCGTGTTCCCAGGTAAATCCCATACCACCATGAATCTGTATTGCTTCGCCGGCCACGAAGCGACAAGCATCGCTCGTGTAAGCCTTGGCCACTGAAGCCAGCAATGCAGTGTCCTTTGAATCCTGACTCGCAGCACACGCAGCTGCGTAGACAGCTGAGCGTGCACTCTCAATTAACAGAAGCATATCGGCACATTTATGCTGGATCGCTTGAAAGCTGCCTATTGGCCGGCCAAACTGAACACGTTGCTTGGCATACTCAACACACATGTCCAACATCTTCTGCGCACCACCAACCATCTCTGCACACCTGCCAATAGTCGCTTTGCACAAAACGTTCTCGATGGTGGACCAGGCGCTCGCCACAGCGCCAAGCACATGATCCTCAGGAACGTGAACCTGATTCAGCGTTACCTCGTAAAGTCGTCTGGTCTGATCCATTGTTCTTAGAGCAGTTGTGTTTAATCCTGTACTCCTTCGATCGACAGCAAACAATGAAATACCTTCCGTTGGATTTGACGACTCACTTGTCGGTGCAGCACAGATAATCAAATCCGCCGAGTGTGCGTCTGGCACAAATAACTTGGTGCCGCTAATAACGTAACCGTTGCCGGCCCCCTTAGCTGTGACGCGAGCGTCGCGATTTCCGTCTGGCTCAATATGCGCGAGCGTCGTTTTCAGGTTTCCTTCAGCGATCGCCTTCAACCAGCGCGACTTTTGCTCCGGGCTGCCACTCTCAAGGATCGCAACACCGCCAAGCAGGACAGTGGAAAAGAAAGCGCCAGGAACCAATACTCGGCCCATCTGTTCCAGCAACACGGTGAGTTCTACAAACGTAAGCCCAGCACCGCGATACTCCTCTGGAAAAACGAGGCTTAACCAGCCGAGACCGGACATCTTGTCCCATAGATCTTGATTAAAGCCGCGGTCGTCAGCCAGTGACTCTCTGACCAAGGCGATCGGGTACTCTTGCTTGAAGAATTCCGCAGCCTGGCTCCGGATCATTTCCTGCTCTTCAGTAAATCCAAAATTCATAGAATCGGCGGGGCCTTGTTGGTTATTAAGATGAAGACTATTCGCTAAGTACTTCTCGGTAGACCAAGAACACGTTCCGCGATTATGTTGCGTTGTATTTCAGAGCTTCCTGCATAGATGGTTCCTGCCCGCGACCATAAAAACGCCCTCGGCCACTGACCACCATCTATCGCCCATTTTGAATGTTGGACCAGTTGAGAATAGAGCCCCAGTAGCTCCATACCCGTCTCTTTTTGCCTCCGGTCCATCTCGCTCCAGAACAGTTTGATGATTGAACTCTCAGGACCAGGTTTCCCGTTTCGCATAATCTGCGACACTGCGCGATAGATGTTGTATTTCAGAACTTCAACTTCTATGAAACACTGCGCCAACTTCTGTTGCACGAGCGGATCCTTAGATAACACCTGTCCGCTTCGTGTCATTGATTTGGCAAGATTGATCAAGTTATCAAGTTCTGTTCGAAATCGAATTTGATACTTGATAGCGGAGGTTCCGCGCTCATGGGCCAGGATCGTCATTGCGACCTTCCAGCCCTCGTTGATCGGGCCCAACAGGCTTTCCCGGGGCAAACGAACCTCGTCGAAGAACACCTCACTGAACTCGGCTTCGCCGGTGATTTGAACTGTAGGTCTGATGGTAATTCCCGGGCTCTTCATGTCCACGAGAAAGCAGCTGATGCCCTTGTGCTTTGGAGCCTGCTGATCAGTACGAGCGAGCAAAATGCAGTAATCCGAATACTCGGCCCAACTGGTCCAGACCTTTTGGCCAGTGACAACGAAATGATCATCTTTTTCTACGGCAACTGTTCGTAACGAGGCGAGATCCGATCCCGCATCTGGTTCTGAAAAGCCCTGGCTCCAGATTTCTTCAGCACTCAAAATCTTTGGCAAGTACCGCATCTTCTGAGCTTCTGTGCCATGATGAATAATTGCAGGACCAACCAGCTCGATCCCAATGCTGATGTTCATGACATTCGGCGCTTTCGCACGGGCCATCTCTTCAGTAAAGATCAGTTCCTCAATGATTGACGCTCCACGGCCGCCGTAATCTTTGGGCCATGAGATACCCGACCAACCTGCCTCGTACAGCTTTCGTTGCCACCTCTTAAGGAACGACATCCAACCATCCATGTTCTCGACTTGATCATAGGATTGGCTTTCATCGAGGTCGGCCTGGTTGGCTGCTAACCAGGCTCGCACCTCCTCGCAAAAACTTTGCTCACCTGGCGTACGATTGAGATCCATACTTTTAGTTCACCGAAGTCTTAAACGAATGGTGTCGTCGTCACTCTGATATTTGCGCGATCTCTCTAGCGTAATCTTTGAACGCAGTTGCATTGTGTTCACGAAGAGTCGCCATCTTCTCAGCCTCGATCGAACCCTCTGCATGTACTGCTAAAACAGCCTGGTAACCACCAAAGTCTGTTGTAGTCAAATCCTTAACAAGATTTATCGCCTTCAACCGTTTTTCACCATCTACACCGGCGCGACCACCCAGATACTTGCGCACATACTCACCAACCTCTTCGCTCATCAGGTCTTCCTTTCCGGGTGCCGTAACTAAGAGACCGCCGGCAACGTCCTGTGCATAAGCCATTGCCTGATGATAGTTCTTGGCAAAGTGCCATTTGGCCATATTGACAGTCAGCGTATTGGGCACAGCGATTCCCAAGGGAAGCACCTTGCATTCGATTGCTGCCATTTTGACCAACGCCCGAAGCGTTTCAGCGTAACTGACGAGCCATGTAATTTTGTCGCGAATGTGCGCCGCACGCTCAGTTCCGTTGTACTCGGCAACCAGCTCGACTGACCCAAGCAATAGATCGACAAGCGGAAGTTTGTACGAAATCGCGGTGAAGCGATGGAACTCAACGAAGGTCTTGGCGAGTGGTCCAGCCATCTGCCACTCACCCTTCAAAAACACCCTCTCCCAGGGGATAAACACATCATCAAAAACCGTGAGGGTCTCAATCATCTTGTGCCTGGCACTGATGGGATAATCGAAGTCATTCCGATTAACTGCCTCAGCATAAGGGCTGGCGATTAGCTTTAAGCCTGGGGTATTTGGCGAAACGGCAAACGACAAGGCGTAGTCGCGATCCGGCTCAGTCAGATTTCTAGTCGGCAACACCAGGATCTCATTTGCGTTGATCGAGACCGAAGTATGGACCTTCGCTCCTCGAACCACGATTCCGTCCTTTGTCTCATCGACGATGTGAACGTAATAGTCTGGATGGCTCTGCTCGCTTGGACCACGGCTGCGATCACCTTTTACATCTGTCTGGGCAACGGCGACCGCCAGATCGTTGGCGCGACAGTGCTCGAAGAATTTCTTAACTCGCGGGAAATACTCGGTGCCAAAGTGTCCGTCAGTATGTTTCGCTATCAAGTGAAGGGCAAATAAGGCGTCAGTGCCAATCTCTTTGATCAAGATGACTAGAGTATGGCCCAGTCGAGTAGTCGTTTCGATCAACTTGCTCCGCTTAAGGAGGTCGTCTGCGTTTTCCGGGATGTGATAGTAGCGGCTGATTACACCGTCACTGGTTGAAACCGTGGCAAGGTCGCGGTACTTCGGATCTTCTACTACCTCGTAGTCGATTGCGGCGTGGTCCACCGCAATGCCTAACTCAGGATGAGCAACCACGTCATTGACCCGCTGCCCGCGATAGTAAACGGCCCTGCCGTCACGCAGACTCTCCTTATATTCAGCTGGCGATCTTAAGCCCATAAGCGCTCTATCTATGTTCCACCAACTATTTGTTCAGCGATCGATTCCGCCGCGCTGGTCAACAACCGTTGGCCCATCTTCCCAATCCTGGATGATCTCGACCTCGTTGGGTTCAAAGAGGAGGCGAAGGGCCAACTTTTTCTTGACTTCTTCCGGACTGACTACGTTCGGATCTCCCTGGGCCTGGATCTTCACGTGATCAGTCGTACCCGCCGGCCTCGAAATGTGAACACGATACTTGAGCGGATGAACCCCACTAATCCCAGCTAAACCCAGGACAATGACCGACGGATAGAACTTAAGACCCTTCACACGGTACATCTCGCCGGTTCGACCGAAGACTCCTTTCGGCAGAGACAACTCCAAGCCGCACTTGCAAGGCACGCGATCCAGCACCGTCAAATCTCCGGTTCTGAAGCGCATGAAGGGCATGGCCCGTCGATTGACGTGCGTTAGAACTAACTCGCCCCGTTCGCCATTTGGCAACAATTCACCGCTTTCGGGATCTATTACTTCGGCGTATACCTCATCTTCAAGAATGTGCATACCATTCTCGTAACGACACTCCATGGCGACCACGTTGAAGCCGCTTAACCCGTACAGATCAGTTGCGGTGATATCGCCACCAAACGCATTTTTTACCTGCTCTCGCCGGCCATCAATTGAACTAAATGGTTCACCACCTGCAATCATGATGCGAATTCGCCCCTTGGCACCGGCCTCAGCCAACTTCAAACAGTAGCTGGGAAAACCGAAGAGCACGGTCGCACCAAATCTGTTGATGATCTCCACCTGGCGCTCAGTCTCGCCTGGTCCAAGCGGAAGCACCTTAGCGCCCAGCTCGACGAATGCACTCTGGCCTGTGTGCCCGGAGATAACCAGGTGATAACTTGAGTTGATGACAACGACGTCGTCCTTGGTTACCCCGGCTTCGGCTAACCGATTTGCAACTGCTTTGGCGCACGCATCTATGTCATCACGGGTGTGATACTCCGGGACCAAACCGATCCCCGGGGCGGGCGTGTGAGTCATAAGCACGGTATCGGGATCCCAGAGGCTACCGAACGGAGGATCGTCCTCGAAACTTGCTACCTGATCCTCACGCTTCATGAAAGGGATCTTCTGAAAGTCGCCGAAACTGCGAATTGAGTCCGGAGTAATTCCCCACTGTTCCATCCTCTTCCGATAGAACGGAATGGTGTAGTTGTGGGCAATCTGGCTCTTTAACTTTTGGAAGACTGCCTGGCTTTCGTGTTCTGATCTACTTTGTGCCATCTGCTACTCCTTTGCAGTTAATCCTTCGCGACGTCAATAACCCGCATCGGCTTATAGGTGGAGCGATAGACCGCGGTGTCCACCAGCTCCGGCTCAACGGGAATACCAAGCTTCGCGCGGAAGTGGTCTTTGATCTTTTCGATAAACGCAGGGGTGTCGCCGACACGTGACGGGTCGTACTCCAGATTAACCTTCAAACGATCTTGAGTTTTCCCCCAACGTTCCATCTGGAATTCCACCGGACGATCTCCGAGTTCTGAGATCTCGTTTAAGGCGACCATCACGTCAACCGGCAAAACATCTTTACCTCCGACGTTGACGATCTCTTGTCTACGGCCTTGCCAGAAAAATCGAATATGTGTTTCCCCACACGGACAAGGGTCAGGGTTAACACGCACCAAATCCTCGAGGTTGTACCGAACTACGATGTTGTCTCGATCGAATGTGGTTAAGGTTAGATATCCGACCTCACCTGGCGGCGTTGGTTCATTAGTCTCAGGATCGATCACTTCGAGAATCACGTAGTCTTCCGGCGCGTGCATCCCATTATGGACCTTGCAGTCGGACGCCATGATGACGCCGATTTCCAACGAACCGTTCAGGTTGTGTACTTCGGAGTTAAAAAACTTCTCATACTTCACGCGAGTTGATTCGTACTGACAGGCAGCTTCACCGATCAGCAGAATCTTCATGCCGAAGTCGCTATGAGGGTCATATCCCAGCTTGAGAGCTGATTCGTGATATCGCAGCATCACTGGACCAAACAATACAAACGATTCGGGCCGAATCTTTTTCCACAGCTGCAGATGGTCCCTAATTACGTCGTCGCTGAGCGGTGGTCCCATGGGTACATTCATCACACCAGCTGCCTCAGTAACTGAGCCCAATCGATCAGCACCTGCGTACAGGCCACCCGGATGCGTATGGGTCAGTTTCATGCCGGGAAGAATTCCGCACCGCCTCATGGAACGAGTCGAAATTTCAGCATCGATTTCGTAATCCTTTTTAGTCCACAACAAAGTCGATGGTTTTCCGGTAGTGCCAGTCGTTCGACCCAGCCTGATGCAGCTCGTAACTGGAGCCCCGCGGTAATCTCCGTAGGGCGGGTACTCTTCTTCGTTAACGCGAAGTTCATCTTTAACGGTCGGCGGCAAATTCTTAAGGTCATCAACTGTTCGAATATGTTCAGGACGCAGACCAACTGATTCCATCTTTCGTTTAAAAAATGGAATGGGCTCATCCCAAACTCGGGATATCAGCTGTCTTAATTTTGCGTTCTGCAGCTCACGTAGCTCTGAACGCGGCATCGCTTGCGCTTCAGGTCGATAGAAGTGTTCGGAGTACCGTCTTTCAGGACTTGCCATTTGAATCTCCTTTAATGAAATCTCAACGACTTCCGTGGTGAGTCAGACTAGCTCTCGACAAACGAGTCCATGCCAGTCCAAAAATTCTCAAATACTAGGGCTGAGTTAATAAACGCCGTCCTAATTCGTTCTTGCTGTTCTTTTGTTGCTGCAAAGCGTCGCATCAGACGATTTGCGTTCTCAGCATGTTGCTCCTCGAGTCCTGCCCCTTCCTCATCTTCCTCCAGATGGACAGACCAGAACTCCATCGCATCGTCGTCATAGTCATAATTGGCACGTAGACCATCGTGAATCATTCGCCCCCATTCGGCAGCTGGACCTTCGATCGCAAAACCAAATCCGGCAATTGCTTCATCGAACGGTCCTCGCAGGAAGTGACTTAGCGCATACA
This sequence comes from Pyrinomonadaceae bacterium, assembly GCA_035646955.1. Classification (GTDB taxonomy): domain Bacteria; phylum Acidobacteriota; class Blastocatellia; order Pyrinomonadales; family Pyrinomonadaceae; genus PSRF01. Next base: position 28,608 of record DASROI010000474.1, read on the forward strand.
TGGCACCAAGAGTTGATGGCTTGGGGACCGACCGTTCTAGTTCTTCGCCACTTATTCCAGTTGCCAGGGCCCATTTTTTAAACAGGACCGGGTGAGCGGGTGTACTAAGTAACCCGGCCTCGCCGGCAAAGTTTTGCAGCATCAAGCGAAATGAGGTCTCATCGGGCGCGTTCGCAACTAAGGCGGCAAAAGGACGCACTGAGAATGCTGAATAGGCGTAAAACTCTTTAGCAAACTTCTGAAGAGCGCTTTTACTGGCCGTACCTTTTACGATCGATTGAATCATCTTGCTGCTCTTGGGATGATGCTCTTGAAGGAAGCCTTTAAGCTCCGCAATGAACTGATCGACAGGTTCAACTTTTTCAATTTCTTTACTTTTGGTTGCCATACAAGTTCTCCAGTTCTTAAATGACCTATTTACAGTGTCGCTAACGAAGTCGAAGCTCAGGTGCGGCTGGTTAACCCTGCAGAACGCTTACCGCACAATTCCCTAACGCACCATAAACATGCGTCAGTCCTGTTCGCGGATTGTTTACTTGTCGTGGTCCAGCTTCGCCCCTCAATTGCCACACAACTTCAACGACCTGGGCCAGAGCCGAGGCTCCCAACGGCTCGCCTTTTGATAGGAGTCCACCGCTTACATTTACCGGGATTCGACCATTAATCTCAGTGGCGCCATCGTCAACAAGCTTTCCCCCTTCGCCGCGTTGGCATAGACCCAGTTCTTCGGTGTAAATGATTTCCGACGCGGAGTCTGTGTCCTGAAGCTCAACGAGATCTAAATCTGTTGGCCCAATACCGGCTGTCTCGTACGCCTCCTGTGCGGCGGTCATCGTTACGGTCGGCGCTTCGACGCGAGCGCTAACGGAAATGTGTGGAACTTCGGCTGTTCCATAAACGGGGGAGTCAAGAACAATTGCCGCGAGCTTAATAAGCTTGGTCGTATATTCCTTAGCTATGTCCTTTGAACAGAGCACCACTGCCGCAGCTCCCTCGTTTGGCGCGCAGAGCATCAATAATCGAAGAGGGTCGTTAACCATTTGAGACTGAGCAATTTCGTCGAAACTCATTGCCTTTCGGTACATGGCGAACGGATTTAACACGCCGTTACGATGGTTCTTTACAGAGACTTGAACGAGCTGTTCTTCAGTCGTACCAAAACTCGCCATATGCCACCGCGCTTTGAGAGCGAAGTATTGCGGGTTGACGGCCAATCCCATCACGGCAAACCAATCATTTGGATTTCCCGCTATGAAACCCTTGGGCATCTTTTCCATCCCGAAGGCGAGAGCGACGTCGCTAAAGCCTCCGGCAACAGATTGATATGCTTCTCTAAGAGCTGATCCTCCACTCGCGCAGGCGTTCTCTACGTTCACAATTGGAAGTCCTGTCAGGCCCACGCGAGCCAGAACTCTATTGCCCGCCATTGGACCAGCAAATACGGTCCCGCAGTACGCTGCCCCAACTTTCTGCCAGGGCAATCCGGCATCATCAATCGCTCTTAGAACAGCTTCGCGGCCGATTTCTATAACGTCCTTATCTGCGAAGCGCCCAAAAGGATGAAGACCAACACCAAGAACGTAAACCTCTCTAATCGCTCCCCCACTATCGTCTAAGTCTTGCGTTACCGATTTCAGTTGCCTACGGGCCTGAACTTATAGCCGAGCACATCGCGTCCCATCTCATCTTTGAATAACTTTGTGACGATCAGTTCCATCTCCATTCCTACTCTCAAACCGTCAAGATCGTGGCCAGCAAGCACTGCAGTGACCCGTAAGCCTTCAGGAAGTTCGATCATCCCGACTCCGTATGGTTCAAACTCCTGAGGACCCCGATACGGTGGCGGTGGTCTAAAGCGCTGCACCGTGAAGCTGTATAAGGTCCCCCGTCGACTTAGACCAACGGTTTCTGTTGTTTCGGCACAGCACTGAGGGCAGAAGGCACTAACGGGAAATCTCACCTCGCCGCATTTAACACAACGACTACCTACTAAGTGCGCTCCCTCAGCTGAGAATTCAAAGAGATTTGGCGCGATCGGAACTCCGTAGGCTGAGTCTGTTTCATTACTGCTAAGCATGTATCAACAATTGTCCGTTACTCGCGCCACCTGGGCTTTCTTTTTTCTGAAAATGCCGCCATTCCTTCGCGTGCCTCTTCTGAACTAAGCGCATCAACGACGCCGGCGGAATCGAATTGACGGATATGTTCATTGATTAACCGCTTGAACTTGCGACGGGTCTGCGGACCCCCAGAAAGGATATGCCCAATCAATTCCGCGGTGGCGTTGTCGAGCTCTTGGTGAAGAACGACACGGTTGATTAGACCAATACGTTCAGCTTCGACTGCATCAATCGACTCGGAAGCAAGCAACATGTACTTAGCTCGTTTAATGCCAATTTGCGGCGTCAGCAGGGCTGGCGTGTATGGCTCCCAGATACCAACGAGCGCCTCCGGACATTTGAAAGAAGCCTGATCCGAAGCGATCGCTAAATCACATGCCGCTACGATGGCTAGTCCGCCTGCCTGGGTAATGCCATTGATCTTGGCAACAACCGTCTTGTCACTGTTTAGTATTTGCGTAAATACTCGATGCGAAGCATCGGCAAACAGTTGCGGGTCCTTCCGGTTGAGACGATCTCCTTGTTTAAGATCACCTCCGGTTGAGAATGCTCCGCCGGCACCCGTGATGACGATAACCTGCACCTCTTCATCAGCACTCGCTCCAATCAGCGCTTCTCCCAACTCGGCATACAGCTCAACACTTAAGGCATTCAGTACGTCAGGCCTATTGAGAGTAATCTCAACCACCTCTTGCCTCTTCGTGTAGATCAATTGTCTGAATTCGGTGTTGGCCATCAAAGGCGATCGATCGGCGATTTAATTTGTGATTAAAGCGTCTTCCAGATCAGTTTCAGCACGATCAACAACCGGAACCGTATGGGCGATGCGCAAATTTAGAAAGCTGCTGGATGATGTCCGACTGATTGGTCAGTCAGAATTATAGAGAGCTAATGATTGGCTTGTCAAGAAAATCACTCTGCCGATCGGAATAGATACGGCGAGTCGCTTCGACTTACCACTCAACTACCAAAAGCCTGACGAAATCAAGAACGCCTTTTCCAGCTTCGGAATTGAGTTCGAGGGGAAATCGACGAAGCAATGATTCGCACCCGTCAGAAGTTGCTTGAAAACTTCGATTATGAGGCGCCAGAAAAATTGAGAATGAAGGATTCGGACTCAAAAGCATACGGCAATCGCTTTTAGGAGCCCCTATGGAATTACAAAATATGAATTACGGGATACTGCCCAATTTCTCGACGATTCGTCATTCGTAAACGGAACGCAAGTCCTTTTGGGTAGAGGACATATAATGCGAGAATTAACAGAAGCACACCGACTGTCGAGCAACAAGCTCAGCCGTCTCGCCATTTCTCCCGCCAGTACCCTTAGTTATCAAACCGATCCGGCGGTGCAGTCTAGGATCGTCAATTGGCTTGGTGAAATACTCAGACGGCCTTAAAGCGCTAGCGAAAGTGGCAAAAGCGAACTATTTTGGCGGGACAAAATCAACCGATAAAAGAAGAAAACGCGGGTTTTTTATTTTGAATAGTGACTCCATACAGGACGAGGATCTTCGAATCTGAGGGCCAATGTGAACTCTTCAAAGATTGTCGCCGGGCCTAAGGCGGCGCTATCTTTAGGAGAGCTTCTCGGGAGAGCATAAGAGAAATAGAGAGCTGGTCAATAGATAATGAAGCCCAGAGTTAACCCGAAAGGTTGATGGAGACTGATTTAACTACGGCGGTTCCGAACATGGCGCTGAGAGGCATTGACCGTGCGATTCAAGCGCATGGTGCAGCTGGTATCAGCGAGGATGTTGGCTTAGCAGCGGCGTGGGCCATGGCCCGCGCATTCGCTTCACCGACCGGCCAGGTGAGGTACATCGAGAGACTGTTGCCAAGTTTGAATTGAGACGATACGAGTAGTATCCCACCTTCTCAACGGAGAATGAGACAGTGACTGCAGCGATCGATTTAACAGGTAAAGTGGCAATTGTAACTGGTGGCGGGCGCGGCATCGGAAAGGCAATCGCTCGGAGACTTGCTGAGGCCGGGGCCAATGTAGTAATTGCCAGTCGAAAGACGAGTAACCTTGAGGCTACTGCTAACGACCTTGCATCGCTGCCGGGCAAAGTCTTGCCAATTACTTGTCATATTGGGCGCTTGAACGAGCTAGAAAATCTAGTTCGTATTGCAGAGCAGGAAATGGGCCAGATAAATATTCTGGTAAATAACAGCGCGACGAACATTGCCCAGGGGCCCGCTTTGAACGCCACTGATGAGATGCTTGACAAGATGATCGAGATAAACGTCAAGTCGGCTTTAAGACTCATCCGCCTGATTGTCCCGAAAATGATCGAGCGTAAGAGCAGGGGCTCAATCATAAACATCGCGTCAATCGCCGGACTCCGACCTCAACCTGGTGGGCTTTTGTATAGTCTCACGAAGGCCGGTCTCATTATGATGACGCGCGCATGGGCTCAGGAGTTCAGCCAGTATGGAGTCCGTGTCAACGCCATCGCGCCGGGGCTAATTCAGACTGACTTCAGTGAATACTACTGGAAGAACAAGACACTTCGGCAACGTATCGAAGCAACTCAACCGATTCGCCGCATCGGCCAAACCGATGACATTGGCTATGCTGCAACTTATCTGGCGTCGGAGGAATCCTCATTTATGACTGGACAAGTAATGGTCATCGACGGAGGCGAGACGCTGGGCTGGTATGAATAGTTCCTTTGGTATTGTCAGGTTGAACGCCAAAGAGGGGGTCGAAGGTTTTCGCGGCATCCTTCGCTGAGCGCACCTCCAAATCTCCGTACTGTCGTCATCCCTTGCCTGTTGATATCATCAGTCATTCCATGAGGGTTTTACTACGGCTTCGCCCAGCTTTAGTGATATCCAACAGATGCTTCTGATGCGCGGTGTCGACCTTCTTTGAGACGATCCGACAACAGTGTCGCAAGTTCGATCAGACTTACGCCAAGCCCTTGCGCCGGAACTCCCTCAATCTTCCCGAGATGCGACCAATAGCGGCCGTTTCTGTTCTGGCTGCGTAGCATTGTCGCCAATCATTTCAAGAGGTAGATGAGAGGAAGTAAAAAGAGAAAGAACGTGATCTTTCACGTTAAGACCTTCTAGACTGTCCTTGAAATGATAGTGTCCGAGCAACGCCAAACAGCCTTCAAGATGGCCCCCGTTATTCTGCCTCAGGTTAAAGCATCGTCGGTAGAGAATTGGACTGCGTTACCGTACCACAAGTTGTTGGAACTTACGCGGAGGCTCAAAATGTACCGATCGATAGTAGGGACGTTTGGGCACGCGTGGGTGCCCGAACGGGCGGAACGGCGTGGAGCACTCGGAGGATTTGCGGAGAGTTGTGCCGGGTCTCGTGGCACACGGCCAGCAGAGGGAAGACTACACGAAATGTCTCGACTGG
>DASROI010000475.1:0-23500 GCA_035646955.1 Pyrinomonadaceae bacterium
GGGTGGTGCAGACATCACTGACTACACCTTCCTACAGTTGATTTTTGACGATAGTCCAAACTGCACCACTTGCCCGTTTGGTGGTGGCCCAGCGAAGTTCAACAACATGTTCTACCAACCGCAATTCGGAGCGTTGTCAGCCTTCTCGACGATCGCGCGTTCGAATTATCACGCTTTGCAACTGAGTTTGCGTGAAAGGTTGCGCGACGATGTTACGTTTGACTTCAACTACACCTATGGACATTCGCTCGACAACGCCTCGGGACTACAGAGTTCGTCGAGTTACGGAACGGCTTTCATCGTCAACGCTCTGTATCCGGATCGCAATTACGCCAGCTCGGATTTCGATGCTACCCATATCATCAATGCGAACTGGGTGGTCGGGCTGCCTGTTGGACGAGGTAAGAAGTTCCTAAGCAATTCAAATGGCTTCGTCAATTCAGTATTGGGAGGATGGCAGCTCACCGGCATTTTCCGCTGGAACAGTGGTCTACCATTCCAGACCCCATTTGACTGCTGCTTCTGGGCTACTAACTGGAACGTGCAGTCGAACGGCGTTCGCGTGCAACCTCTCAAGGCGCAGACCAATAAGTCTGGCACACCGAACGCCTTTGAAGACCCCGTTGCTGCATATCGGAGCTTCCGATCGGCAAGACCGGGCGAGGTTGGTGATCGCAATGTACTGCGTGGTCCAAGCTATATCTCGCTGGACTCTGGTCTCTACAAAAACTTCAATCTTCCGTGGGAAGGCCACTCTTTGCAATTCCGGTGGGAAGTCTTCAACGTTACGAATACTCAACGTTTCGATCCGTTGACGATTTCGGATCTGAGTCTTGGTACCGACCCATACCTTGGTGGAAATCCGAATTCCGACTTTGGACGATACACATCTACGCAAGCTCCTTTAAATGAAACGAAGGCTGGACGAGTTATGCAGTTTGCTTTGCGCTACTCGTTCTAGTTAGTTTGTGAGCGGTGAACTTTGGGTCGGAGTCAAGAAAGGCTCCGACCCTTTTTTGTTGATGGTCCGTTGTTCGTTGTCCGTTGTCCGTTGTTCGTTGTTACTTGGTAAGATATGCCTGACAATCAGACTACGGATTACGAACAACTGACAACGGACTACTGACAACAAACAACTGACAACTGACTACGGACCAACCCAATGACTGACCCTAAACGCGAACTATTGCGACATACGGTGGCGACTCTTGCATATCGTGGTTCGAAGGCAATCAGAGATAGTGGCGAAGACTTCGGCGCCTTTACCTGTGGACCTGACACACGCACTCCCCTTCAAATTCTTGCTCACATTGGCGACCTATTGGAGTGGGGGCTGTCGCTCGCAAAGGGAGAACAGATCTGGCGCAACTCCTCGGGAGAATCCTGGTCCAAGGAGGCCCTCCGCTTTCATGCGTGTCTGGAAGACTTTGATAACTTTCTCGCCTCGGAAGCCGAACTGAGAGCGGCCCGTGGCAACGTTCTTGATTTCGTCTCGGCAATGGAGCATTGCTCCGTGCGGGATGCAGCGTTAAGAGTCAAAGAATGGTTCCAGCTAGGGGAGAGTGAATTGTGGGAGTCAGAGCAACACAATACAACTCAAGCGGTCTAAGTTTTGAGAGGAATCTATCGGGACGAAGGCGGATCGTTGTATGAGGTAGTTATCCCAGAAGCAACATCAGACGACTTATCGAAGGTTGTAGTGTACCGAGAACTATCTTCGCCAGAAAACTTTATTGAACAGGAAGGAAGTGGGGCAACTTTCAGCCTGGTCAAGCCGCTTTAGTGCAAACAAAAAGGCTCATGCATTTGCATGCGCCTTTTTGATAACTCTCTAATCACTTTTTGAAGAACCTGCAGACGGACTTGAAGAACCTTTTAGCGGTTATAGGTGAACTTAATTAGACACACCTGCCCTGCCACTCAATGTCATCGGTGAAGAAGAGTGCGCGGATAGGGTTTGACTCTCCTTCTATCCGCGTACTGGAGTCGCAGTGTTGGTACTCTTTACTAGATTGATGCCATTTTCACAGTCGGCTCAGTTGAGATAGCTCTCGCCAGAACCTGCGATGATTCGACCGTTGGCGGTTCGCAATCCCTCGATATTGGTTCGCGTTGCCCTCTAGATTTCGAAGTACATGAGTGGACTCCTGTAAGGAAACGGTAGGGTTGGGCTTAAAGCGGATAGTCAATAGAACGTGGGGGGGTCCGCCTTCAATGTAATGATTCACGCGTTAGTTCATATATAAAGGGAGGGAGTAGGCCTAATGAAGAGACCCAATCCACCCAAACTTCTAATTCTTTCTGCAGACTGGGACATCATTACCAAAGCCTTAGAGTCCGACCCTGCCACTGCAAATAGCCTGGCCCAACACCCGTGCCGTAACAGAAATGTTAATTGACGACGTTCAAGTGTAGAATTAGAGTTTGCAAGGCTCAGGCGTAATCCTCCTACGTTTCGTGCGACTCTCCTAAGGACTCGCGCTAATGGAACTACAGGAATTGATCGAAATCGGATAAGCGAACCTCGTAAGATCGCCTCCTAATTTCCCTAAAGCAGAACCTCGCGGACTTTATGTCATGAAATGCGAACGTACAAATCTACTGCCCATCTTGATAAGTGCGCTGCTTGCCATTGTCCTCGTGCGTCCTGGTGGCACGTCAGCCATTCAACACTCCCAGCGAACACTGGATATCGAACGATTTTCCTCAGAACCTCTAGAGTTGACCGAACTGAAGGTCGGGGATCACTCGATCAAAAATGGAATAATGATCAAGTCGAGAAGCAACGGCGAAGGTCTCGATACCGTCAGCTTAAGCGCTGAGACAGGATGGTTTAGGCGTTTGGAAGTGCGAATGCGTAACGTGTCCGGCAGGACGATCACAGGAGTTCGTGCTAACTTAGTTTTTCAATTTCCACCGGCAAAAACCTTGTACAGTCTACCGCTCATTGCGTCCACACAATTGCAACAAGGTTTTATCGAACCGGGTGGAGAAGTCACGTTAAAAGTCACCGATCAAGTTTGGAATTTACACAAAGAGATATTCCGGCATTACGATGTCAACCCAGATGTTGGATATGTAAAATTCCGCGTTGACCTCATACAGTTCGTCGACGATACACAGTGGAGCAAAGGATATATGCTCCGTCACGATCCCAAAAATCCCTACAGATGAAAGTATTCACAATTGAAGCATAGTGAAAATCTCACTTGATTTGACTATAGCGGCCACTCCAAAAATTCATGCTCACCGAGAGGAGAACGTTGTGAAATACTCACGCTTAGGCGCGTTATTGGTCACATTGATATTAGTATGCGGCGGACTACTCATTCAGATTGGACGCGCTGCCAAGAACAATTTGCCGGCACAAGCGGGCAAGAGCCTGTACCTTGAAACGTTCTCAAACCAACCTCTTCAGTTAGTCGATATCAGAATCGGCGAAAACTCAGTCAAGGATAAAATAGTCAAGCATTCCACAACGGGCGACGAAGGGCTTGACGTTGTTGAGTTTCGCGAATCCGCGGATTGGCATAAGCGAGTTTGGCTTAAGCTGAGAAATTCTTCGGGCAAAGCCATTACGTCGTTTAAGGCATATCTATATTTCCGAAACACAGACATGCGAACGGTTTTGTTTAGTATGCCGTTAGAACGTTATCGAAAGATTAAGGGTGGCCCGCTGCGATCCGGTGAAGAAATAGAACTGCGGATTAATCAGGCGGCCCACCGATTTACCTCTGGAATTGCCAAGCACTATGGAGCAGATTTAGATGCGTCGTCTGTGACGTTTTCAGTCCAGAACGTTATGTTCAGTGATGATTTGCAGTGGAACAAAGGACGTTTGCTTCGTCCTGACCCTCTTGACTCTAATCGTTGGAACGTCATTGATGGCGTTGCATCCAATAGTGCAATAGACTCACTCAAGTTTATCAAGGCGAGTTTCAAGACCAAGGCACCCACGTTTCAAACTACGTTTGATCACTGTGTAAACTACGGTGGCTATCAAGCATTTCATTGTTCCGCTTACGGGTGTTACCAGTTCTTTGAGGCGGGATACGGGTTCGGCAGTAAATCGAAGGTCGCTGAGGTAGCTCTTTGCCGAGAACTTAATCCCCTAATCGACAGCACAGCTATCAACTGCATGGAACAGACAACTCATTATGTGCTTGAAACCGATCCGACATGCTCAGGAGCCAGTCCTACTCCAACCCCTTCGCCGGAACCCAGCCCTGAGGAGTGCTCGCCGGGAATCTGTGAGGATCCGACTGCAACTCACCTAAATTATTGCGCATGGCCTGAGACCGGCTGCCCGCCAGGTCAGCAAGCGGGTGGCTATTGTTGTTATCCAGCCTGCACGCCGACTCCGCCACCAACATGCTTTGGCCTTCTACTGTCACCAAGACCACCGTGGTGCGTGTGGGGTTGTATTCCTAGAGAGGAGGATGAGGCCGCATGCGAGTCGGAAGGTTGGTACTGGAACGCCAATTTTTTTACTTGTTCGCCGTCAGGAACCCAAGCGGGATGCACATCAGCCGGATGGTGGTGGAATTCTTTCTATGGAAATTGCCAAAATTGCAGCAACGCTCAGTGCCCACTCAATTACACTAAAGATGACGAGTGCAATTGCACCGTATACACCGGCGACGGTAGCCCAATCGTTGTAGATCCAGTTGGTAACGGCATCAAGCTGACTAATGCCGTGAATGGAGTCTCATTCGATTTAAATAGCGATGGCAAACCTGAGCGACTATCTTGGATAGCCACTGGTTCGGACGATGGCTGGCTCGTGCTAGATAGAAACGGGAATGGTACTGTTGATAATGGAAAAGAACTGTTTGGTAACTTCACCCCCCAACCTGATCCGCCTCCAGGTGAAGAGAGAAACGGCTTCCTAGCGCTTGCTGAGTATGACAAGTTGGCAAACGGTGGCAATGCGGATGGGTTTATTACCGCGGCGGATACCGTATTCTCGACACTACGGCTTTGGCAGGACACGAACCACAATGGAATCTCTGAGGCTTCAGAGTTGAAGAGTTTACTAGCCTTGAAACTGAGTAAAATCGAGTGTCAATACAAAGAGTCGGAGCGAACTGATGGGTTTGGAAATCGATTCCGCTACAGAGCGAAAGTCGAAGACTCTCAAGGTTCTAACTTAGGAAGGTGGGCTTGGGATGTGTTTTTAGTTTTAGCGCCATAAGAAGGCTAATAACTCTTTGAGAATTCTTTGATTTGGACTCTTCTTTCTGTTTGAATCGAATGTTGGTCCAATGAGGCGTCATGGATCCAGGAGGTGAGGCAGCGACATTCAGAGCTTGAATAGCCTCCACCAACGTTGAGAGCCCAGCCAACCGAGTCTGGCCCGCCGGTGGAGCGGCTCTTCCAGGGTCCAATCGCCGATGCGCTAACTCATGTGGGGCAAATCGCCATGATGAGACGGCTGGCACGAACACCCATGCGCGGCGAAAACTATTATGTGGCCGACGTCACCGCCGGCATCACCGGACCCGATCAGCCTGCTCCAAAAAAAGAGTTTGGCTGACGACCCATTTATCGATCAATTCTGATTGATAATTCCGAATTAATAAGTCTTCCTGGTCCCACGCTCAATCCCCGTTTCGCCCAGCTAATAAATTCACTCTACTTAGCAATCAAGAATTATCAATCCATAATCGATCCTTAATTGGACTTGACTTGGGACTTCGACACTTTTGCAGTTAAGCTACTCTCCTTTTAATGCTGCAACTGCTCAACATTTCAAACATCGCTCTCATCGACAGCCTGCAAGTCGAATTTGAAAGCGGTCTAAACCTGCTGACCGGGGAAACTGGGTCCGGCAAGTCGATCATCGTTGATGCGCTCGGAGTGCTCATTGGCGGCCGATTCAGCAGCGACTTGCTGAAGTCTGGAACCGATCGAGGCTCGATTGAGGGTCTTTTCACGGTAGCTGCCAACCCAGAACTAATTGCGCTATTGGAAAACGCAGGGATAGCCGGCGTCGATACTGATCAGGAATCAACTGAGCTAATCGTTCGACGTGAAGTGTCGGGCACGGGGCGCAACAAGATCTTCATAAACAATCAGCTTGCGACCCAAACACTATTGCGGCTGATACGTGAATATCTCGTCGACATTCACGGACAAGGTGAACAACAGACACTGTTCAATCCAGATACTCACCTCGAGCTTTTAGACGCATTCGCCAGCAATGCCTCACTTCGTGCACAGGTGACGACCTCATTTTCGCGGTGGAAAGAGCTAACACATCAATTACAGCAGCTCAACCAGGATGAAGCGGCACAGTATCAGCTAGTCGATACCCTTAAATTTCAGATTAAAGAAATTCAGAATGCCAACCTCGTAGTTGGTGAAGACGAGAGCCTCGAGGATGAGCGCCGGCGGTTAAGTAACGTTGAAAAATTGACCGAGTTGTCCAAAGGGGCTTACGAACGTATTTATGAGGACGATGATTCCGTACTCGCTCGGCTGCAGCACGCGCTGAAGGATGTTTCCGAACTGGCTGAATACGAAACAAGTTTCGCCTCATATATCGAGGGGATCGAAAGCAGCAGGGCTGTCCTTGAGGACCTCTCCTTTTCACTTCGAGAATTCGGCGACAAGTTGGAGTTTTCGCCTGCCAGGCTTACTCACATTGAAGATCGACTCGTTGAATTGACGCGTCTTAAAAGAAAATACGGTGGGTCACTTCAATCTGTGATGGAACATCTGGCCGGAGCTGAGGACCGATTGCGAGCAATTGAAACTTCGGACCAACGACAGCAAGAGCTAAACCAGCTTCGGCAAGAAGCAGAAGCAAATTACCTCGCTCACGCACGTCAACTCCAAACTGCGAGAAAACGAGCAGCTAAAAAACTTGAGCAGGCAGTCGAAAAGAGTATTCGTGAAGTTGCAATGGAGAACGGGCGCTTTCAGATTGAAATAATCAACACGCTAGAGCAAAAGAACAACGCGAACGGTTTTAACGTGACGGGAATTGATAAGGTGGAATTTTACTTTTCGGCTAATCCAGGCGAAGAGTTAAAGCCGTTGGCGCGCGTCGCGTCTGGAGGAGAGGCCTCACGTTTGATGCTCGTTTTGAAAACAGTAGCAAACGCTTCAGAATTTCCCCGCACGATCGTCTTTGACGAGATCGATACCGGCATCGGAGGTCGTGTAAGCGAAGCAGTGGGTGTCAAACTAAAGACACTATCTAATACAAATCAGGTTTTGTGTGTTACGCATCAGGCGCAGATAGCGCGGTTTGCAGATAACCACCTGGTCGTGCGCAAGGAAGTTGTGAAAGGACACACTACCGTCAGCATTGAGCGCCTGGATCGACAAGGCCGCGTCGAAGAGATTGCGCGTATGCTGACTGGAGCAGAGATCACAGATAGTGCCAGGAGACATGCAAGGGAGTTATTGAAGAAGTAAGTATGAGTACAGAACCAAACAAAATCATCTATTCCATGGTGGGTGTCAGCAAGTTTTATGACAAGAAGCCCATCCTTAAAGATATTTACCTGTCGTATTTCTATGGTGCGAAGATCGGTGTCATTGGATTAAACGGCTCGGGCAAATCGTCGTTGCTGAGAATACTGGCTGGTGTCGACAAAGATTTCGTCGGAGAAACAGTCATCTCCCCCGGTTTTACAGTTGGCTTCCTAGAGCAGGAACCTTTGATTGATGACAACCGGACGGTTCGCGAGGTCGTCGAAGAGGCCGTTCAGGAAACCGTCGACCTCTTGAAAGAGTTTGAAGAGATCAACGGTAAATTTGGCGAAGAGATGTCTGACGATGAGATGAGTGCTCTGCTCGAACGGCAGGGTGAAGTTCAGGAAAAGTTAGACCATCAAGAGGCATGGGACCTCGATGCCAGACTCGAAATGGCGATGGATGCTCTTCGATGTCCTCCACCTGAAACGCCAGTGAAGATTCTCTCCGGTGGCGAAAGGCGTCGCGTGGCACTCTGTCGCTTGTTGCTCAAGAAGCCGGACATACTGTTGCTGGATGAACCAACAAACCACCTGGACGCCGAATCTGTAGCCTGGCTTGAACAGCATCTTCAAAGTTACGCCGGTACAGTGATCGCAGTTACGCACGACCGCTATTTCCTGGACAATGTTGCCGGATGGATACTCGAGCTGGATCGCGGCCAGGGCATACCCTGGAAGGGCAATTACAGCTCATGGCTCGAACAAAAGCAGGAAAGATTGCGACGCGAAGAAAAGTCTGAATCCGAGCGACAAAAGACGCTACAGCGCGAGCTCGATTGGATTCGCATGTCGCCGAAGGCCCGTCACGCAAAGGGCAAGGCTCGAATCACTTCATACGAGCAGCTTCTTCAGCAGGAGTCAGAAAAAAGACGCGAAGATCTGGAAATGCATATTCCGCCAGGACCGCGCCTTGGCACCGTCGTAATCGAATCCGACGATGTGAGTAAGGGCTACAACAACAACTTGTTGGTTGAAGGAATGACTTTTGCCCTTCCGCCGGGAGGAATTGTGGGGGTTATTGGACCAAATGGCGCCGGTAAGACCACGCTGTTTCGAATGATCACGGAACAAGAAGCACCAGATAAAGGCTCCATCAAGAAAGGCGAAACCGTCGTACTGGCCTATGTGGACCAAAGCCGAGCGCTCGACGCGAACAAATCGATCTGGGAAGAGATCTCGGGTGGCAATGACACCATGAAGGTCGGGAATCGTGAAGTTAATTCGCGGGCCTATGTCGCGCGGTTTAACTTCTCCGGGTCAGATCAACAAAAGAAAGTAGGAATGCTTTCTGGCGGTGAGAGAAATCGAGTTCATCTGGCGAAGATGCTCAAAGAGGGTGCAAACGTAATCCTTTTAGACGAACCTACAAATGACCTTGACGTGAATACGTTGCGTGCGCTGGAAGAAGCACTCGAAAACTTTGCCGGCTGCGCGGTTGTTATTTCGCACGATCGTTGGTTTCTTGATCGGATTGCCACTCATATACTCGCTTTCGAAGGCGAGAGCAAAGTCGTGTGGTTCGAGGGTAACTACTCCGACTATGAAGCGGACCGCAAACAACGCTTAGGTACCGCGGCCGAGATACCCCATCGAATCAAGTATCGCCAGTTAACACGCTAACCTTGGAGTGTGCCGGCCCGGCGGCGCTTTGCTATTTATCCCGCTCCAGATTAGCCGATGCATATTTTGAGCGGTCGCCGGGCCGCCTCATTCCAAATGTTCCCCCAACTATTCGACAAGCGAAATCGCGGTCTCCTGTTGGACCTTGTGGTGTTCGTCGCAAATATTTTTTTGATGCGAACCATCACACGCCACTTTCTGCAATTGTTCGACGCGGCGGACAAGGGCAATGAACTTGCCCAGCTTGCTCTGCTCTTTTGCGTGATCCTGATGTGGGCCCTGCCTGCCATTGGTGCCTCACTAAAGCGCTGGCATTTCGCAAAACGTAAACAATCGCGAGAGTGGCACGACTCAAAGCTCGGGGGCTGTCTCTTCAACCCTATCTTCTACTTTTGTTTGAATCTCGTCCTTATATCAGCCATCAATGCTGGTATCGGTCAGATGTTATTTCCTCGAGCAACGGACACCGCTGCGATTTTCATCCCGATGGTCCTTGGCGGACTAATCCTGACGATCGTTCAAACCGTCATCATCTATCGCTACTTCTCTGTTCCCAAAAAACCTCCGCAATGGGAATTTCTGAAAGGGCCCGAAAGTGACTTGCTTGGTGACATCTGTCTCTTTCTCAACATGATACTCTTTCAAATCGCCTGGAACATGTTTTCATTTGCCGGACTTGGTCCACCTTCGGGGGTCACAGAATTTGTTGGGCGATTATTCTTTCTTTGCTTTTTGGCGCTCCTCATCTATTTCCCGCCGCGGATGTTCTATCTGGCTGAAGACATCGACCGGCCACGAACATGGTTGACTATGTTGTTAGCTAATTCACCGGTAATCTGGCATCTGCTTATTGGTTCATCACAAAGCAACTGGACTTAGACACAAGTGCCGCCAAACACTATTGGCGGCACTTGGTCAATTAGTCGTTTACGCCGCTGATGCCGCGTATTGCTGTGGATTTTCCTTTACTTTTTCCACGCACTCGTCGCAACAAACTGTTACTTCTTTTCCGGCGACTTTGACTTTGATACCACCGTCGTTGATGGCCCAGTCACATACCGGACATTTTTCATTAGCCATGATTGTTTCTCCCTGTTCAAGATGTGCTTCTTGTCAAGCGAATTGAGAATAGAATTTCCAATGACGAGCGCACTTCCAGAATCTTGCTAAGTTTCGGCGAGTTGAAATTTCACTGAGATTGAGCCACGAACCACAGATCCTCAAATTCTCACACGCAAGGCTCAGGGTTTTACAAAAATGGGCGACGAGGGATTAGCGTTTTACAAGCGGAATTGTGAGGGGCTGCAACCAAATTCTTTGCGGAAAGCGTCAGTGAAGTGACTGTGACTGGAAAAGCCAAGCTCCAGAGCCAGCTCAGTAAGATCCGAAGCACCCGCAGCTAGTCGCTCGAGTGATGCTCTTAGTCTAAGTTGAGTCAAGTATCGATGGACCGGGACTCCGGTCTCAGTTTGAAAGATTCTGGCGAGATGATAGGGCGAAGCATGAACTGCACGAGCTACCTCATCCAACGTGATGCGCTCGCCAAACCGTCCTGCAAGATAGCTCTTGACCGCCTCGGTGCGATCAACGTGATCCTGCCTGGTAGCTGGTTTGTGTTTAGCCGAACCATCCTTCTGTTCGAAGGCTGACTCCAAGACATCAGCCACGATTTGCAACGCCGTGATGTCGGCCCATAGTGGCTCTGGTGGATCTGAGTCGGCAATTTCGAGTCGCCTGACTAACTCACGATGGTGCCAGAAGACTTCGCTGCTGCATGGACCAGTTATAAACCGGAATGGTTGTTCCGGGTGATCGTCGACTGTCGGATCGAGCTCTCGAACAATGTCATTGAGAACACGAGGAGAAATGGTGAAGACTGTTCCACGGTCGCCACAGTCAGTGGGATGGCTTACCCGGTAAGTTGAGTCTTTCGAAAAGAAAACAGCCTGGTTTACATCTGCCGTAGTGCTTAGTTTTCCGAAGTGTCTGGTGAACGCTCCGTGCCGCATCAAGACAATATTGTTCGCGCTCGATTCCTCTTCAGCGCCTGCGTTTGGTGAGGCCGGCTGACAACAATAGTCTTGCACGCTGAGTATTGGGCTCTGGTACAAAACCCTGTAGGTGCGTTCCTTATCTTGGTCCGGTAAAGACATCGCAATATTGAACTCTTGAATAATATTAGTCTAAAAAACATGCAAGGCGTGAAGGAGCAGGTCTGCCCTTTTCAACAGCACATCTTTGGAAGTAAGCTGGCGAACAACACCTGAACGTTCTCGGAGACATTATGAATAAACTACTGTTAGTCCTATTGATGACTCTTACCGGCCTGTTTCAAACACCTCAGGAAAGTAAGCCCATCCGCAACTTTCTTCGAGTCAACGATCAGTTTTGCACTGGCGGACAACCGCAGCTCGATCAAATCGAGAAATTAAAGTCCGAAGGCGTCAAGGCGATAATTAATCTTAGACAGCCCAGCGAACATCGCGCTGCTGAAGAAGAAGCGAAGGCAAAAGAGCTCGGTCTACGCTATTTCAACATACCCTTCGTCTTTGGTGATCCAAAAGACGAGCAGGCGACGGAGTTCCTTCGCATCACTGATGATCCAGCGAACCGTCCGGCATTCATTCACTGCACGGCAGGTATTCGGGTGGGCGCATTCTGGATGATCCGGCGCGTGCTGCGCGATGGGTGGTCCATAAAAGATGCGGAAGCCGAAGCCGAAAAAGTTGGACTAAAAGATAGTCCTCACCTGAATGAATTTGCTCGCAAGTACATCGAGAAGTACGGTAAGAAACAGTAACCACCATCCGAGGCTCCGAGGTCAAACATGCATAGCTACAAAGCTTCCCATGCAATACCCAGAGTTGTATCGATCCTGTTCTGCACTACTCTGCTTGTACTCGCGCAGCAAGCAGACTTCCAAATGCCGTCGGGTCCGTTATCGTTTGGGGCATTTACAGCCAGGTTTGATGCCGGCGGCACTTTCACGCTGGAAGGCGTTGGATGGCCTAAGTTGACCGGCAACTGGAAGACCTCCGGTTCTGAAATTCAGTTAACGATGAGTGGAGGCCCGGGTGGATGCGATGAACCCGGTCGTTACAAACTTAGTAAGGATAACAGCAGCCTGACTTTTGATCTCGTGGGCGATGAGTGTAACCCCCGGCAAATGATTCTGGACCGCAGCACTTGGCGCCCGGCCGGCGAAAAGGTTGCAAAGCCGGAACGACAAATCAAAGCAACCACCGCAAAAACATTACGCAATAGCTCAAAACCAGCTAACTCAGCTGGTAGTTGGCCCTCGTTCCGCGGACCTCATGCTTCCGGAATTGCGGAAGGACAGAACCTGCCGGACGAGTGGAATCCAAAAACGGGTAACAATATTCTGTGGCGAACTGAAATTCCCGGCCTCGCTCACTCGAGCCCCGTTGTCTGGGGAAACACCGTATTCGTTACCTCGGCGATTAGTAGCGATCCAAAGGCAAACTTTCGTCCAGGTCTCTATGGCGATGGTGACGCGTCTAAGGATCGCACGGTCCATCGTTGGGTTGTCTACGCAATCGACAAGGTGACGGGCAAAATATCATGGGAGCGTGTCGCCTATCAGGGCGCACCGATCGAGAAGCGACACATTAAAGCCACTTACGCCAATTCAACTCCGGCAACCGACGGTCGAATCGTAGTCGCCTGGTTTGGTTCCCAGGGTGTGTACGCCTATGACGTAAACGGAACTTTTCTTTGGAAAGTCGATCTGGGTCGCATTGATCTCGGAGCCTACGACATTCCAACCTTCGAATGGGGCTCCGCAAGCTCCCCGATCATTTGGAACGACCTCGTCATCTTACAGTGCGACACCCAGACCGATTCGTTCATCATCGCGCTGAACGCGAAATCAGGAAAAACTGTTTGGAAAACCAAGCGCGACGAAATTCCTTCATGGGGCACACCGACGATCGCCAGTACATCGAAAGGCGTCGAGCTTATCGCGAACGCTTCAAACTACATTCGCGGTTACGATCCCAGGACCGGCACAGAACTCTGGCGTCTCGGTGGTAGTTCAAAGATCACGGCCCCCACTCCGATTTTTGCTGATGACGTTCTCGTCGTGGCGAGCGGTCGTGGTCCCGAACGGCCTATATTTGTGATCAAAGCCGGGGCGAAAGGCGATTTGACCCTGCCTGCCGGCAAAACCAATAGTGACTCCGTCGTTTGGAGTAAAACGGGACGTGGCTCTTACATGCCAACCCCCCTGATTTACAAGGGCGTTCTTTATGTCCTGTCGAACAATGGTCTATTCGATGCATATGATCTGAAAACCGGTGAAGAGTTATATCGCCAGCGGTTGCCGACGGTAGGAAGTGGATTTAGCGCTTCACCGGTTGCGGCTGACGGAAAGATCTACTTATCGAATGAAGACGGCGAAATCCTGGTCGTCAGTGCCGGACCAAAGTTCGCTCACTTGACCACTAACTCGATGGGTGAACTGATCATGGCCACTCCGGCTATCTCCGAAGGTGTCATGTACGTACGTTCATCATCGAGTCTCTTCGCGATAGCTCGAAAAAAATAGACACGAATCGAATATGACCACCTCGAGAATGGAAGCATTTAGCGATGGAGTGATCGCTATCCTGATAACGATCATGGTGCTCGAGCTTAGGCCTCCTCACGACACCACGGTTCATGGGCTTAGACCGTTGATTCCGGTCCTGCTCAGCTATTTGATCAGTTTTGTATTCCTGGGAATCTATTGGACCAACCATCATCATCTGCTCCAGGCCGTTGAGCATGTGAATGGTGGTGTCTTGTGGGCCAACCTGCATTTGCTCTTCTGGTTGTCGTTAATTCCTTTTGTAACCGCGTGGATGGGTGAGAACCACTTCGAGAGTTGGCCGGTGGCGCTATATGGAATTGTGTTGTTCTTAGCGGCGATAGCTTACTCCATACTCGTACAAAGGCTGTTGGTGCTTAACGGCCACAATTCACTCCTGGCGGACGCAATTGGTAATGACTTCAAAGGCAAGATCTCGTTGGTGATCTACGTGGTAGCCGTCCCGCTCGCCTTTGTTCGATCATGGATTGCGTGCTCGATTTATGCTCTCGTAGCCATAATGTGGCTCGTACCCGACCGGCGAATCGAGCGGACGATGATACGTTAGCTGAGCGACATGTGGGACGTCATAATCATTGGTGGCGGAGCCGCCGGTCTTTTCTGCGCAATCGAAGCGGGTAAACGTAAACGCAAAACACTCGTCATCGAACACAACTCTCGCGTAGGCAGGAAAATTGAGATTTCCGGCGGCGGTCGCTGTAACTTCACCAACATTCACACGACGGCCGATTCTTTTCTGTCGCAAAACCCTCATTTTGCAAAATCGGCGCTGGCTCGTTTTACGGCTGAAGACTTTATTGCGCTGGTCAAGAAACACCGGATCAAATTTTACGAAAAGAAACTGGGCCAACTATTCTGTGACTCTTCTTCGCGAGACATCATCGACATGTTGCTCGCAGAATGCGCTGCGACAGGAGTAGTAGTTAAGGCTGGTTGTCGCGTGTCGAGTGTGAATCATTCAGGATCTTTCCATGTCGAAACTGATGCAGGGCTTTTTCAATGCTCATCTCTCGTGATTGCAACTGGTGGTTTATCGATTCGACCTTTAGGCGCTACGGATTTCGGTTATCGCATTGCCGGCCAGTTTGGCTTGCGAATCGAAACAACAAGGCCCGGACTTGTACCACTTGTGCTTGATGAGGCGCTTCGAACTCGAATGGCGAAATTAAGTGGTATCTCAGTCGACGCCATGGTGACTTCGAATGGTGCCAGTTTTCGCGAGAACCTGCTCGTGACTCATAGGGGGCTAAGCGGACCGGCGATCTTGCAGATTTCCTCTTACTGGAAACCCGGCGATTCGATCTCAATCAATTTGCTTCCCGATGACGACGCGCTTCAATTACTCAAGAGCCACCACGCTTCGGACGCGGAGCTGGCTAATGTACTTTCGCGTCACCTGCCCAAACGATTTGCGCATGCGTGGTGTGAGCTTTACGCTCCATCGCAACCCATGAAGCGTTACACAGAGCGGGACTTGGAACGGATAGCGGCCAACCTGCGTGCTTTGGAGCTGGTACCAACAGGAACTGAAGGTTACAAAAAGGCCGAAGTAACGGCGGGCGGTGTCAGCACTATCGAATTGTCGTCTCAAACAATGGAAGCTAAACGGGTTCATGGTCTATATTTCATCGGCGAAGTTGTGGATGTAACCGGCCACCTGGGTGGCTACAATTTTCAATGGGCGTGGTCTTCAGCTTTCGCCGCTGGCCAATACGCATAAAAACCAACTGCACTATAAGGAATGATCAAATGACTCCGAACCACCTGCGCTATCGCTATCTATTGTGCCTGTCATTATTCGCGCTCCTCGGCGCCAAGTCTGTGCTTGGGCAAACTCTTCCGAACGAAACCCCTCAAAAGTTTGAACCCACAAACTATGGTTTCGATTACGTCCGCCGGGAGGTCATGATTCGGATGCGCGATGGCGTGAAGTTGCATACCGTCGTCCTTGTTCCGAAGGGGGCCAAAGACGCTCCAATCCTGCTCACGCGGACTCCCTATAATGCAAACGAACTGACCACGCACACCAACAGTTCACACCTCGGTCCAAGCCTGGAAGGTTATGACAACGCGACCGACGTGATAGTTGAAGGCGGATATATTCGTGTAGTGCAAGATATTCGTGGCAAGTATGGTTCAGAAGGCGACTACGTCATGAATCGTCCTCTGCGTGGACCGTTGAACCCTACGCAAGTAGACCATGCGACCGATACTTACGACACTATTGATTGGCTGATCAAGAACATCCCCGAGACTAACGGTAAGGTTGGAATCCTGGGTATTTCGTACGATGGATTTCTGCCGTTGATGGCGTTGTTCAATCCGCATCCCGCGCTGAAAGTATCGGTGCCGATGAATCCCATGGTTGATGGCTGGATCGGCGATGACTGGTTTCACAATGGCGCATTCCGTCAACAAGGCATGAACTATATCTACGAACAGCAGGCGACACGCGCGAATGACATTAAATGGTGGACCAGCCACTTTGACGACTACGACATGTTTATGGAAGCGGGTTCGGCAGGAGAGCTCGGCAGGTTACGAGGTCTTGAACAAGTTGGTTTCTGGAGAAAGATCCTGGAGCACCCTTCCTATGACTCGTACTGGCAGGAACAGGCAGTCAACAAGCTACTCGAGGCACAACCGCTGAAAGTTCCGGTAATGCTGGTCCATAGTCTGTGGGACCAGGAAGATATCTACGGAGATATAGCAGTCTACAAGGCAATCAAGCCAAAAGATTCAGGCAATAACATGGTGTACCTGGTAATGGGTCCATGGCACCACGGTCAGGAGATTAGAGAGGGTAGTTCACTTGGAGCGATTAGATTTAACAGTGATACCGCTTACTACTTCAGACAGGAGATCTTAAGACCATTCCTGGATCATTATCTCAAGGACGACGCTCCGCAGATGAATATTTCGCCCGTCACTGCATTTGAAACGGGCTCTAACAAGTGGTTGCGCCTACCCGCATGGCCGGCGGGCTGCCCAACTGGCTGTGAGATCAAGCCGACGCCGCTCTATTTGAATGCAGGATTGAAGGCGAGTCTTTCGGCGCCGACCGGTTCCTCGCCAGGTTTTGAGGAGTATGTTTCAGATCCAGCGAAGCCTGTTCCCTACCGGGCTCGCCCAATAGACGCCAGTTCGTGGCGTCGTTGGCTGGTTGACGATCAACGGGAACAATCGGGCCGTCCGGACGTTTTGGTCTACAAGTCTGACGTGCTTACGGCTCCGGTCAAAATCAGCGGAGAACCGATTGTTAATTTGATTGCCTCGACCAGTGGTACGGATTCCGATTGGGTAGTAAAAGTGATTGACCTCTATCCTGACGAAGTTGCGAGCCAGCCTGAAATGGGTGGATATCAATTGATGATATCGGCTGACATCCTCCGGGGTCGCTATCGTGAGAGCTTTGAAAATGCGAAACCCATCGCAGCGAATACTCCTCTGCTTTACAAGTTTTCATTACCGACCGCGAACCACGTATTTTTGCCAGGGCATCGCATCATGGTCCAAATTCAGTCGAGTTGGTTTCCGCTTTATGATCGGAATCCGCAAACGTTTGTTAAAAATATCTTCTGGGCCAAGCCGGAGGACTACCGCAAGGCAACTCAGAGAGTTTATGGCGCACCTGGACAAGCCAGCTTTATCGAGTTGCCCCTGGTGATGAAGAATAAATAACTATCAATTATCAATTTATAGTTATTGGATCTAACAACTCACGTTCTCAAGGGAGAAGGCCTCAATGAAACTCACCATTCCTTTCCTGACCTTGCTGTTCTGTACCTTTGCTCCTCAGTGCTTCGCCAAAGACGAAATCACTAAGGAGCTCATAACTTCGAAAGGTAAGACCCGGGCTTATTACCTTTACGTACCCTCAACTCTGAAACCAAACAGCTCGGCGCCATTGCTCGTGACCCTACACGGTTCAGGTCGAACCGGTGTGACGCTGGTTGAAAAATGGAAGGATCTCGCCAAAAAAGAAGGCATCATCCTGGCTGGGCCAGATTCTTCGGATTTACGTTTCTGGGGCTCGCCGCAGGATGGACCAGACTACCTGCAGGACCTGGTCGAGGAGCTCATATCAAAATATCCAGTGAACCCTCGTCGCGTTTACCTTTTTGGTCATTCTGCGGGAGCGTCATTCGCACTGCAAATGTCGTTATTGGAATCGGAGTATTTCGCCGCGACCGCGATCCATGCTGGCGCGCTCAATCGCGAGGGTATGGATTTGATCGAACTCGCGAAACGCAAAATTCCAATCTCGATTCAGATTGGTGACAGCGACCAGTTCTTTCCACTCAAAGCGGTCCGAAGCACGAGTGAAGCATTGAAAAGCGGCGGCTTCACGGTTGATCTCATTGAGATACCGAACCACGATCACTGGTATTACGATTCGGCTTCAAAGTTCAACCAGACGGCATGGGATTTTCTGAAAAAATATCAGTTGGACGCCGACCCGCACTATCAGAAATACAATTGGAACGAATGACTTGGTTAGGGAACCGGGACCGAAGCACTTCCTTTCTCTAGCAGTGATTGCGTTTGAATTGAAACAGTCGCTTTGCTCCTGGTTCTGTATCCGGTTCCGCACTCGAATGGAGGACAGGATTTGTCGGCACTTCAACCACCACTTGGCGTGAAGAAAGCGTTTCTCTACACGCTTATTATCTCTGTTGTTCTGAGCTCTATTCTTGGTGTAATCGCCATCCTGGGAGGAACCGGCCAATGGTTTGAGTTGAAAGTGTTTCTCACGACCCTGACAATCTCAGGAGCAAGCATTTGTGGCCTGTCATCCGGAGCCCTGCTCGAGAAGCGCCGGGGCTTCGCGCTGCCTGTTGCAGGGATAGTCTTTGCACTTTTAGGCGCACTTCTTTTCGTCTTTGCAATCTGGGCAGAACCCGAATCCGAACATTTTTGGAAAGTGGCGCTGTCTATTCTTACTCTGGCGGTTGCTTTTGCCCATCTGTCGTTACTTTTGATGGCCCAACTCGATGAAAAATTCCGGTGGGCCATTTACGCCGGCTATTTCTTTGTAATGGGCGTGGCCTCATTGATCATCTTGATGATTATCGGAGAGCCTGACGGCGAAGGATTCTGGAGACTCCTTGCTATAGGTGCTATTGGTACGGCGGCGATAACGGTACTTACTCCGGTATTTCACTGGCTTAGCAAAAATAAATCTGAGGTTGACATGAAAACCCGATCCGCATCTGAAATAGATGCGGAAATAGCTTCATTGCGAGCTCGGATTCATGAACTTGAACGGTTGAAGGATACCTCAAGGTGAAACCCTCACTTGATCCGCAGGACGCGGCCAGCAGAGCGCTCGACTTCAACCGTCCTGGGTTTTGCTTCGTCTTCTTCAAACACGATTAGATCGCCCCGAACTTGCGGCACGCGAAACTGTGAGTAAGGTCGAGTTTGGCTCCCTTCAAGATCAGACACTTCCCAAATGGACTCACCAGCAGCAAGATCGATCCTCATTAGCTTATTCGCTGCGGACATAAATAGCGCGTCGTCGTCGATCAATCCTGGACCGAGGTTGTAACCTTCGAGCGAAGTTGTCCATTTTATTTTTCTGGTTCGCTGTTGTATTCGAGTCGCAAAAACCCGGCCACTTGTCGTTTCACACGCGAGTAACAGATCTCCTTCGAAGTCGGAGTAGTAAACTCGATCCAGGCGTTCACCTCGGCCCATCTTTAAGATGAAGACTCTTCGTTTGTCTCCGGGGACGCTGGCTTCGATAAAACCGTCATGCCTGGCGATGTAAGTCCCGCCGGGTATCGAGAACAGGAAGAAAGAGCGCTCGTTCTTTTCCCCAACTCGGTTCGCCAACTCAAGCGTATGTCGATTTACTGTTGACTGGGCGTGTGCAGCGAAACTCGAGCACACCACGATGCAGAATGCTGCCGTTAGAAAGGCTCTCGGTCTCATGATTTGATTTCTCCTTGAGGGGCGGTGAGGTATCGTTTAGTTTACTACAAGCATTGGGAACGCCGTCGACATTCAATTTGACCTTAGGGCAAAACAATGAGAAATGTTCGCATTTTGGGAATTTTAGTGGTGATTGTGCACATTCTTGTGCAGGTGCCTCATGCGGCTGCTCATAATATGCTGCACATCGAGGTGAGCCGCTGGCAAAACATCTACATCCTGGTGGTGATTAATCTGCTTCCGATCGTCGCGGCAATCATGGTTTGGCGACGGAAGAGATTGGGCTATCTCTTGCTGTTTTTGGCGATGGCTGGTTCGTTTGTGTTCGGTGTGTTTTATCACTTCATTGCACCTGGATCAGACAATGTGAATTCGCTGGGCGTTCATCCGTGGTCCAACACCTTCCTTTGGTCAGCGGTGTTCCTTGCACTGGTTGAGGGCGCCGGGGCGATCATTGGATTGATTGGTATTAGAAGTAATTGAGGATCAAAGTTATTCGCAGATTACGCCGTTTTCACAGTTTTTGAGTTCAAATGGTGGTTCTAACTCAACGTTTTTAATCGGCGTAATCAGCACAATCTGTGGATTTGCTCCATTGCGACTCTTCCAAATCGATCGCATAATCTCAACACTCTCCCCCGCATCCTGGCGTTCAAGGGTCAGTACATCAAATGGACATTCACAGGCTCGAACAAATTGAAAAACGGATTCTTGATTTCTTTGAAACTCAACAACGACCTCGTATCTTAGTGAAAGAATTATTCTCGAATCTGACGGATGCCTCAAACGCAGATATCGTCAGGACGTTAGAGGCCATGGAAAAAAAGAGTCGACTCCTCGTGAGGCATACAAGTGAAGGTGACGATTACCTATCACTAACTCCTGACGGAGCAGCCCTGGTAGGCATCACCGGGCAAGACGCTCCGAGTGCGATTCCGCACCCTCCCAAGAGTGCGACAAAACGAATCTAAAAAATCACTGGTTCATTGTTCGATCGTCAGTAACACGTTTTCTATACCATCTTCGCCGTGAGTAGTTTTCACATCCTTACCAAAGGGGCGCTTTTCGTAGTGTTCCCCATAGCTCTTGTACTGGGTGTTTCGGCTCGTCGCGCCGGGCAGACACCAGGTCCAATAAATTCAACTCCAAACTCGCTTGTCGAGATCAGAAATAAACGACGCGCACTGCTTGTGGTTTTTAGATCGGGCGTAGTGGACGCGGGTAATGGAGAGAGTGTAATCATCGACCAGGTGTTGAAGTCTGATCCGACGCCATCCGGTCGACTTCGTGGGGTTTACGGTCTAATGGCCAAGAAGCTAAATTCCTACATTCGTAAATACCGAAGTCTTTCGGCTGCACAGGACTTGAGTGAAGCTGATTACGTAATCTCTTTCAATCTCGTAGAGTACCGCCGAATTCTCAATACCACATATCCTTACGGTGAACTCTTCGTAATTGCCAAGGGCACTCCTGAGACTCAAACACCACCGCGTGTAATCTGGAGAGGGAAAAAGGTCCTTTATGCCGGCGATGCCATCGGTGATCTAATAAAAGAACTCAAACTCCTCCGCGGGGAGAGTTGAATTGTGAATAGGAAAGATGTTGACCCATATCGTTATTTAAGAGTGCCGCGCAGACGTTGAAGCATCAGCGAACTTGCTGCTTCGCTTGATTTTGTGACCTAAAACAAGCATCTGATTACCGGGTTGACAATTCCTCGAGGCGATCCGCTAATACACTTCGATGCGGCGCTCACGAAAAATCCTGTTGGCGTTCCTTGTCCTGGTCCTTTTGGTCCAAATTCCTTTCGTCTATCGTCGCTTCCAACTCCGGCGACTAAACCAGACTATCGAACGTTTAGAGACCGAGCGAAAACCAGTCGAGCCCAATGCCAAATTTTCTGAATACAAGGGCGTGGTCCACGTCCATTCATTTCTCGGAGGACACAGCAAAGGGTCCTTTAGTGAGATCATCTCGGCTGCGCAAGCTAACAATCTAAACTTCGTCGTAATGACGGAACATGTCGAAAAAGAGTTTGATACAGCAGAGAACACTCTGAAGGGTTTGCACGGCGGCGTGCTGTTTCTGAATGGCAACGAGGTGAGTTCGTCAGATGGCGAAAGAGTTCTCGTGATACCGGGAGATAGCAAACTTGCGGCAAATGACAAGGCCGCTTATTCCGATCTCGTGTCCGCGGCAACCGCAAATGGTTCTTTAGCAATTGCAGCCTATCCGAACGAGTTAAAGTCGAAGGACGCCCATTTCGACGGACTCGAAGTCTATAACGTTTACACGAACGCCCGGACGATCAATCCGATAACCGCCTTCTTTGACGTTCTCTGGAGTCAGCGGAGCTATCCCGATCTGCTATTTGCCAGCTTCTATGAACGCCCTGAAGATGCGCTGTACAAATGGGATAAGCTACTGGCTAAACGAAAGGTATCCGCAACGGCCGGAAACGACGCTCATGCCAATATAGGATTCAGCCTGGTTGATGGGACAGGTAGATCGATCTTAGGTTTACAACTGGATCCTTACTCGACCAGTTTTCACCTCGTCCGGATGCATGTGCTTGTTCCACATGAAAAGGCGTTGAATCCCACCAGTCTGCTCGACGCGCTAAGACAGGGTCATTCGTTTATCGGATTCGACATTTTCGGGGATACAACGGGCTTTAAATTCGAAGTCGAGGCACCGGGTGAAAGCAAAATTCAGGGTGACGAAATTTTGTTCCATCCAGGGACAAAACTAAACGTAGCGGTGCCGCTTCAGGCAAGAGTTGTAATCTTCAAAGACGGCGAGGTGATAGTCGACGAAGAGGGGCTGTTAAAGAAGGAGTTTGAGTTAAAAGAAAAGGGAATTTATCGTGTTGAGGCATATTTACCGCAGCTTGGGGCCGTCGGTAAAGAACCCTGGATCATTTCGAACCCGATTTTCGTAAGATGATTTATTGGATGCGGCGGAAGTTGCTGGCCACCGTGAAAAACGGCATCGCCCCACGGGCTGCCCTGCTAAACTGCCCGGGGGGCGAAAAACCATCGTCGGAAAGCTCCGACTTTTACTTGTTTTTGGAAGCGGTGCGTACGTTCACCGGAATTACTGTTGTAAGTCGAGTGTTGACTTATCTCTCCCATCGTCCCTAGTGTAGTTGGGGGAAGGGAGTACAGCCTTCCACACACTGTTTTTTCAAGTGGGTTCAGTCTAGTTTCCCTGACCCTTAAGTGTCAAGAATCAGCTTGACCGAACTTGAACAATACAAGCTCAATGAGCTCAAAATTTCAGCTTTTCTAAACGCACTTTCGTCACTTTTTCAGGATGGAAATAAAAATAACAACACCCCGTTCTTTCAGCTTCCGCAGGACCATAATCAGCCACGGCTGGTGCGAATTGTTGCCTTTCGAAATCGACCGCGAAAAGTGGCTCCTAACACGCGTTGTCGACCTGCCTTCTGGCCCTCCAGTAACCGTCTCTCTCTCCTCCGCCGGACGCCAGGTGCGGGTTACGATAGCCAAAAATCTCAACAAGAAGGACCTGGCCAAGGTCGAGCGCGATGTCCGCCATCTACTCCGACTCGATGATGATTTGAGCCCCTTCTACGATTCGATAGTGAACGATTCGGATTTTGAGTGGATCGGCGTTCAAGGCGCCGGCCGAATGCTGCGGTCGACAACTGTCTTTGAAGATGTCGTTAAGATGATCTGTACTACAAATTGCTCGTGGGCGCTGACGCAAAAAATGGTCACAGGGATTGTCCAAAATTTGGGGATCGAGACCAGCGACGGCCGTCGCAGTTTTCCTTCGGCGGAAATTATGGCAAGGGCGCCACTCAGCTTTTATGTTGAGACAG
>DASROI010000476.1:0-8211 GCA_035646955.1 Pyrinomonadaceae bacterium
AATCAAATCAATTAAAGCCAGTCGTGCTTTTTCGGTGTTTCTTCAACACTCGGATTTTCAATCGCGTGTTCAGTGCTTTCTGTGGGTTGAGAATACTGCGGGCTCTGTCTCGGCACGACTAGATCTGGCTGGCCTGGTTCAAAAATTGTCGACTCGTTATGAGATGAATCATTCAACGACCGGTATTCGTCTCGCATCATTGAGTGATCGTCCGTGTCACTCCGAGCGCTTTCAATCGCTACCTCTCTTTCCCAGGTGCGCTTGAAATCGTCAGAAGCCTTGCGGAATTCTGCGAGACCCTTACCCATTGATCGGGCCAGCTGCGGCAACTTACGTGGACCAAAAAATATTAGAGCAATGACCAGTATGAAAAGAAGCTCAGTGCTCCCCAGGGAATCCAAGATTAATGCAAACACAACCGATCACCTTTCTGATCTTGAGGTGCTAGGGGACTTTCTGCGGCTGCCGGAGATTGTAGCGCGTTGTCGAGGAAAAGCGCAGCGCGTACGGAATTTCTTTTTGTGGAAAGGCCCTCCTTCGTACGGATGGTAGCCTGCCCTCAGCCTCGACTTGCTACCTTAATCTTAGACGCGACATCATAAGAGGGATGGCAAACCAATCATCGATAGAAAATCCTTCGCCGCAAACTAAAGCGGTGGCTACATTACAGAGTTTCGCAGAAGCTGCGGAAAAGATTGCCGCTACCTCGAAGAAACTTGAAAAAGCGGCCATTCTGGGAAGCTATCTTCACCAGTTATCCGAAGCCGACTTGAGTCGCGCTGCTCGATATTTCGCTGGACATCAGTTTGCGATGAATGACGCGCGTACTACCAACGTTGGTGGCAGCATTATCAGTGCTGCGCTGCGTGAAGCAACCGGTTTTAGTCCCGATGATCTCTACGCAAGGTACGTAAAGCTTGGAGATCCGGGAGATCTCGCCGCGGAGATTATTGCTGAAACAAAAAAGCAGTTCGAACCGACGGTTACTTTGGTTGAGACGGAATCGCTGATTACCCGGCTCAGCGAAACTCGCGGAATTCGTAACAAGACGGCGTTGCTCGCTGCCGTACTGCACCATGCCTCACCGCTCGAAGCAAAATATCTAATCAAGCTATTGGCTGGTGATTTGCGCATCGGATTGCGAGAAGGTCTCGTTGAAGACGCCATCGCACGGGCGTTTGAACAACCTCTTGATGACGTCGCTTACGCCAATATGTTGCTTGGAGACATCGGAGAAACCGCTATCAGGGCGCGGACCGCGGATCTACGTGATGTCGGAATGAGACTCTTTCATCCAATCAAGTTCATGTTGGCAACACCAGCAGCCGATTTGACGGATATTGTGCGCACGATGCCCGATGAGTTTCTGGTGGAAGACAAGTTCGATGGCATTCGAGCTCAGGTCCATGCCAAAGATGGACGAGTAGCCATCTACTCGCGAACGATGGACGAAATAACACACCGCTTCCCGGAGTTATTGGAACCGCTTAGTCAGTTCAATACCGATGTAATAATCGATGGAGAGATCGTACCTGCAAACGACGATGTAATTTTGCCATTCAGTGAACTTCAGAAGCGTCTTGGAAGAAAAACTGTAAGTGACGAGTTGATGGCTACTGTTCCGGTGGTCCTGGTCGCTTACGATCTCCTATACGCATCGGGAAAAGTCCTGATCAACGAAGCACTCCACGGACGACGAGAAATATTGCAGAGTCTGATACCGAATCATGGTCCAATTCGCATGTCAGCCGGTAAAACTTTTCAGGACGCCGCACTGTTAGACGCGGAATTCGATATGGCCCGGGCGCGCGGCAACGAGGGATTGATGATCAAGAGTCCTTCATCAATCTACAAACCAGGTCGGCGCGGTCGTGACTGGCTAAAGCTGAAAAAGGCTATCGCCACGCTTGATGTAGTAGTGACGGCGGTCGAAGTAGGCCATGGAAAGCGGCGAAACCTGTTGTCGGACTATACCTTTGCTGTTCGAAAGTCAGTTGATGATGACGAGTTGTTAAATATTGGTAAAGCGTACTCTGGTCTAACCGATCGCGAGCTAACCGAGCTAACCGAATGGTTTAAGCAGCACACACTTCAGGAGTTTGCTCATGGACGAGTCAGAATAGTCGAGCCCTTAATCGTAATAGAGGTCACTTTTGATAAGGTTCAACCATCCAAGCGCCATAAGAGCGGTTTTGCTCTGCGTTTTCCTCGAATAGTTCGTTTGCGCACCGACAAGGGCCCAGCCGAAATCGACACCTTGGAGACCGTTCAGAAGCTGGTTTAATCAGGCACACTACACCCATGAGAGCCGGTCGAGGCGGAGATTTGTTAAATTTCGCGATTCTGTCACAAACCGCTATTGCCTTGCGGGGCTAATGGAGTTAGGATGCTGCCGTTATCCGCCCCTCATACCGGTCTGTTTAGCGTGATGCCGTGAACCGCCCACACGAATCCGAAGGCCGCGAGTGGCTACACCATAAAGTGAAAACTGAAGGTGCGCTACTTTAAAAGATGCTGCTGTGTTTGCTTAGATGATCGAGTAAAACATCGTCAGCGCGTCATAAAGTAAGTCGTCGGTTTCCGAATAGGTAACCGTTGTTTCCGAACCGCTATTGGGCGCCGAAGGATCCTCATTTGTCGAGTCAACTGTCGTGTATCGCTCGGGCGATGGGGTTGTATAACCGGGTGTATCGATGTCTCCGGCCAATGCCGTCAGGGTCATCGAGGACACAAGTAGCGCCGCAAATAGCAAGTTTTTGACAGGTTTCATGGTCTTCTCCTCAGAAATGTGTAGTTCAATACCGATGAGGTGGCGTGCAACCAAGAGATAAACGGTTGTTTGTGATAATATCCCCCAATTAAGTGCCTTGCAAGGTTCCTTACCTAATTTGACAACTGGAGTAGTTATATGGAGTTGCAGACGTCCATTATTGTGAATTCAGCGACTGGCGTAGTCGCCGATGATGCCCTTCCGCTCTGCGAGTTAGCCCGTCAATTCGAGGAAGCGGGCGAATATGAGCAGGCGAAAGAAGTCCTTGAACCTTTCTGGAAAGGACCCGGCAATCGCCCTTCGATCTCCGGTCTTACAGATCCAGTAAAGGCCGAATTACTACTAAGAACCGGAACTCTGACTGGTTGGATTGGTAGCGCTCGTCAAATCCCTGGTGCGCAAGAGGCAGCCAAGGACCTGATAAGCGAGAGTTCTTCGATCTTTGAACGTTTAGGAATTACTGAAAAAGCAGCTGAAGCGTCAGTAGATTTAGGAATTTGCTATTGGCGTGAAGGAGCCTTCGACGAGGCTCGAATTACCCTTCGACATGTTTTGGATATCCTTGGTGAGTCGCAAACGGAGCAAAGGCTCCGAGCTCTTCTGAACCTGGCAATTGTTGAGAAGGCTGCGACTAGAGACAGCGAGGCATTGCGAATTTACAGCGATGCAGCCACCTTATTCGATCGCAGTTCCAACGATGCGCTTAAAGGTAAGTTTCATAACTCGCACGCGAACTTACTCAGGACTATTGGGTTGTCGGAAAACAAGACTGAGTTTGTCGACAAGGCATTAGTGGAGTATGCCGCGGCAAGTTTTCACTTCGAGCAGGCTGATCACAAACGAAATCAAGCTCGAGTAGAAAATAACGTTGGATATCTCTTTGCCACTATAGGGAGATTTCCAGACGCTCACGATCATCTCAAACGCGCACTGTCGTTAATGAAGACCCTGAACGATCAGGGCGGCACGGCGATGGTTGAGGATGCTCGCGCCCAGACGTTCCTTATGGAAGGCAAGAACGCCGACGCAGAAAGAACTGCTCGCGAAGCAGTAAAAGTGCTCTCCGGCGGCGGTGAACAAGGCGTCCTTGCAGAAGCTTTGACAACGTATGGTAAGGCTCTCGCGCGCTTAGGTAAGATCGACGATTCCAAGCTCAATTTGGAAAAGGCAACGGAGATAGCGCAGACAGCAGGCGATCCCAATCGAGGCGGCATTGCCGCTGTTACAGCAATCGAGGAGTTGAACAGGAATCTCTCAGCAGAACAACTAAAGAATTACTATCGCTCTGCTGAGGAATTGCTCTCAAACTCACAGAATCGAGCGTTGAAGATTCGGTTAGGTGATTGCGCAAGGTTAGTGCTTAGTGCAGAAGCAGGCGGTGCACAATCGGGCTCTCAGGTGACTGAGTCAGCCTTCAACTTTTCCAATGAGTTTTCTCTCGAGTCCGAAGTCCTACGATATGAAGGAAATCTGATTCGTCAAGCACTTGAGGCCTCAGGCGGAAGTGTTACCAGAGCCGCCAGGATGTTGGGCGTCACTCACCAGGGACTCGCCTTCATTCTAAATGGGCGACATAGCGATCTACTTTCTGTGCGAACTCCTGTGAAGAAGCGCCGCAGAAGTATCATTCGTTACCATTAAGTTAGGTCTCAGGAATTCGTCTCGTAAACTTTTGGCGCTGTCTGGCAACGGGCAGCGCCAAACGCGTGTTTGTGCTCTAATGATCAGTTCTTTTATTATGCTGTTCTCCAATCTACCTTGTTCCCAGTGAGTTGAACCCTTATGAAGTTAGTGAAAAGCTGCGCAGTTGTGCTTTTGTTGATGACGATTATCGATTCGTCAAATGCTCAAACAAGGCGCCGCAACCCGACTCGAAAATCTCCGACAACCACGGCTACCGGCACTCAGCCCGCTCAGCCAGTCACACCGGCGCCTCCTCCGGTTGCACCTGTCTCAACTGGCCCAGTGCAACTAGCAGTAGTTAATGGCCAGACCATCAGTAGTACCGATCTTGATCCGGCAGTGCGAGAAGAGTTGGAGACTACCGAGTCGAGAATCGCTGAAGCCAGACGAAAACTCCTCGACGTGCAAATCAACACGATCCTGCTCGAAGTCGAAGCGCGCCGCCGTCGCATTACCTCGCACCGTCTTTACGAATCAGAAGTTGTCCGTCGAATTCCTACGCCAACACCGGCTCAGATTAAGCAATTTCTTGACGAGAATCGCGACCAGTTTGAAGGGATGAACCCGGCCGAAGCTGCACCCCAGGCTGCCGCACTGATGCATGATCAGTTTGAGAGTAAGCTCGCTGATGAGCTGGTTAGTCGTTTGCGGAAATCTATTCCAGTGGTTGCCGGTGTTGACGTCAATACTCCGAACCTTCCACCTCAGGCAGTAGTGGCAACTATTGGTGACCAGCCGTTGACGGGCGCACTGATAAACGAAAGGATGAAGCCGGTTGTCTTCAAAATTCGATTCTCCGCTTACCAGGATGCCAAACGTCAAGCAGATCTAACCGTTAACGACATTCTGCTCATAGCCGAAGCCAATCGGCAGCAAACTACCCCCGAGGAGATAGTCAGAAAAGAAATAAGTGACAAAGTTAAATCTCCAACTGAGGCTGAAGTTAATAAGTTCTACAGCGAGAACAAAGCGCGGATATCAGGTGATCTAAACAGTCTCCGAAATCAGCTGGCAATCTACCTGCAGGAAGAAGATCGCCAGCGGCTGGAAAAAGAATTATCGGCCAGGCTAAGAAAAGGAGCCGATATACGTTGGATCATCTCAGAACCCGTAGCGCCTGTATTGAATATCAGTGTGGATGACGACCCGTCCCGAGGGGATGCAAACGCGCCGGTCACGCTCGTCGAGTTTACTGACTTCCAATGCCCGGCCTGTGCTGCTATGCAACCAGTTTTAGAAGAGGTGTTGAAGTCCTACGGCAATAAGGTGAGGTTCGTGGTGCGCGACTTTCCGCTCTCGCAGCATGAGAACGCACGTAAAGCGGCCGAAGCTGCAAATGCCGCCAATGCTCAGGGAAAGTTCTTCGAATACACAACTCTACTCTTTCAGCGACAGAAGAACCTGGACCTGGCGTCGCTCAAAAAGTACGCCTCCGAAATTGGCCTGAATAGAGCCAAGTTCGATGCGGCTCTCGATAGCGGCATGTACCAGGAAGAAGTGAAGCACGATATCGAAGACGGCGAAATGTACGGCGTCGGCAGCACGCCGACAATTTTTATCAACGGCGTACAGTTGACTGTCATTAGCGCGGACGGTCTTCGTGAAGCGCTCGATCGTGCTCTGGGAGAGAAAAAGCCGGCTTCGACGAATTAAGTTTTAACCGTTCCCAGTTGCACGCGGTGGACCAATAAGCGATTATTGGCTCACCTTGGTCCCAGTTTCCCCCGGCGATCACGAAATCGCGGCCCTTACATTCCACCCCCTGCAGAATTAATCCCCCAGTATTTGGCTTCCCTGCGCGGAGGATAGGATGGTAGTTTCTCTAAAACCCGAAAAACTTAAACGTTACAAAGACGTTGTTCGGCTCTTCGTCAAGTACGGCCGTTCCGACTTGATTAGTCCCGCTGGGCTCGAGGGTAGCCAGATTGCGGACGAAATCGATCTTGAGTCCAAAGTCGCTACGGCTGAGGATTTGGCTAGCGATCTCGAGAAGCTCGGACCTACTTTCATTAAACTGGGCCAATTACTCTCTACCAGGGCCGACCTGTTGCCGGGCCCCTACCTCGACGCACTATCGCGCCTACAAGATAAGATCGAGCCGTTCCCGTACGAAGAAGTTGAGCGAATTGTCTCTTCAGAGCTGGGCGTTCGAATCTCGAAAGCCTTTGCCGACTTTGAGCCCGTCCCGCTTGCTGCAGCTTCGCTCTCTCAAGTCCATCTGGCTTACATGAGGGATGGCCGGTCTGTTGTGGTGAAAGTGCAGCGTCCTAATATTCGTGAGCTTATTGTCGATGACCTGGAAGCTCTGAACGAGGTGGCCCACTTTCTCGACGCGCATACGGAACTGGGACAGCGTTATGAATTTGAGAACATGCTCATCAATTTGCGACAGGGCCTATTGCGCGAGCTCGATTTCACAATTGAAGCTAACAATCTGAGGACGATTGGCCGAAACCTCTGGGAGTTTGACGATATTGTCGTTCCGCAACCAGTTGATGACTTTACTACCAGTCGGGTTCTGACAATGGATTACGTGTCCGGCACGAAGGTGACGGACCTCACTCCTTTAAGATTACTTGAAATTGATGGGCCGTCACTGGCCGAGGATCTTTTCGGTTCTTATCTGAAGCAAATCCTCGTAGACGGTCTTTTCCATGCTGATCCTCATCCGGGAAATATCCTTCTGACAAAGGATAACCAAATAGCGCTTCTTGATCTGGGAATGGTTGGGCGAGTGACCAGGTCGTTCCAGGACAAGTTTCTGCGCTTGCTACTGGCATCGAGTGATGGACGTGGGGAGCTGGCGGCTGAGTGCGCAATCCGAATGGGAGAACCGAAGCCTAAGTTTGATCGGGCCGAGTACTTCAGGCGGGTTGCTGATCTGGTCGCCGATAATCGTGATGCCAGCATGAGCAAGCTAAACGCCGGCCAGATTGTGCTTGAGATAACAAAAATTTCAGCCGACTGCTGGGTCAGGATGCCGCCCGAGTTCACGCTGATCGCAAAAGCGCTGCTGAACCTCGATCGAGTGGTCTATACACTGGATCCGGCGTTCGAGCCAAATGCAATTATTCGAGAGCGGGCTAAGGAGATCCTCGAACAGAACATTCTCCAAAGCGTTTCCCCGAGCAACTTACTTTCCAGTGTCGTCGACTTCAAAGAATTTGCCGAGAAGTTTCCAAACAGGGTCAATCGAATACTTGATTCAATCGGTAACAATGAGTTGAGATTCAAGGTGGATGCGATCGATGAGCGAGTCGTGATCGATGGCTTACAGAAGGTCGCGAATCGAATAACGTTAGGTTTAGTGGTGGCAGCGTTGATTGTAGGTGCGGCGATGCTGATGCGAGTTGAGACCTCATTTCGCATCTTTGGTTACCCCGGCCTGGCAATGATTCTTTTTATACTTGCCGCGTGCGCCGGCCTCGGACTAGCTTACAGTATCGTGTTTTATGACAAGAAGGTTGATTAGGTGAGCATTGCATGTTTGTGCTTTGTACTGGTAGTGACCCCTTGCTGCGCCCGATCAGACCACACGGTTAATAAAGCACAAAGCCCCAACTCTTAAATTTGCCCGTAGAAGACCTTCGTGTCGTAATCAAAAGAGACTAAACCGCCGCGTTCATTCCTGGAAAATATCAGTTCGATCTCTTTCATCATAGGCTCGAACTTGGAGCTCGTTGGCTGGGGAGTATACGAGGATGAGAGGACTCTTCCCTTAAGACCTTCCAAATCAAACAACTGCCGATTCGGAAAGC
>DASROI010000477.1:0-7287 GCA_035646955.1 Pyrinomonadaceae bacterium
AAATAATTGATCAATGAGCTATCACTTTTTAAAGCATCCTACTTGCCGCTAACCATTGCCCGCCATCAACAACTAACACAGCGCCGTTGATGAAGCTCGCCGCATCGGAACAAAGAAATACGGCGGCACTCTCGATATCAGCAATCCTCCCAAATTTCCCGAGAGGTATCCTTTTCTTCAACTTCTCCTTCACCACTTCCGGCACCAAACGTTTCATTCCTTCCGTATCCTCAATTGGACCAGGCGCAATACTATTGACTCGAATGCCATAAGGTCCCCACTCGACAGCTAAGTTTCTGGTCAAGGCATCAACCCCGGCTTTTGCTGCAGAAACATGGAGTTGCAAGGGAGTTCCAAGGTAGTGCAACGTCGCACTGATATTGAGTATCTGTCCTCGATGTTCTTTCAACTGTTCGAAAGCTGCGCGACAAACGTTGAAAGTACCTTTGAGATCAATATCCACCACAGTTCCAAACCCGTTTGGCGACAATTCATTCGCCGCGCAAAGAAAGTTTCCGGCTGCTCCATTCACTACCACGTCAATCTTGCCAAAATGATCGATTGTGGCCGCGATTGCATCTTCGACTTGCTTGCTCT
Organism: Pyrinomonadaceae bacterium; assembly: GCA_035646955.1. GTDB lineage: Bacteria > Acidobacteriota > Blastocatellia > Pyrinomonadales > Pyrinomonadaceae > PSRF01. Next base: position 598 of record DASROI010000477.1, read on the forward strand.
CACGCACGTCAGCCGCAAAAGCAAATACGCGTCCGCCATTCTGGTTTATCAATTCTGCCGCCGGTTCAAGGTGTTCCATCTTTCTACTAATCAGCGCAACCGCTGCTCCTGATTCGGCCAGGGCTCGCGCTACACCGCCCGTGATGCCCGTCCCGCCTCCGGTGATAAAAGCAACTCGTTCCTTCAGAATGTCGGCCGCAAAAATGTTTGCACTCATAATTGTTCCCCTGCGATACAGAACATCAGGAGCGAAGCGACTGCACTAGCCAAAAGAACTCACTCAATCGGCGTGCCATCACTTCGCTCCTGGTTCTGTAAACCAACCTTAATTGCTTCTTCGAGACTAAACCTTCCCTCATACAGGGCCTTACCGATGATGACACTGTCCAACAAAGGCTCACCAGAGTCACGGAGCCTGCGAATATCGTTTAGACTCGACACTCCTCCTGATGCTGTCACTTTCACATCTGCATTCCGAGCTAAAGAGATGGTTTGGCCCACATTTGGACCAGTCAGCATGCCGTCGCGATTGATGTCCGTATAGACGACTCTTTCGACACCATAGGCAGCCATCGTTCGCGCAAGTTCAACAGCCCCTATGGTGGCCTGCTGTTCCCAACCGCGTACCATCACCACTCCATCACGCGCGTCGATTCCGACACAAATCAGATCACCAAACTGTTGGACCAACTCCTTTACGGCAAGAGGTGTTTCAGTTGCAGCAGTTCCCAGCACAACATGCCGGACTCCCAACTCGAATAAATCCTTTACATCTTTTGGCGTTCTAATACCTCCACCAACCTCGACTTGTGAACCAGTCTTCAAGATATCGCGAATCACGGCCCGATTAATTGTGTTCGGCTCTCCGAAAGCGGCGTCGAGGTCGACTACGTGGATCAACGTAGCACCAGCCCCGACAAACTGTTGTGCAACTTCAACGGGCTCTTCGCTGTAGACGGTCAGCTGCGCCTTTTGGCCCTGGGCCAGACGAACGCACCTACCGTCTCGAAGATCAATTGCAGGGATTACACGCATTTGAAAACTAACCAGCCACTAGCGTCATTACTTCCTCAAACAATTTTCCATTGGTCGCGATCGAGTTACCACCATGCGCCGTGGCCAAACCGGTCCAATCTGTAAAAGTGCCTCCGGCCTCTTCCAGAATGGGTTGCAACGCGGCGCAATCCCAGAGGTTCATGACCGGATCCAGCATGACATCGGCACGACCTGTGGCTACTAAAACATAACCATAGCAATCGCCCCACGTCCTGTTTGTCTTCGCTCGTGTCATCACCCGCTCGGTGGCAGATTCGAACCCGTAATGCCGGCAAGCCATGAAATCAGTACAAAGAACGAGCGCATCCTCAAGACGTTTGGTGTCTGACACTCGAGTTGGTTTGCCATTCCAAAAGCACCCCAGGCCAGTTGCGGCATAGACCACTTCACTCAAAGCGGGAATGTTCACGACACCGAGGCTCATCTTGTTGTCGACTTCAAGTCCTATCAGCACTCCGTAAAATGGAACTCCGTGAACAAATGCGAACGTTCCGTCGATGGGATCGAGAATCCAGCGGCGACCTGAAGAACCAAGCAGCTCGCCCTCCTCCTCGCCGAGAATACCGTCCGCGGGAAAGGTCGCGCGAATCCGTTCTCGCATAAAACTCTCGGCATTTCGATCAGCAATCGTCACAAAGCTACCATCCGCTTTCGTCGATGTCTGGGGATCCCTGCGGAAGTATTCAAGCGTAATCGCCCCGGCCTGTTGCGCCACTTCAACCGCAAAATTGAGTAGATCGATACTCAAGCATTTTTCTCCGTTAATCGTTTCTTGCTGCGGTTCTCCAGTTCAGCTTGAATCTGTTCGAGTGAAACACCTTTCTCAACCAGCATAACAAGAAGATGAAAGGTCAGGTCTGCAACTTCGCTGACGAGTCGCTGTGGATCTTGATTCTTGGCGGCGATAATTGACTCTGCTGATTCCTCGCCTACTTTTTTCAGAATCTTGTCGAGTCCTTCGTCGAACAAGTAAGTGGTGTAGGAACCATCCGGCCGTTCTTGTTTGCGCCGCGCGATCAACTCATAAAGATCGGAAAGGGTATTTGCTGAACTTTTGTTTACTCTTGAACCTTCTCGCGCATCTTCAGCTGAATTGTGGAAACAACTTGTCGCACCAGTATGACAAGCTGGTCCAGCGGGGTTCACAAGTAGAACGAGCGCGTCATTGTCGCAATCGACTTTAATTTCGACCACCTCTTGTGTGTTACCGGAGGTCTCGCCTTTCTTCCACAGCTGCTGGCGCGAGCGGGACCAAAACCACGTCTGACCAGTTTCGAGAGTCAGCGACAGGCTTTCGCTGTTCATATAGGCGAGGGTAAGCACCTCCCTGGTATGCACATCTTGAACAATCGCCGGAATCAATCCAGCGTCGTCAAACTTTATCTCTGCGAGGTTAACCTTCATACCGTTGCATCCGCAGTTCGAACCAATACCTTACTCTCCGTCAAATAATCTTTAAGGCTGCCAATAGAGATCTCGCCAAAATGAAAGAGTGACGCGGCTAATACAGCGCTTGCGCCGCCTTCGAGAAACGCGTCACGAAAGTCGCTCAACTTCCCTGCGCCGCCTGATGCAATCACCGGAATTTTCACTGCGGCTGTTACCACACGAAGCAATTCAAGGTCATAGCCGTCGCGGGTTCCATCACGGTCCATACTCGTCAACAAGATCTCGCCGGCTCCCAACGTCTGAGCGCGCCCTATCCATTCGACGGCATCCATACCACGATTTCGCCGACCGCCATGCGTGAACACTTCCCAACCGTTCTTGGTATCGCTACGTTTCGCATCAACGGCAACGACGATGCATTGGCTGCCAAACATTTCAGCACACTCTTGAATCAATTCGGGGCGTTCGATTGCGGCAGTGTTGAGACTGACCTTGTCGGCGCCGGCGCGCAAGACTGCTCGAACATCTTCAACCGATCGCAGGCCACCACCCACAGTGAATGGGATAAAGACTTCATCAGCAACTCGACGCACCAGTTCAGCAACAATCTGTCGCTTATCGGAGGAGGCCGTGATATCGAGGAACGTGAGTTCATCTGCACCCTCAGCATCGTAACGTTTCGCCTGCTCGACCGGATCGCCCGCGTCTACGAGTGACCCAAAACGGATTCCTTTCACAGTGCGTCCGTCCTTAACATCGAGACAGGGAATGATTCGTTTAGCGAGCATGGCGGTTTGGTCTTTGGTCTCTGTGCTTTGGTCTTTGCACCCTCTCACTCACCGGGCTTCAGACGCGTGGTAGCATGGGTCAGTACCGATTCGCGGTAGCGTCGGGTAAGTCCGCAGTTATCGCCAGATCATAAGAGGTCGAGACTCACCCGACGCTGCCGCGAATCGGTACTGACCCATGCTACGCCCCAAGCCCCAAAGTGACTGCAAGATGCTATCCTGCAAAGTTAGCGAGCATCCTGAGTCCCATCGCCTGACTCTTTTCCGGGTGAAATTGAACACCCGCAACATTATCTCTCGCTACCACTGAAGCGTAGGTTGAGCCGTATTCCGTCACACCGAGGATCGTCTCAGAATCTCGCGGCTCACAATAATATGAATGCACAAAATAGAAGAACGCGTCATTCGCTATCCCGTTGAAAAGCGGATGTGCACGGCACTGGCGAATCGAATTCCAACCAACCTGTGGTACTAACTGATCTTCCCTGAAACGACGCACCTTACCAGGCAGTATTCCCAACCCTCTGGTAGTTCCAAACTCTTCTGACTCTTCAAACAACATCTGCATCCCCACGCAAACACCAAGTATCGGAACACCTGCGGCCACGCGGTCCATAACCAATCGCTCAAACCCTCGGTCTTGCAATCCCCGCATACAACTCGCAAACGCTCCAACTCCCGGGAGAACGAGTTTATCCGCATGAGCAATCTCGTCGATTTGATTCGTAACGCTTGCGGCAATGCCATTAGCGGCAAATGCTTTTTCGACTGATCTCAAGTTGCCAACGCCATAATCGATGATGGCGATTTTGCTCATCTTAGAGCGACCCTTTCGTACTCGGTACACCAGTGACCCGTGTATTTCGCTCGACAGCCTGCCTTAATGCGCGCGCAGATGCTTTAAACGTCCCTTCCAGAATGTGATGCGTATTGCGGCCGCGCAAACAATCGATGTGGAGATTGAATTTCGCTGTCTCAGCAAACGAGCGCCAGAAATGTTCGGCTAACTCAACCGAGAAATTCCCGATCTTCTGTCGGCGCGTGGTCACCTCATAGACCAGGAAAAACCGTCCTGACAAATCGATGACGGAGCGGCAAAGAGCCTCATCCATCGGCACAATAGCCTCTCCATAACGATTGATGCCCTCTTTCTGGCCCAACGCCTCAACCAGGGCCTGGCCCATCGTAATTGCGATATCCTCAACCGAATGATGATCATCAATCTCGAGATCGCCCTTGCATTTGATCTCAAGATCAAACAGACCGTGCTTCGCAAACAGTTCCAGCATGTGTTCGAGAAACGGCAACCCAATTGAAATCCTGGATTGCCCGACACCATCAAGGTTGAACATCACTCGAACATCTGTCTCTTTTGTCGTTCTTTGGACAGATGCAGTGCGCGTATGGTTCGTTTTTACAATCGGTTTTGCCATCAGGAAGCCAGCTCTCTCAAACCCTGAAGTAGAAGATCATTCTCCATGGGCGTCCCTACGCTTATGCGAAAGTATTTTTCGAGCATAGGATAACGACTGACATCTCGAATGAGAATGTCGCGACTAAGTAAATGCTCAAACACCACTCTTGGGTCGAGTTCACTTCTTACGATCATGAAGTTCGCCGTGGAGACTATTGGATAAAAACAATTGAGCTGATCAATCTCATTGAAGACTCTTTGCCGTTCACTCAAAATATTGTTAACGAGCGGTCTTAATTCGGTCGCGTATGAGTCCAGGGCCACCCTGGCAGCGGTCTGCGAAAAGAGATTCAGGTTATAGGGTAGTAAAGCCTTTCGTATCTCGACCACACAATCAGGAGCACTCAGTAAATAGCCCACCCTGAGGGCCGCCAGGGCCATGGCTTTTGAAAATGTTCGGAGCACTACGAGATTGTCGAAGTCCCTCAAAAGTGGAACAACCGTCTGCTCACTAAACTCATGATAGGCCTCATCAACGACTACCAAACCGGAAGCTGCATCGAGTATCCGGCGCAGATCGCTATCCGGAATGCGTGTTCCAGTTGGGTTGTTGGGTGAGCACACAATGACCACTTGAGGATCATCTCTCTTAATCCTGTTTACGATAGCTTCTGTGTCGAAACGAAAGTCCGTCGTCATGCGCACACTTTGAACCTCTCCGCCAAGTATCGTCGCAATTTGACGATACAACGTGAACGTGGGCTCTGATATCAAGACAGATTTACCCGCCGACATCGTGACCATCAGAAGCGCTTGAATCAGTTCATTCGATCCATTTCCGGCAAGTACGCCATCGGGAGTCCATCCCGCGAACTGAGCAAGCCGTCCTTCAAGATCAGATGAAATAAACGGCGGATATCGCGACCATTTGTAGTTTTCAAATTGCCGCAAGGTCTCGTCTTTGATCTGTTTAGGCGTTTCCCACGGATTCTCATTCTGATTGATCTTTATCGAGGTCTCATGCGGCTCCAACGAATAAGCACGCAACGCAGTGACTTCCGACTTAAAGACTGACTTTAGATCGTCTCTCATCTTTCTCTAAGACTTTCTGATCGTTACCGATCTTGCATGACCACTCAGTCCTTCAGCTTCCGCAAAGAGAGCGATCTTGTCAGCCGTAGCAAACATTTCGCTCGCCGAATACCTGATGATGCTGGTCCGTCGTACAAAGTCGTAGACACCCAGCGGGGAACAAAACCGTGCCGTTCTGCCAGTAGGCAAAACATGATTTGGTCCCGCGAAATAATCTCCGACAGCCTCAGGTGAATATGGTCCAAAGAAAATAGCGCCTGCATGTCGGATTTTCGCGGCCACACTTTCGTTATCACGCGTCATCAGTTCAAGGTGCTCAGGAGCAAGATCATTAGCTACTTCCGTCGCAGCGTCATTGCTCTCGACGATGATTATCGCACCGTAGTTTTTGAGTGATTCCTCAACAATCGATTTCCTTGGCAACGTGGCCAGTTGTCGCTCCAACTCTTCAGCCACACTGGAAGCAAAGGCCGGGTCTGCGGTCAACAGTACTGCCGATGCGTCTTCACCGTGTTCAGCCTGGGCCAACATATCAGCCGCAACAAAATCCACCGGAGCACTGTCGTCAGCAATGATTAAAACCTCGGATGGACCGGCAATAGAATCGATACCGACATCTCCAAACACGAGCTTTTTAGCGGTCGCGACATACTTGTTTCCTGGTCCCGTAATCTTGTCCACGGCTTTGATGGTGTCTGTTCCGTAAGCAAGGGCAGCGATCGCCTGCGCACCACCCACGCCATAGACCTCATCAACTTTGAGCTCAAGGATAGTGGCAGCGACGGTTGGATTTTTTGAAAGGGCTTGAGGCGGGGTAGCGACTGCAATTCGCGGAACACCAGCGACTCGAGCGGGGACAATGTTCATGATGACCGAGGATGGATAAGCAGCTGTACCTCCGGGGACATAAACTCCAGCGCTATCGAGAGGCGAGATTCGTTGGCCCAACTG
>DASROI010000478.1:0-4264 GCA_035646955.1 Pyrinomonadaceae bacterium
GCCACCAAAGGAACATTCATCTCTTTAGCCAGCGCTTTGAGCTCTCGCGAAATTTGCGACACTTCCTGCTGTCGCGACTCAACTCTCTTTGACGATCCACTCATGAGCTGCAAATAGTCGACGACTATTAAGTCGAGCTTCTTTTGCTCGGCGGCGAGCCGGCGAGCCTTGGCCCGCATCTCGAGCACGCTGATTCCCGGCGTATCATCGAGATAAATCCTTGCGTCGGCCAGGACTCCCAACGACTTGGCAATCTGCGCCCACTCGAGCCGGGACAAAAACCCGTTGCGAAAACGCTGCGCATCTATATTTCCCTGTGAACACAACATGCGCATCACGAGTGACTCTTTCGACATTTCGAGAGAGAAGACGCCAACCACTGCGCCCGAATGGAGTGCAGCATTTTCAGCCAACATCAGCGCAAAACTGGTCTTACCCATCGACGGCCGCGCTGCGAGAATTATCAAGTCGGAACGCTGCAGCCCTGAAGTCATCTTGTCGAGATCTGCAAAACCGGTTGTCAGGCCAGTCAATACAGCTGCTCGACCCTCCATTTCCTGGACCTTCTCGAGCAACTGTTCGGCAATCGGTTTGACGTGAGTGAAACCCTGTCTAATTCTTTCATCAGCCAATTGAAAGATTGCATGCTCTGCGTGATCAAGGATCAGCGCAGGCTCGTCTTCTTCCTCAACGGCTTCCTGGATAATCTTGTTAGAGACTTTAATAAGTTGTCGCAGCATCGATTTGCCGCGCACAACCTGGGCGTAATGAATGATGTTTGTTGAGTGAGGCAGGCCATAAGTCAGATTATTGATGGAAGTGAATCCGCCAACAGACTCGAGCGAGTTCTCTTTTCTTAACTCTTCACCAATGAGGATTGGATTGATTTCGGCGCCACGCTCGAATAGAGCGATCATGGCCATGAAAATGCGTCGGTGAGACGGAATGTAGAAATCTTCCGGTCGTAGCTGTTCGATGGCCTGACTGATTAATCCATTGTCCAGGAGGATACCGCCGAGAATGGCTCTCTCAGCTTCAGGGCTATTGGGCAGCGCACGTTCGAACTGTTGGTCGCGAGTGGGATCAGCGCTGGCCATATCTTTGGAGTGCGGCGACCCGGCGCCGCTTTCCTAGCCCCTGGACTTGAAGTGACTGACTTTGTATAAGGGAAACCTGACCGCTTCCCTGAGTATAGCGTATAGCTCGGATAGCCTGGCGGCGCCGGGTCGCCGCACTGCAAAATTCTACAACAAAACACTGCTACGTTTTGGCAGCAGGTGTTTTATTACTCGGCGGCGCTACCGTCTTCCTCAGCAGCTGCGTTTTGCTTTGCCAATTCTGCTTCCTGCTCAGGAGTGAGATGACCGACGATAACTTCCCCTTCCGGCACCACTTTAACCTGCAGGTCGATGGTGACTTCCCGATGTAGTCTGATCGGAACGGCGTATTCGCCCACTCGCTTCAATGGCTCACGCAAGTGAATTCGATGACGATCAATTTCGTAGCCACGGTCTTTGAGCGCTTCGGCCACATCCATTGAAGTTACTGAACCATATAAGGCACCTTGTTCTCCTGCTTTACGTTTGAATTCAAGCACGAGATTGCCCATCTGTTTCGATTGACCTTCAGCAGTCGCTCGCTCGTTGGCCTCTTTTTTGAGCAGCGCGGCGCGTTCGGCTTCAATACCTTTGACGTTACCAGCCGTTGCTTCGACGGCGAGGTTACGGGGCAGCAAGTAATTTCGAGCATACCCCGCTCGTACTCTGACGATCTCGCCACGTGCTCCCAGATCATCAACATCCTGTCGTAGGAGTACTTTGGTGTGTGCCATTTGCAATTCCTCTCTTAATCCGTTGTATATGGAAGGAGCGCAATATTACGAGCGCGCTTGATCGCTTCCGCCAACATTCTCTGGTGAGTCGCACAACTCCCTGAAATTCGGCGCGGCAAGATCTTGCCACGTTCCGGCAGGTAGTTCTGGAGCAACCTCACATCCTTGAAATCGATGAGATCAACCTTATCGATGCAAAAACGACAAACTCTGCGACGATGCATACGGCGGCCACCGCCGCGGCCCATAGACCGTCTATCTTGATCGTCGTCATTGTCATAACCGCCGCCACGGGGGCGGTCTTCATAGTTGGTCGACATATTTATTCCTCTTACTTATTGATCAAAAAACTATTCGCCGGCGCCGCTGCTGCTAGCCTCTGGAAATTCCATGGACGATCCACGTCTTGCGTGGCCACCCGAGGCGGGGCGCTTGGCAGCTTTCCGGGCGCGCCTGTCCTTTAACTTCTGGGCGCGACGCCGGTCTTCATCAACTCGAACCGTCAAATACCGAAGTATCCGATCGTTGACGCGCATACGTCGTTCGAGCTCGGCAATCTCGCGTCCGGATCCCTCGATCTCCAGCAACACGAATGTGCCGTCTTTCTTGTGGTCAATCTCATAGGCAAGCTGGCGTTTGCCCATCGTTTCAGCCTTCGTGACGGTGCCACCCTGGTCAGTCACTACTTGTTTGAAGCTGTCCGTCAAGCGGCCCACTTCCTCATCGGCCGTTGGGTCGACGATGAAAACCACTTCGTACTGTCTATTTGTATCCAAAGCAAAACCTCCAGTTATGGACAAGGAGTTCAATTGAACTCACTCATCGCTTTCAAAACACCTTCACTAATTATTGTTCGCACCGCCTTCGCGCTAAGAGCGAGAACTTCATCAACCGTCGCCCTTTCGCTTTTGGCAAACGAATCGAGTACAAATCGCCTGGGGTCAGATATCGGGTGTTCCGGCTGGATCCCAATACGCAACCTCATAAACTCGCTTGTTCCCAAAGAACCAATTATCGACTTCAAACCGTTATGACCACCGGCAGTACCACGTTCCCGGATGCGGATTTTTCCCAGGGGCAAAGCCAGATCATCCGAAATTACCAGTAAGCGGTCCATTCGTTGTTCCGGCTCTTTCGCGATCAAACAGGACACTGCCTGTCCACTGAGATTCATGAAGGTCTGCGGCTTTACGAGTTTCACCACGCTACCCTCAATCTCGCCACGACCGACAAGCGAACTACATTCGCGCCGTCCAACCGCTACACCGGCATCTGAAGCCAACCTGTCAATCAACATAAAGCCGAGGTTGTGTCGGGTCGACTCGTAATCGCTACCAGGATTCCCAAGTCCCACAATGATGAACATTGGTGCTTTGGTCTTTGGTCTGACCTTTGGTCTTTGGCCTTAGGCCTTTGATCTTTGAAATTTAGGGCCAGCGACGGACCCAAGAACAAAGTCCAAAGGTCCAAGGCCAAAGACCCAAGGCCAAACACCGCAGCCCTTATTCTCCCTCGCCCTCGTCTTCCTTCTTGCCCTTGCCGATAACTTCAGGTTCGGCCGGCTCTTCACCTTCAATCGCGGGCGCAGCTTCAACCTCTTCCTTGACGATGCCGACTGTAGCAATCACCTGATCCTGCTCGGCAAGAATCTCTACCGATTCAGGGACTGAAATATCCGACACATGCAACACGTCGTGAACATCCAGGTTAGAGACGTCGACGTTGATGACATCAGGTATCTGTCGAGGTTCACAGCGAATCTCAATTTCCCGAATAATTTGTTCAAGGACGCCCTGTTTTTCCTTCACGCCAAATGGTTCGCCAACCAGGTGTAGAGGAACAGTCACTTCAATCTTTTGTCCTTTAACAAGCCGCGTTAGATCCGCATGAATCAGACGTCCACGAACCGGATCAATCTGCCGATCGTGAAACATCACTTCACTCTCGCCAACTCCCGCGACGTTGATCGTGAAAATTGTGTTTCGTCCAGACTCAGAACGCAGGATCGCGGCCAACTCGCTGATTGGCGCAATGGCTGCGACTGTCTCGGAATCACCACCGTATACAGTGATCGGGACCATGCCACTACGTCGCGCTCTACGAGCATCGTTCTTGCCACGTCCCTCACGTACGGTGGCCTGTACCTTAAATTCTTTTTTCTCCGCCATGATGTCTCCTTACAAACTTTCAGCGACCGGCTGAAGCTGCATTCGATTGCCACTTTTGTATGTAGAGTCAGTGCTAAGTTGCCCCGCACCTTGAGTGCAAGAACAATAGTCAAACCTGGCTCAGCATACAAAATCGGCAACCGGCATTTTCTGCCGATCGCTGATGGTCTTCATTTTAAAGCCATCAGTGTTTGCCCTTCATACGAAGAGCGAGGAAACGCTGGTTTCCTCATGGATCGACTTGATCGCTTTCGCCAGAAGCGGC
>DASROI010000479.1:0-21827 GCA_035646955.1 Pyrinomonadaceae bacterium
GCAGTCGACCTTACAAAGGCTGACGTGATCGTTGCAGTTGGGCGAGGAATCAAGAGCAAAGACAATCTCGTGTTAGCAGAAAAGCTGGCCGAAGTGCTGGGTGGAGATCTGGCAGCGTCCAGGCCAATTTGCGATGCTGAGTGGCTTCCCATCGATCGTCAGATTGGATCGTCAGGACAAACGGTATCACCAAAACTTTATATAGCACTTGGAATTTCGGGGGCAATTCAGCATTTGGTCGGCATGAAGAATTCTGGAACAATCGTCGCCATCAACAAGGACCCGGAAGCGCCTATCTTCGACATCGCTGACTACGGGATAGTTGGAGATCTATTTGAAGCGGTGCCGGTACTCACGGAAGAGATTAAAAAGATAAAGGGTGTTTGACCTTTGGTCTTTAGTCTTGGAGCTTCGTGAAGCGGCAATAAAGACTGACTCGTCGCGGAGAGTAATTGATCATTCCTAATTGTTAATTACTTCTGGCTTGAGGCCGCAATCATGTCCTGGACCAGTTGCTCGGGCTTCCACTCGTTATCTCGATAAACCTTGTACACTTTTCCCGCCGGAGTAATCACCACTGTTCTTAATCCATGTACGATCTGGTCCTTGTCGGCGAAATAACGTAAGCCGAAGTACTGCGCAATCCCTTTAATCTGGTCCGGCGACCCGGTCGCAAATTCCCAGTGCTCAAAAGTCTCATCCTGATAGCGTTCGGTGTGAGCCGCACCATAACTCCTGAGAACTTTAGGTGAGTCGTACTCTGGATCGATACTGATACTCAACAGATGTGTCTTCCCGTACATCTCAGGCTGGGTTTTCAGCTGCTTGTCGATGGCGGCGAAATTATTACTCATCAGGTCGCAATATTCCGGTAGCGGACAGCGCGTGTAAATAAAAGTGAGCAGCAGCGATTTGCCCTGATAGTTTCCAATACGAATGTCTTTCCCATCCTGATTGATGAGTTGATAATTGGGCACCGTATCTCCCGGTTTGGCTTCGGTAACCCCGGTTGTAGTTGAAGGATCTTCACTCTGTCGCGTGATGACCACGTCTTCCAGCCAAGACTGCGAGCCGTCAACCACAAGTGTTGCCGAAATGTCATCACCGGAAACGAGTATTTGCAGATCAGCTTCATTCGGCAGACTGAAAGGCATTGTCATGCCGGGCATATAATCCTTAATGTCTTCGTGAGAAACCGTCACGAGGTGTTTGTCGGGCTCGACTGCCACAACCTTACCTTTTAACTCAAACCGTTTCTCATTCGCCGAATTACGCCTGCATGAATTGGACCAGAAGATAACCAGACTAAGAGTTATTAGAACGAAAAGTTTTTTCATTTATCCAGTAAGTTTAGACCAGAATCGTAGAGTCGCTGATAAATCCAAAAATTTGACAACACCCTGAAAACGTAATCCTTAGATTGAGCAAAACCGATTTCAGGTACATACCGATCGGGATCCTTTGATTGCGATCGGGCGATCCACCTTGCCATGTTGTCAGCTCCCCCATTATACGAGGCCGCCACCGCTTGCGGCTGGTCGGGGAACTGTTGAAAAAGCGTCGAAAGATATTGCGAGCCGAAGAGTATCGCGGTGTCTGGATAATAAAGGTCATCCTGATTGAAGTTGACCAGCTTCAGTTGAGCGGCAACGTCATTAGCGGTAGCTGGAATGAACTGCATCATGCCACGAGCTGCTGCTATCGACTTCGCGTCAGCTTGATATCTCGATTCTTGCCTCGCGATGGATAAAATAAAGCGTGAATCTACATTTCTACTGGCGGCATGTTTAATCAGAGCCTTTTGAAAAGGGGCCGGGTAAAGCAACTGTAGATATTCTCGAGGCGCAACTTCAACGGCGTAATCCGCTGCGATCGGTTTCCACACTTGTTCGGCAAAACGAACGGCACGAGTTGGTAAATCACCTTTCAGCGACAACCAGGCAATCGTATAGTTTTCATCAGTCAATGCTGTGGTTGTTTTGGAACCGTTTGTCGAAGAGCGAGCCGCCAACAGTTCAGGCACTCCCTCATCATACAAGCCGAGCAGTATCAACGAACGAGCTAACGCTGCATGTTTATCAGTTGGATTGACAGTTAGGCCGTCGGCGATCTCTTCGACCGGAATCCGTTGAAGTTGTGGGAATTTGTATGAGGGTGACGACTGATATGCAGTTTGGATTGCTTTGCGAAACTCGTTGTGCGCGGCGCTGCCTGCCGGTGTAAGTCTGATGCCTCCCTGCGCAGCGAGCCGTGCCTGGTCCAACTGGTTATTGGCCAGCGCCGCCCTGGTTGAACTCAGGAGAGACTGTGCTCGTGACGTTATGGCTAGCCGCGATTTGTCGGCACCTGACAATGAAACCAGGCGTTGTGTAGCGCGAAATCCGTAGTACTCATTTCTACCATCAGGAATAGCAAGATAAGTATCAATTGCATCTTCGATCCGACCCATCTGTTCGAAGGCGTAACCCCGCAGAAAATTGACTTCGGAAATATATGTGCCGCCCCCAACCTTCGCTCCACCGAGATCGGAAGCTTTTGAGAGTAAATCCCCATCTCTTAGAACGTCAGCCCATGCGCCCTGGGCCAGGTGAATCCGCATTTGTGCAAACAGCGCGAGCGTTGCTCCAAGTTCCGTGCCAAATCGTTGTCGCGTTTGTTGGACCCATTTCAGAGCCTCTGAATATTTTCCCGCTTCGTGTAACACGTCAATGATGTTCAGGTATGGTCGCTCCGGATTCGGGGCATCGGGAAAGCGTTCAATGAAGAATTTGTACGTGGCGACTGCCTGGTCCGGCCTCTTCAATCTTACATAACTTGAAGCTTGGTAACTTAGCGCATCGCGAGCGGCAGTGCTCTGGGGATACTGATCAAAAACTCTCTGAAATAATTTTGCCGAGTCCTCATATTTACCTTCAAGATAGAGTCCCCTTGCAAGCTGATACATCGCGTTTGGTACGGTCCCGCTTTGCGGAAAATTATCGATCACGAACTGAAAGTGCGCTCGCGCCGCCGGGAAATCTCTGTTGAATTGGTAAACCGAGGCTCGTAATAAATGATCGGCTTCAGTGAGCTTGGTTGGTGAGCCAGCTTCTGCAGTATCGAGTTCCCGCACCGCAGTCAACGCATAGTCATCTGGCCTCGATGCATCTGGCATCTCCATCACCAGCTTGCGAAACGCATCCTGGGCCTCGACTGACTTGCCGGCCCGGGCAAAGGAAGTGGCCATCAGAGCTGTAGCCTCTCGAGCAAGTGAATTATTCTTCGCAGAGGTGAGCAAACGAGCGGCATCCGCAGCAGCCTGATAATCTCCACTCTCAAAAAAACTTTCAGCGAGCCTGAGCGTAGCTGGTTCGTAAAGCAGACTGCCGGAGGCAGTGGCAACAAGTCGTCGTAGTCTTTCTCGCTCGAGTGTTAGATCACCAGTTGACCGAGCGATCCGTGCCAGGCGCCACAATGAGTATTCGCTTAGAAGAGAGGCTTTTAAAACGACGTTCTCATAAGTTTTAGTTGCGCCAGCAACATCTCCGTTATGTTCTGAGATCCGCGCCGCAAGATAGTCGTAGTTTTTAGTACGATAAGCATCAGGGTCGAGAGTTTTAAGTTTCTCAACCTGGGTCCGCGCGGCTTGCCAATCCTGATTTTCAACGACAGAACGAATGCTCTTTGAGAGTTCTTCGCTTGATTGACCGTACGTGAAAGAAAAGGCGATAAGAATAATTAACGCTGAAGTGGCAAGTGAACGTGAAATTGTCATGCATTTCCGATTATGAGTGACCAGCTACCGATTTCCAAACCCTTTTTGGAGTGCGACGGCCCGGCGTCGCTTTGTTTAAAACGATTTGCCGGTGAGGTGTTAGATTAACAAAGCGACGCCAGGCCGTCGCACTCTAAGGGCATTACGCATTTTCAGGTAAGTCGTTGTAACCTTGTGCAACGATTTCACACTTTCAATACGCGATACTATTAATTATTCATGATGACGCAAAACGCTCTGAAACAACACGCTGAATTACTCGATGGATCAATCGTCGCTGAACGCATTAAGCTGGATGTAAAAGCCGAAATCGAGATTTTGTCTAGAGAAGGCATAACCCCATGTCTTGCGGCCATCCGAGTTGGTGACGACCCGGCTTCTGCCGTTTATGTACGAAACAAGATTCGAGCCTCCGAGGAAGTGGGTATACGTTCAGAACATCACGCTTTACCTGCGACGACTACCACGCAGGAGCTATTAGCTCTAATCAACTCCTTGAATTCCAGAGATGACGTTGATGGCATTCTGGCCCAGCTGCCTATGCCGTCCGGCATCGATGAGAGCTTAATCATCGAAGCAATTGACCCAGCTAAGGATGTAGACGGCTTTCATCCAATTAATATCGGCCGATTGGCAATGGGTAGACCGGCACTCGTGCCCTGTACGCCCGCCGGAATAATCGAGTTACTCAATTATTACGAAATTGAGCTTAAGGGTGTGAATGCTTGCGTTGTTGGTCGCAGTCAAATCGTTGGCCGCCCAATGGCCCAATTGCTACTGCAACGAGACGCGACCGTCACAATTTGCCACTCTCGTACCAAGAATTTGCCTGCCGTCACGAGTGCAGCTGAATTGTTGATTGTGGCCATAGGCCGAGCAGGTATGATTCGTCGCGACTATATCAAGCCCGGAGCGACCGTAATTGATGTCGGAATGAATCGGGTGACCGACCCGGCCGAGGTTGTCACTCTTTTCGGAGAAGGAGCACAGAAAAGGCTCGACGTACTTGCCAAGCGCGGCTCAACACTCGTCGGCGACGTAAACCCTGCCGAAGCCGGCGAAGTTGCGGGCCGTTTAACTCCCGTCCCGGGTGGAGTCGGACTGCTGACTGTGGCGATGCTCATGAAGAATACATTGAAGGCTGCAAAGCTTCGCCGAGGAATTTGAGAGTTTGGCCTTAGATCTTTGGCCTTCGGTCTTTGGTCTTTGAGCTTTGACCTACGGTGAAATAACTCAAGGTCAAAGATCAAAGGCCTAAGGCCTAAGGCCTAAGACCTAAGACCCAAGACCAATCAAACCCAAATGGACCAGTGAAAAATCAATGTTAAGAGTTGGTCTAACCGGATCCATTGGGGTCGGCAAGTCTTTTGTCACTTCCGTTTTTGGTGACCTCGGCTGTCACATGATCGACGCCGACCAAACTGCTCGTGAAGTTGTATTACCAGGAACCGAAGGATTAACGGCGGTCGTAGCTCGATTTGGACCAGGAATACTGCTCGAAGACGGCTCCCTCGATCGAAAAGCCCTGGGCGCAATTGTCTTTGCAGATGAACAGCAACGACTGGCGTTAAATTCGATACTTCATCCATTTATCATTGCACGGCAAGACCAACTCTTAAGTGAGTGGGAAGCAAGGGACCCTTCGGGAATTGGTATAGTTGACGCTGCGTTGATGATTGAATCGGGCGGTTATACTCGTTTCGATAAGTTGATCGTTGTCCATTGCCGGCCCGAAGTGCAGCTCGAAAGGCTCATGCTCCGCGATCACTTGTCGCGGGATGAAGCTCAACGCAGGATCGATTCACAGATGTCACAGGAAGAAAAGCAGCGATACGCCGATTATTTGATCGACACCTCTGACGGTTTCGAACCAACGCGCCAAAAAACCAAACAGGTTTATGAATCACTTCTCAAGTTAGCTCGCTAATGGGACGCATCTTTATTCAGCAGAGAAGACGATCCGGTTCTTCTGCCGCGGCCGCGTTATTTTTGACATTCTGCCTTGTCCTGTCTGGATGTTTTGCCGTCCAGGCACCCTCAACCTACTATGGACGAGTCGTCGTGCCACGATCCCAGGAGTTTCGCTGGAGTGATGGGGGATTACCGCAAACATTCGATCCCGCGTTTGCAGCTGCTGCGCCTGACACCGACGCAGTAAGGGCACTCTTTGAAGGCCTAACCGATTACGACCCAAAAACGCTATTGCCTGTGCCTGCCGTTGCCACCAGGTGGGAATCGACTGGTGATGGAAGAGTGTGGACCTTCTATTTGCGCGACGACGCTCGCTGGTCCAACGGTGACCGGGTGACGGCCCAGGACTTTGTTCGTTCATGGAAACGCACGCTGGAAATAGGGCCGTTGGCGCCACATACCGAACTGCTGGCAAATATTCAGGGCGCAGTTGGGAACCGGATTTCGAACCGCAAGCCTGAGCCGCCAAAGGAGACTGCTGGATTCGGAGCGGAAGCATTGGGCGACAACGTTCTGAGGGTTAAGCTCGAGCGCTCTGACAGCAGCTTCCCGGCACTGGTTGCTCACCCGGTTTTTCGTCCGGTAAAATTTTCTGATTCGGATCCCACTCGACGGCTTGAGGCCCGAGATTTGATTTCGAATGGCGCCTTCCAGTTATCAAACACCTCTAACCAGCGAGTGTCCCTCGAACCGTCCAAAATGTACTGGGACGGTGAAGCAATCAACCTGCAACGCGTTACTTTTGTGAACACCACAAACGCTGAAGACGCCTTGTCCGCTTACAGAGCCGGTGAAGTGGACGCGGTAACTAACGCTGCGTTTGAACCACTCGCACTAAAACTCCTTGCCCCTTATAAAGATTTCCGCCGCTCAACTTTCGGCGCCGTCACTTATTACAACTTCAATGTCACCCATGAGCCTTTCGACGACATCCGCGTCCGGGAAGCATTAGCTATATCGATCGACCGTGAGCGGGTAAGTCGCGACGATCTCGATGGGGCGACTGAACCAGCTGGAAAGTTCTTTCCAGATTCCTCGACCGATGATCAGCCAGTCGTTGGAAAGACCGCACTCATTGAGCAAGACGCTGGTAGAGCTAAGCAACTCCTGGCGGACGCAGGCTTTCCGAATGGTGATGGATTTCCAACGGTCAGACTTCTCATTAATCGGAATGAGCAGCAACGAATCGTGGCCCAGGCGATTGCCGAGATGTGGAAAAGCGTCTTGAACATCAAAACCGAAATCGTGGTCAAAAACTGGGACGAGTATGAAGGTGCGGTCAGGGCCGGGGATTACGACGTCGTCAGGCGAGGTTTAGTGATGCAAACTACCGACGAGCTGACAAACCTGCGAATGATGTTTGAACGCGAAATTGCACCGCCTCCGACTGCAACAGGAATCAATGCTCTACAACCCAAAGAAACCACTGTCGTCGAAAAACCTACAACTCCGCCGTCAGTAGACTCACAGACTCAAGCTCTTAAAGACTTGAGATCGATGCCTATCTACTTTGCCTCGTCGTATTCATTGGTGAAGCCGTACGTCTCAGGCTTTGATTCAAACGTGCTGGATATCTCGTCGCTGAAAAGAGTACGTCTAGATACAAACTGGTCAGAACAGAAACCTTGAACGTGGAAATTCTTCCAGCCAGCAAAGAGACCACAATTACCGCGGCGTCGGTGATTAAAAGCGGCGGCATTATTGCTTTCAAAACAGATACATTTTATGGACTTGGTGTGGATCCGCTGAATGGACCGTCTGTCCAACGCCTAAAAGAGATAAAAGGCAGAGATGACGGAAAACCAATCCTACTTCTCATCTCAGATGAAAGTGAGGTCGAGCGGTTCATTCTGAATAGAAGCCTGGTCTTTGATAAGGCAACAAAAGCGTTTTGGCCTGGACCAATCACCTTCGTCATTCGAGCAAATCCATTGGTTCCTGACGAGATCACAGCAGGGACGGGCACAGTGGGAATTCGCCTTCCATCAGATACTAGGGTGCGAGAGTTTGTGCGGCAGTGTGGTGGAGCCCTGACCGCCACGAGCGCGAATTTAGCCGGACAACCACCGGGTAGAACGGCAGCTGAAGTGTTGGACCAGTTCGACGGAACTCTGGATCTGATAATCGATGGTGGGGAAGTGACCGCGACGGAGGCTTCGACAGTACTCGACATCACAAACTATCCGCTCAAGTTAATCCGCGAGGGAGCAGTCGGGCGCGACTTAATCAAAGCTATCTTCGAAGTCTACTGAGTTACTGTCAGATTCTTGACGAATCCCCAGTCTCCGCTGGCGTCAACCTTGATGTTACCCACGTTCTTTCGTGCGATCACCACATTCGACTGATACCAGAGTGGATAAACCGGCACCTCGCGGCTAACGATATCCTGGATCTGGGTAAAGAGTTGTTTACCCCGTTGCCGGTCATAGGTATTTACGGCTTCGTCGAGCAGAGCATCCAGTTCTTTATTGCTGTAGCGGCTGCGATTTCTTGAGGACAGAGCTGCGCTTGGGATCTCTGAAGTCGCAAACAGATCTTTGTAAAAGATGGGATCCTGATTGCCTCCCACCCACTGACTATAAGCAATCTGGAAATTACCACGTCTGAGCTCGTCGAACAGAGTGTTCTGCTCTGGTGTTTGAATCTCGACTGGAATGCCAACAGCCTTAAGGTAGTTCTGAATTACTCCCGCATACTGTCGACCTGAGATACTACTGCCGGACAGTTTGTAGACAACGGGCTTGTCGAACCGCATCTTTGGTCCATCACCATCTGGATCCTTGAAGCCTGCCTCGTCGAGAAGCTTTTTTGCCATTGCCGGATCGTAGGAATACGTTTGGCCCGGGCTGTATGCCCAGGACTCTTCAGGGAGTATCGAATTAGCGAGCTTTCCCAGTCCAAGTAACAGATTCGATAGGATGGATTGGCGATCAACTGCATACGCGATGGCCTGACGAACTTTTACGTTGTCGAGCGGAGGGGCTGTCGTATTGAGAGTCAGCAAAACGACATTCGAGCCGGGAAACTCTTGTACCTGGAGATTAGGATCTTGCTCAAGCCGCTTTACGGCATCCGGTGACAGACTCGTAGGCATCGGTGCAATGTCTACACGACCGGCGCCAAGCTCTGCTTGTAGGGCATTCATGTCCGAGATAACTCGAACGCGGAGATTCTGAATCTTCGGCGCTCCCTCCCAGTATTCGGGAAACGCTTCAAGATCGACGACCTGTTGCGCGTTGTCGTAGTGAATGAACTTGAATGGACCGGATCCCATCGGGCGGTCCTTTTGGGTCTCGTACCCGTCTTTCGGAACTATTGAGATTGGGACCAGGTTTGAGAGTAGACCAACCCAGGGCTTGATCAGGGTAACAACAACCGTTTTGGCATCGGGGGCTTCAACACTCTTGATGTAGCTATGCTTCGCACTGCCTGACCCCTCATAAAAACTGGCTGACTTGGCAAAATTGCTTGAGAAGACGAGATCGAGAGTGTATTTAACATCTGCCGATGTCAGCGGTCGACCGTCGTGAAACTTGATGCCATCATGAAGGGTAAATGTGTACGATAGACCGTCGTCAGAACGTTTGATGTCGGAAGCAAGTTCGCCTACGTAATCAAACTTCTCGTTCTTCTTGACCAGCGAATTGAACATCAAGGTACGAACTCGTTCGCTTGCGGCGTCGACAGAGGGCGAACCAATCGGATCGATAGTTCGCACATTGTCGCCAAGTGCGATGACGAATGAGTTGCTCCTACGTCGACATCCGGAGGCAACGATCAAGGAACAAACCAAAACCAGCAGAATAAACCTTCCAATCGTCACTTGAGCGTGCCTCCGTACGTATAGTTGAGTTTGCTGTTCAGCTTTACTACTTCATCAG
Source organism: Pyrinomonadaceae bacterium (assembly GCA_035646955.1). Lineage (GTDB taxonomy): Bacteria > Acidobacteriota > Blastocatellia > Pyrinomonadales > Pyrinomonadaceae > PSRF01. The sequence goes on from DASROI010000479.1 coordinate 9,607, forward strand.
CAAGAAACTTAAACCGCTCCATGTCGAACTCGAGTGCCGGCCCAGCAATCCCTTTTGTATTGCTGACGCGCCTTAACGATTCTTTCAATCTCTTCTCAGGGAGGCGGCCATTTTTAGCCGCGGCTAACATGGAGCGATAACCGCGCCGAATCTTGTCCGGGCTGGCGCAGATCAGAAGCATGTCTTCTCCGGCCAGAGCGGCGCGAACCACAGCGTCTTCAATTTCACAATGCCGGCCGATCGCGCCCATCTCCAGATCATCAGTCACGACCAGGTGTTTGTAACCCAACTCCTCGCGCAGCAGTTTGGTGACGATGTTGTAGTTAAGCGAAGCTGGTTCGATCAAACCGCCGGTAGTCTCTTCTCGAATATCTACGTTTGGAAATCCGCCATGGCTGACCATCACAACTCGGACACGATCGTCTTTGCGCTGGAATAGTTCAATATAAGGAGCGAGATCCTGGGCGATTAAGTCGTCATGCGAAAGACGAACGACCGGCATCTCTTCGTGTGAATCGACTTCACCGGAACCGATGCCGGGGAAGTGCTTCAGACAACCGAGGCAGCCAGTTCCTTGCAGACCACGCATGTAGACTGTCGTGTAACCAAGCACTTCGCCCGGCGAGCGCCCGAATGACCGAGAATAGAGACCATTTGAAAGCAGGTCCCTATCATCAGTCATAATCGACATGACTGGTGCGAAGTTAATGTTAAAGCCGAACATCCGCAGGACTTCGCCAGTGATCCGGCCAAGCGCTCGCGCCGAAGCGAGATCGCCATGTTGACGAATCGTTCGGGCGGACGGCATGGGCGTAAAAATCTTTCTGAGGCGGTCAACCAGACCGCCCTCCTGGTCTATTCCGAACAGAGGTGGAGTTGGAATAAGCTCGCGAGCGCCATCGAGTAACGAACGAAGCTGTTGTGGCGACGCGACGTTGCGACCGAAAATGATCACGCCACCAGGATTGACCTCCTGGATTAATTCTCGCGTCTCACTATCGATCTCTGTTCCGGGAAGTCCGATGAAGAAGAGCTGGCCGACTTGTTGTTCGAGTGGAAGTGAATCAAGTGAATCGTGCATTTATGATTTCTGAATTTCGGTATCTGTGGTCTGTATTTTGTATTTTACTGTCGTGGTTCGTGCTTGACGCTTCGCATCTAATGCGCAACGCCGCGAGAGTTTAGCACGTCGAGGGTGAGTTTTTGCACGTAAACGCTCGAATATTTGTGATCTATCGAAGAATTGCAAGAGAAGGGTGTGAACCGTGTTCGCTTCGACGGCTAACGCGTTCGACGTGGAAGGTCAGATAAGATTTGCTTTGTGGTGTGCTCTGTTATGCTCGTGGGAACCATGTTTTCGAATGCAGCCTGCTCTAACAACGGCATCGTGTTTGTTACGCTCAAAGAATTCGGTGCCGCGATCAGTGGCTTTCTTCTTGCCCACTGCTTCCTGAGCTTGAGAGTCCTGATCAAAGTTTGAATGTGCCAACTTCCCATTCCAAGCAACAGACCGGCAGTCACATAAATCAGTGGATGAGTATTTGTTCTAAAACCGAAGAAAGCATATAGCAGAATGGCCAGCGTAAAACATGCGGTGATGGTCATTGAGCTCAGAACAATGTTGGCTTTCAAATGTTCTTCCGGCGGGATCTCGCAATTAACGAGCGTTGAGAGATTTGGGAGATAGAATCCACATTGCCGGCAATAGCTCTCGGGAACCTGGTCAGATTTTCCACATTTCGGACAGAACATAAGGCTTCCTTGGAGTTCGCCGGCGCGGCGGCGCCTTTTACGCCCCCCGAATCCCAATGGCCCACAATTAAATGCACAACCGCAAGTTACTTCTTCCACTTAGTCTAGTTTGTCCATCTGTAACGTCTCGCCCGAGGCGCTTTATAAGCCCTAATCTTAAGACCATAAAATAGAACGCATAACAACAAGAGACTGTTCAGACTAAGTAGTGCCAGTCATGGGAAAACTGCGCCCTGCCACCTCCAGTCCAAAATTTAAATATTTCACTTTACCGCAGTAAGTAGTATAAACGAGTCCATGCCACGCGAAATTGCGGACAGGAGTCGCGTAGTCGAAGCCGTCAAGAACCTCTCACTCACTTCTGAACTCTTCGAAGAGCAAAACGGAAAACAAAAATATGCAGCCGATCTGGAAGTGATCGTCCAGGGCCGTGAGTACAGCAACGGCAAGCAAGTTGGACCATATGTTCGACTACTTCAGTACGACGCCAGTGAAGTGATCATGCGCCAGGGTGAGTGGGGAGGAAACACGTTTTATATTGCCGTTGACGGTACGTTAAATGTCTCGGTTCAGGAAGGGGAGTCGACAAAACAAATCGGCCAACTCCAACCCGGCACTCTCTTCGGCGAAATGGCCCTCCTCGCCGGTATTGAACGGAACGCGACTGTAGCCGCTGCCGAGAATTCGGACGCCACTGTCCTGGAAGTTACGCGACCTGCCCTGCGACTGCTTCGTAAACTGCCAAGATTCGGACAGACTCTCGACGAAACCTATCGAGCCCACGGATTCGGACGCGTCCTCCAGGACCTGGCGCTCGCATCAGACGGGGGACTCAGTCCAAAGCTCATCGAAAAACTGGGTCGGAATGCGCGGTTCATGGTCTATGGCAAGCATCATGTGCTCTGTAAAGAGGGCGAACCAATAGATCGTTTGATCTTGATCAAGAGTGGTTGGGTGAGACGTTCGACAGGCATTCGATTCTATGCAGCATCACCCGAAGTCGTTCGCGGAATGGGAGAAACGATTGGTGTCGATTTCATTGGTGGAGGAAATCTACTCGGCTTAGAAGGTCTAACCGATGAATCCAACTGGCAGTATGGCGCGAGTCTCATGTCTCGCACCGAACTGCTTGAGGTCCCGCTCGCTCCATTCGAAACTGATTTAGCACTGCGAGATGAATTGGCGGCAGCATTCGCAAGTTTTTCGAATGCGGACCACGAACTTCCCCCAACTGCTGACACAGTGCCTGACATTAACGCCCTTGCATCCGCCGAGAAAGAGATTGCAACAGGCGTCATCGATGGAGCGAACGTCCTCGTGATGGACATGGACCTCTGCGTTCGCTGCGGCAACTGTTCGCTCGCTTGCCACAAAGTTCATGGCCATTCTCGCTTACTTCGCCGGGGAATTCAGATCGAGCGACCCGTCAGGATCGGAGCAAAACGATTACAACATGCGCTCGTTCCACAGGTGTGCATGCATTGCAAGGATCCGGAATGTTTGACCGGTTGTCCTACTGGAGCAATCTTCCGCGATCCGCAAGGGCAAGTCGATATCGATGCGCACACTTGTATCGGTTGTTTCGACTGCGCGACGCAGTGTCCTTACGATGCAATTTCCATGGTTCCGAGGAAGAGCGAGCCAGTCCGCCCGACTTTGGGCGATAAACTTGGACGATTGTTTTCATTAAAAACGATCGCAGCAACGACTCCCGTAGCTGCCGCAGCCGATGACGATGTGGTCGCCATTAAATGCAACCTGTGCGAGAACACCTCGCTCAATCCTCCCGGCGCCAAAAGAAAAGCCTATTCCTGTGAAGAGAACTGCCCGACTGGAGCGTTGGTCCGCGTTAATCCACTCGAGTATTTCAATGAGGTTGGTTCAACCCAGGGTCTTATATTTCGCGACGACACTCATGCGGTAGGACGCAATATCCACAAGAGTGATCCATTAGCTCGAACGTGGCACATAAGTGGAGCCCTGGCAACTTTGGCCGTCGCTTTGGCCGTTATTTGGTTACTGCAAAAATACGGATTTGATGGTCCAATAAACGGTGGATGGCTCACCATGCGCTGGATCACTGGAATTGCCGGTCTTGGTGGTGTCGCCGGGGTGATGACGTATCCGTTCAGAAAAGAAGTCTATCGTCGTCGAGCTGGAGCCCTGCGGTACTGGATGTTGGCCCATATCTACCTTGGGACTGTCGCGGGTGTAATCCTTCTGCTCCATGCAGGCAATCACCTTGGCGGCTTGCTGACGACGGTTCTATATCTCTCATTTGACATAGTTCTACTTTCCGGAGCAATTGGAATTCTCACCTATCTCATTGCACCTCGCATTATGACGAGGATAGAAGGCGAGCCTTTGCTCGTTGAAGACCTAACGGGTCGACGTGACGAACTAATGGCAGAAAAAGATGAGATCTTGAAAAAGAGCGAGGGTTGGCTGAAAGAGGAAATCGAGCAGAAAATCTATTTACAGTTCCAGACACGATCCTATCTCACTCGCCAGATTTTAAGGCGTGAATCACTCAAAGCCCTGCTAGCGGAAGCCAGGGCAGAATACAAAGATCGAATTACGCGGCTGGCCACGGAAGATGAGCGAAAACTCCTGCTCTCAGCTGTTGAGACCGCGGTTACGCTGACACGGATTAACGCTTTGCTGTTGCTTCATCGCTCACTCAGATTCTGGATCCCGATTCATGTAGTTTCAACTGCACTAATGCTCACTTTAATGGTGGCCCATATTTTCCAAGTCGTGTTTTTCAAAGTCAGGTAGCTGAAAAGCGAAACCGCATCGATGGCTGAGAAGAACCAGTACGTAATTATTCGCGACGACCTTCCGATTGACCCGCTTCAGGTCACATCCGAAGGTCTGCTCATAGGAAGGTTATTGGAATGCGAAGTCGTCCTGAACCATCCTGCAGTGTCGCGAGTCCAGGCTGGAATCAAACAGGTAGAAGGGCATTTCTTCTTATTTCCATTGCGGCCGACCAATCCAGTAGTCCTGAACGGAAAACCCGTTCAGGAGAACGAGGCGCTGGCCGCGGGCGATCTCTTAATGGTCGGACCATTCCGGCTCGCTATCGAGAGTGCTGACGATTCGCTCATCGTTCGAGTCTCTCTTGAAATTGCGGTGAACCCGTCAGAGATCGAGAATAGCCAGCCCGGCTTCAGCACTGAGGATCTGCAAACACCAACGGATGGTAAGAAGAAAGCTCGTGCGGCCCCGATACAGGGCACAAAAGCACTCGACATTTTCTGGGACAAACGAATTCGTGAAGCAGGCAAAGTTGTACGGCCTTCGCCACTTTTCCCGAAGAGTCAGCGGCGTTCAGGTAAAGCTCAAGCAAGCTGGACTCCCACCTCAGATCTAAAATCACATTGGCCCATTTCTTTAGTTGTATGGTCCATCGTGGTAGCCGGCGCACTTTCAGCAGGTGCTGCCTACTGGTACACAAGAGCATATTCTCCTGGACCGATATCGAATGCACATTCGATATCACAGATGTCTCTGGTGCCGCCGATCGCGACTAATGCCAATGCGGGATCCTGCACAAGTTGCCATGGATTGAAAGGAAGTATGGACGGAAAATGCAGCGCCTGCCACCAGACGGCGACTTTCGCTGCGTCTGTGATTCCTCCTCATGCTGGAGCTGGCATAGGTTGTGTCGATTGCCATGCCGAACACCGCGGCGCAAATTTCAGTGCGACCGAAGGAGCGATTGCTTCTTGCACTGAATGTCACAACAACGAGAACCCAAGAACTTTCAACGGAAGAAAAGTGGGGACGCCCCATGGCGGCGGGTTTGGCTATCCTGTTGTGAATGGAGTTTGGAGTGGGAAATCGATTAATGAGGAAGAGTGGGACCTGCGAAAGCTCCCAATTGAGCGCCTGCCAACTGATAGTGAGGACAAGTGGCGGAGTAAACAATTTCACGCGCTGCATTCCCAACGCGTAAAACTGGTAGGAAATTTAAGCGGCAACGCCCAGGGCCAGCTTTCATGTTCCAGTTGTCACAAGTCGTTCGAGCCAATTGATCGAGAGACACCTCGTACCACCTGTGGCCTTTGTCATAATGGAATGGTGGACGCCCGTACCAACAAGATATTGATTGAGGCGAACAAACCTAACTGTACGTCGTGTCACGTCCAGCACGTACACGATACACATCGATGGGGAGCCTCGATGTTGGCCCAGCCTACCCCTCAACCAGCCGGTTTATGACAGGGAAGACAATCGTTTGAACCTGGTACCTTGCCTTTCAACGTAGGTCGAGCGGCAATGGCTTTGTCGTGGCACAAGTTACAGTTGAGATGGTAAGCAACTTCGTTTGTCAGTTTGGTGGGAGCGGGCTTATCTGGATATTGAACAGAGGGCAACGGTGCGCTGTCGTCTCCTGCCTGCAGATGACACGCACGACAGCTTTTCACCGCCTTCGAGTCTGCAGCCTGAAGAACTTCGGCCGTTAAAACAACTGCACGTTCAGAAGTCTTCAGCGGGGCTTTCAGATTCGCGGCGGGTTGGTCCGTGTGATGACATTCAACACACGTCAGCATGGCCTGGCCGTCAGGACTATATTTTTTAGTCGCGTGGTTCTCATGACTAAAAGGGACTTCTCCATATTTATCCGACTGGCTATCTTTTGACAGAACAACATCCTTAGGTTGGGTCTTGCTTTCTTTTTCCTGGACCACGGTGGCGACGTCTACTGGTGCAGGTTGGCTACCAAAGACGACGAGCCCGATGCACGCGGAGAAAAGCAGCAGAATTAGGGTAATTTTCATGGATTTTCCTCTGAGAAACGAGATCGAGCGCCGGGATGGGATCTTAGCATTGATCTTGGGTGTTTGATCTTTGATCTTTGATCTTGGGTCTTAGATCTTCGGTCTTTGGTGCTCCCCTAACTCATCGGGTCAAAGGTCAAAGACCTAAGATCAAAAGACCAAAGCTGCTATCCTCCCATCCTAAACGTTGGTCCGGTATGGCAGCGCTTGCAGTCTTTGAAGCCTAAGTCGCCGCCAAACGTTCGTCTGCCGTTGTGACATGTCGAGCAACTCTGACCAGCACCAGCAAAGTGTTGGGCGGGGGCAGGAGACGAGACTTGTTTTGTTTGCGGTGCACCCGCTGTCAACTTATGGCAATCCGCACAGGCGAGCTTTTCTCTGGTGCCATGGTCACCGTGGCTAAATGAGAGACGGAAGGCCCGCGCTGCCGTACTTGTACGCCGATACGATTTCTGATCGTGGCAAACACCGCATGAGGCAATCTCTCGCCCAGTCGAAGACTTACTCGAGGGCGTGTGGCAACTGTAACAACCATTGTGGGCCGTGAGTTCCACAGGTGTTGAAAACGCTACATTTCGGCTCACTGCCGTGTGACAACCGTTGCAACCATTTTGCGGCCGGGCCGTTCCGTTCATGTGCTGCGAGTGATCAAACTTAACATTGAAGGTCTCTTTGAAATCAGTGGGAAAATTCTTGAGCGGAGGCCGCGCTCCACTGGTTTCCGTATGACAGATTTTGCACATCGGAATCGCGGGAGTGGTGAATTGGCCAATATGGCAGGTGGTACAGGCACTATGTCCTGGAAAGCGCGGAGTCGCGGAGTTATCTGTGCGTTCGTGACAAGAATTGCAAGCAAGGGATGAATGCTTTGCACTCGTGTGCAGGAATTTTGAGTAGTCAACATCGGGTCCCTGGGCCGACGTAGATCTAACCTCCGAACTGAACAGAACTATTCCGACAAAGAGCGTCAATAGCACCGCCGCCAGCAACTGCCGTGAGTAAACGCAAACATTGCTCTCGCGTGGCGGTTTCATTTGACGTCTTTCCGTTTGAGGGGTGGCCGCTCAGCAATAAGATAGTGACTCGCAGGTGGATCAAGCTTACCCACGTCGGAAGTGTGACAGTAAGTACAGGTAAAACTTCTATCCTTATCGATGGCCATCAACTCTTTGCTGACATCGAGACGAAGCCCGTCCTTGTTATGACATTCCGTACACGCAGTAATCGGGACATCGGGTTTTAGACCACGGAGCGACGCAGCCTTTGTAATGTTGATGTGGCAAGTTGTGCATTCCGCGACGTGGTTTTTCTTTTCACCCCCACCATCATGAATGAACTTCATTGAGATTCTTGCCGGCGCCTCCACATTCGAATAAGGCTTGGCCAGTTTGTGACATCCGTTGCAGTTTTGCGCTACAGGCTGCTGTTCCTTCCAGTGACAGTTAAAACACGATGAATGATTAACTGGGGAGGCTTTAAAAGTCGCCGCAGCGGGTACAAAACCGTCGGTCCAACCCTTTGCTGGAGCTGCCGGAAGGCTCGTCCGTTCCGAATGACACAACACGCAATTGTAATAACCCTGGTCCATCACATTTCGGGCCGCATGAGAAAATGCGACAACCGACCGCGAACGGTTGAATGCGATTACATCCTGATGCTTATCGTGCGGAAACTCGATAGTAAATTGTAGAAGGACCGCTGGTCGTCGGAAATCCAGTCGATCGTCGTCTCTTGGAGAAGTCCTGGAGTGGCAAACGGAACAGATAACTGGACGAACACCTTTGAAGAATTGTGAGCGATGACAAGATACACATGCGCTATGCGCGGGAAAGTCAGTTATGTCTGGAAAGGCCGACACCTTTTGCCAGTTAGACGTGGGAATCTTGTGGCAGGTGCTGCAGGCCGCCTGGTGTTTTGCGGTCGCATGTGAAAACCGAGAGTAGTCGATCGCGACCCTGGCCGGTCTGGCGGGCGCTGGTCTTCGCGTCCGTTGGCCCATTGAAAGAACCGGCAAAAGCGCCACGAGCACAACCCCGATCGAGAGTCCAATCAAAGGTGTTTGTTTGAGCTGCATCTGGTGGTAGTCGAACTACAATCTCGTGATCGCGGATCTATTTTTCACAGGTTGGCAATCGTCGTTCTACTGCCAGGCACTTGACGTTCTTATCTTTCCTGTTGGAAACAAGGTACGGTTTTTCGGTAGCCAGATCTCCGGTCTTAACTTGTACTTCACAGTTCCAAACCACCGAGTTGGTGCCTAGTTCAGTAGGTACGATACTCGACAGCAAATAGGGTCCTGGTTCGAGATCTGTGAAGTAGGCCGTCCCGTTACTGTCAGTCATTACCGACTTCACCTGTGTATCTGAAGATGAACGTGCTCGATTCAAAATTGACTGTAAAAAAGCCTGCCGCGATTGATAGAACCCGTCGCGAAGATTTGCAGGTACGTTGGTGGAAAGCCACTTGATTGCCGTTTGATCGTTACCGAACTCTTTTTGTCCGGCATTAAACGCGCGCGTGAACTCGGGCACGGCCTTTGGACCAGAAATGAACTCCTCTCCGACGTCACGACAGTAGATCGACTCGCAGTCACCGATCTTGAGCCAGGCTATCAATTGGTCGCTGGCTCCCAATTTCGAGTAATAACAATCTCTTGAGACCAGGGTGCTTTGCTCAATGGCATGGACCAGCTCCAGATTTTGTTCGAGTGAACCGCGAATGAGAAAAAATCTTTTCCGGGCGAGACCCTTGAGTGGCGCCGCGTCATCGGTCTTAACGCGAACTCGCAGTCGCAATACTCCGGTGGGCCTATCTGAATCCTGGCTTAACCCTGTCGTTACCGTCGCCGTCAACAATAATCCACCGAGGAGGATCACGATGATTGCCAGACGCGCAACTGGTATGAAGGAACGAGTCATCATTTGATTAGAGATTTGGACTTCGCGGGAATTTCAGGAACGGCAATCTGACTCCGCGCACGAATATCTGGTCAGACCTAATAGACGGATCCGGCGCAAATCCGCTCGCGCCCGCCGCTCCAATCAAATCATCCTGATCGACGCCGTCGCCGCTGATACCGATGGCCCCTACCAAAACGCCATTCTTGTAGAGTGGAACACTTCCCGGGAAGATCTGAATTCCGTTCCGAATCTCTGGGATCGTTGTGCAAGGCATCGGACCGGCAAATGGGTTTAGCAACGCTACAACTGCATTCTTCACAATATCGAGCTGCAGACCGTCGTTGAAAGGACTCCAGGCTGGAATAGCCGCGCTGAATGGCCCGGCATCCGAATTTTCGATCCCATCAGGAAAAAATGGTCGATGCAAGAAACCGATCGCCCGATCGGAAAATGCCACTGTTCCGTCGAGCCTGATACCATCTGCGAGTGCTCGATCAACATATGACCCGAGCCCGGCGGCTCTAAGACTGGTCCCGGCGTTTGGTCCAGAGAAGAATGCAGCTGAACGAGCTTTTTGTACGGCCACATCAAAACCAAACATAGGGGCGTCCTGTTGTCTAAAGATTCCAAGTACTGTACCGGCGGTATCTACCACCGCAATGGTTACTCGCGCATTACTTCCAATCGGTTGTCTGATTGCGCCGCGAGTTATGTTCGACTGCTGAGCCGCGTGAGAAATAATTGTATTGACGTCCGCGCTGGTGAGGGCATTTGGTCCTACCGGGGCCGTTCCTGAAATAAAAGGGAAAAACCGAGGATTAACTTCGCCCGCAATGCCTCCGATAACAGCCGGGGTAAATTCAATCGGATTTGGGTTAATGACAAAGGCGAGACCGGGAATGTCTCCCAACGCCAGTTGCGTAGGCGTTGGTGGAACGGCGACGTTGCTATACGGCAACCGAATTCCATCAACCAGGATGTTGTCCGCGCGAATCAATGCTGGAGGCTCAAAACCACGAACGCCCGAAGCCGCAATCAACTCTTCAAAGGATTGATCGTCGTCGCTCGGATCTCGATCGACTGTGTAGAGGCCATCGCCTTCTATGCCGATCGCCCCTTCGATCTTGCCGTTCTTATATATCGGCAGACCACCGGGATCTCCCGCCAAACCGAGAGGCGCGGCTCTATTTATGTCACTGCATGATAGTGATGAAAACTGGACCCCATAAAGCGGACCAGCAGGTCTAAATGCAATACCTGGCGGAAAATGCTCCTGGATGATGAAGCTTGCTGTTCGCGTGCTAAAAGCATTTCCAGACGTGCTTAGAAAAGCTGCGGTCACCGCTTTGGAAAAGGCCGCTTGAGTTGAGGGGACGACTGCGCCTTCGAGACCTGCACCATTCGCTCCAACACTGCGAACGGTGGTGGTCGACAGGGTCATGGACATGGGCAAGAACCCGATAGCGGAACCGACACGATCCACCACGGCAATAGTTACTAGCTTATTGAGCGCTAGCGCCTCAGAACCGGCCTGGGCCATTATTTTCCGAATGTCGTCAGGAGTCAGATTTGTGGCTGGAACTGGAGTTGGCGCTGCTAAAGCCACCGCGGAACCCGGTGTGGGAACGGCATTTAGATCGTCGGGTGGACCACCACCAACATGTCCGATACCAACTCTTACGCGGTTGCTACTGACGCCGCCATATCGAATTCTCACCAAAACGTCGCCTGCATCTCCAAGCGTATTTGGAAGGCGAACCACGATTGATGTGGCCCAGGCCTGATCTGGTACTGGTCCAACATGTTCGACTGCTAATGGGTAAATATTATGATTCGCATCTTCGGCCTCGGCGGTCACGGCGGTAGATGTTTCGCCGGACTGTAATGTGAGGTTCATCGCAAACAACATCAACCGCGTTGCTCCATCATTGCTGAATGGCAACTGGGCGATGGCATTAAACGGTTCACGCTGACGTGTAACCGAGTCGAAGACAATGGCACGCGTTGAGTCAGCTTGACTGACTAAGATGGGACCAGCTCCTTGAGCGCCGACTGATTTGAAATCCAGCAGGGCACTGCAGCCAGCTACAGTACAGGCCACGAAGAAAATTATGAGGCGACGATTCAATTTTGCCGGTTCACGCATTTCAGGAGAGAAATTGTTTGTTCTGCGCTGCCAGACAATTTACCACAAAGCACTCAACACGAAAGAAAGTTTTTGGAGTGGGGCGGCCCGGCGCCGCTTTGTTACATCTGGCACCCAGTCAGTACCCATTCGCGGTAGCGTCGGGTGCGCCTCGAGGTCAGTACCGATGCGCGGTAGCGTCGGGTGCGCGTCGAGGTCAGTACCGATTCGCGTCGGGTGCGCCTTGAGGTCAGTACCGATTCGCGGTAGCGTCGGGTGCGCGTGGAGGTCAGTACCGACTCGCGGTAGCGTCGGGTGCGCGTCGAGGTCAGTACCGATTGGCAGTAGTGTCGGGTGAGTCTCGATGATCATCAAGTTCTGAGCATCTCGATACTCACCCGACGCTACCGCGAATCGGTACTGACCTCCACGCGCACCCGACGCTACTGCGAGTCGGTACTGACCTCGACGCGCACCCGACGCTACCGCGAGTCGGTACTGACCCTGATGCCCACCCGACGCTACGGCCAATCGGTACTGACCTCGACGCGCACCCGACGCTACCGCGAGTCGGTACTGCCAATCGGTACTGACCTCGACGCGCACCCGACGGTACCGCGAATCGGTACTGACCGTGATGCGCACTCGACGCTACCG
>DASROI010000480.1:0-26334 GCA_035646955.1 Pyrinomonadaceae bacterium
CGGTATGCAGATCGCTATTCCTGAAATTGACGGAGCAACAGAACCTTTTGTTTACGGAGGGATAGCTGAAGGCGGTCGAGAGCCACTCCCTCTTGAAGGACGCTGCTCGCGTTACGCAAAACGGTTGCGCCGCTGGAACCGGCTTCGGACTGCATCACGCGATCGGGTCAAGCTGGCGATTAACGTCTTTTGCTTTCCTCCTACGAAAGGAAACATTGGCACCGCAGCCGACCTGGACGTGTTTCCGAGCATCTTTGACGTGCTCAAAAAGTTGTCGAAGGATGGGTATGAAGTTGACATACCGGAATCTGCAGACGTTCTCCGGCAGATGGTACTCGGTGGCAACTCAGATAAATTTGGAGCGGCAGCAAATGTTGCCTATCGAATGACAGTTCACGAGTACAGGCGGCTTTGTCCTTTTGTAACCGAAATCGAAAACGAATGGGGCAGGGCGCCGGGTTCTATTAACGCTCATGGCGGTGAGTTGTTGATCCAGGGAGTGCAGTTAGGGAATGTCTTCCTGGGAATTCAACCAACCTTTGGATTTGAAGGTGATCCAATGCGCATGATGATGTCCCGAGGTAGTTCACCTCATCATGGGTTTATGGCTTTTTATACCTACCTATCGAGAGTGCTGGATGTTGATGGTGTGATTCATTTTGGCACGCACGGGTCGCTGGAGTTTATGCCTGGTAAACAGATTGGACTCTCAGGCGAGTGCTGGCCAGATCGATTGATAGGTGAGTTGCCGAACTTTTATGTCTACAGTGTCAATAATCCTTCTGAAGGCTCGATTGCGAAAAGACGTTCGTATGCCGAACTGATCTCTTATCTAACACCACCTATTGAGAATGCTGGACTATACAAAGACTTCTTGACGCTGAAGGAATTATTGAATAGTTATCGTCACTCAACCGATGATCTCGAGCGAGGACGTCTTTTCGATTCGATTGAAGAGCTAAGTGCCTCTCTGAATTTATCCACCCAGAACACAAACCGGAATCATCCCCAGATTTCTCCGATTTTATCCTCCGGCGACTAGTATTTAGAGGGATTTTCTCAGTGCCACCTTTGTGTTCTCGGGGCCTCCTTAGAAACTCGTCTCGTCCGACCCTTTCTAATTGTTGGCTTCGATCCCGGTCAATCTCTGTGCCACCTCCGTGTTCTTTGTGGCTCTGTGGTTAAGGCTGATCTCAAAGTCAATACCGCAGTACCACTCGGGGCAGGCCTGGGAGTAGGTAGCGGAGTCAACCACAAAGTCACAAAGAACACGGAGGTGGCACAGAGAAATTCACACTATTCGTCATATTCGGGTCCTTCGGTAATGCTCGGCTCTCTTAAAAAATCTGTGAAAGTCTGCGACATCTTTGGATTAGAGCCTGAGGAGGGTTGCGCGAAGAGTGGAAGGTTCAACACGGTGGCGGAAGGCCTCAACGCCGTTGATGGTGATTACGGGGATGTCGAATCGGTATCGTTGCAGGAGATTTAAGTCGTGTTCGATGTTCACTTCTTCAAGGGTCAAATCTATTTCTTGTTTAACTTGTTCGATCACGCTCTTCGCATCGTCACAGAGGTGACATCCGGGACGCGAATAAACTATCACATGAGGTTTCATCGAGTAAAAATTCCTCTTATTGATGATATAAGCACAACGAGAGTCGACTCATACCCGTAAAATTTCTTGCCAGCGAATTGCAAAACAGGTTATATATAGCGCGCCGACCACATTATATTGCTTTGTTAAAGGTTCGGCGCTCTTCATGATTAAACACATAGTTCGGTTCTTTGTGCAGAGAGTAATCCCTGTGATGGGGATTTTCTATAGCTGACTCTCTGCAGTTGAAGTCGAAGTGTATCCAATAGTGTAGAAACGCAAAGCAATTCGGAATTGAATCGTCGGAGGTTTGGACTTGGATAGTCAGGCCGATCAAAACCTGTCCGCGAGTACGCCGAACACCAACGTAACACCGGCAGCTGCTAGCGCTACGCCTGCCTGGGTTGCACCTCGCCCCAAAATCAACAACACCGGCGTTGAAACAACGTCCGATCCGCCAGTCAACAAAATGCGGCGACGGATAGTTTGGGCTACTGTGGCGGCCGCCCTGACAACGTTCTTCCTCATGTTCGTGCGTTTCTTCTTACCCAGATCAATTTTAGAACCATCCAGCGTCTTCAGAATTGGACCTCCAGGTGATTATGCTCTTGGAGTCGATACAAAATGGCAGCAGCAGTATCGAATCTGGGTGACTCGAACCTCTGATCGGTTGTTTGTTATTTACGCGAGATGCACTCATCTCGGTTGCACGCCTGACTGGAAGGCCAGCGAGAACAAGTTCAAGTGTCCGTGCCACGGCAGTGGTTACGACAGCGAGGGCATCAACTTTGAAGGTCCGGCTCCCCGCCCGATGGATAGGGCTAAAGTTGCGCTTGATGCCGAGGGTCAGGTTGTGGTTGATGTCGGTAAACTTTTTGAATGGCCAAAGGGTGGCACAAATCAGTTCAACGATACGGACGCATTTATTCCGCTGTGATTTTTTGGCAAGGGGGATTTTGTCTGTGCGGTATGTTTTTGAATCCGACTTAGCAAAACCTATATGTCAGAGAGTTCAGACCCAAAAGAGACCAAGCAGCTGACCACTGGTGAAGAGGGAAGCAAAGGTTTCCTTGAGAAGATCAAAGATACTTCCAGCGCATTGACGGAACGCGCTAAAGAAGAGGCTAAGGGTTACACCGACCCGCAGGAAACCCAACTCTGGAAGTCGATCTTCCGCGTGTCACACGACCGCTCCGACCCGCGTAATCGTTCGCTGGCGGTTTTATCTAACGTCTTTCTTCATTTACATCCGGCAAAAATTAATCGTGATGCAGTGCGTTATCCATTCACCTGGGGAATGGGCGGCATCACGTTCTATCTCTTTATTGTGCTCACCTTCACCGGCGTGTTGTTGATGTTCTATTACCACCCGACGAAGGTAGACGCATTTCGCGACATTCTTTATCTCGAGCATGACGTGCCTTTCGGGAAGTTGCTTAGAAACATGCATCGTTGGGCCGCGCACTTGATGGTCATCACGACCTGGTTACACATGTTTCGGGTGGTGTTGACCGGATCCTACAAGCGCCCACGTGAATTCAACTGGTGCGTCGGTGTCGTGCTACTTGTGCTCACTTTGTTGCTGTCGTTCACGGGTTACTTGTTACCCGATGACCAGCTTGGTTTCTGGGCAGTTACGGTCGGTACCAACATGGCGCGTGCGACTCCGATGTTGGGCCATGAGGGTCCGTTTGGTCCGCAGTTGGGAATGACTGCTTACAACGATGTGCGCTTCGGATTACTCGGCGGCTCGATCGTCGATTCGAATGCGTTGCTGCGTTCGTACATCTGGCATTGCATTGGAATTCCACTGGTCGCATCGATTTTTATGGCCGTTCATTTCTGGCGTATTAGAAAGGACGGAGGCATCTCGGGTCCTGCTCCGGTGATGCTTGAGACGGAAATGAAGGCTGTTAAAAAGAAATAGCTTTTGTCCTGAATAAAAGAGGATGAGCAAATTCTTAAATAAGTGGACTGTACTCGCGGTGGTGATTGTCCTGCTGGTGCTGGCTGGTCTGAAAGTACAGGACTGGCACCAACTCTGGGTGATAGCGTCAGCGCCTGACAACGTTCCGATTGTCGCGATGCTATTTTTGGTGCCGTTCTTTACGTGGCTCGGAATCAAACAGGCACTCGCGAACGATCGATTGGTCGAACAGCTTGAAGGCGATACAAAACTTGCGAAGACTCATCATCGCAAAGTTGAACCGTGGCGACCGGGCTGGGCGCGGGAGATCCATGTTTGGCCATACCTGGTAAGGGTGGAATTTTTGGCCACCTTGATTGTTACGGTGGTCCTTTTTGTGTGGTCCATCGCACTGAATGCGCCACTTGAAGAGCCAGCCAACCCAAACTTAACGATGAATCCCTCGAAGGCTCCGTGGTATTTCCTTGGCCTTCAGGAGATGCTGGTCTACTTCGATCCGTGGATTGCCGGCGTCGTGATGCCGTCGATCATTATGGTTGGATTGATGGTGTTCCCGTATGTCGATTCGAATCCGTTGGGAAACGGTTACTACACGATCAAACAGAGACGCTTCTCCTTAATTATGTTTGGTTGGGGCTTTCTGATGTGGATCCTTTTGATCGTGATCGGAACTTTTATCCGAGGACCAGGTTGGATCTGGTTCTGGCCGGGACAAACCTGGGATCACAACGCGGTGGTGTTTGATAAAAACGTCGACCTGCACGACATGATCGCCACCAGCAGAATTGGTAAGGCGCTCAATCTTGGATTTCTGTCTCTTAATCCCTGGAAGTTTATCTTTGGCCTGATTGTGGTCAGCGGGTTCTACCTGGTTGGTGCTCTATTCTTTCACTGGTTGATGACCGTTGATTTTAAGCGAATTCGCATTCGTCGTCCGTTTGGTAAGAATCTTTTCCCCAAAGATCCACTTGAACAAAAACTGCTGGCGCGGACAAGTCTCCTGCAATACTTAACATTTCAATTCTTTGCCGTCAGCGTGCTCCTTGCGCTGCCGGTGAAGCTTATTTTGCGGTTAGCTTTAACGATTAAATACGTGTGGGTTACTCCATGGTTCAACATATGAAAATGGTGGAGGAACGATCATAGTGGCTGACGCTCCAGGGCCAGGCGAATCGTTAGTCAAAAAAGAACCAGACGTTCCAGTCGAAGATCCAATTACCAGTCGATCTTCGAGCGGGTGGATGCTGCTTTGTGCTTTGTTGCTCACAGGGACAATTGTGTGGGCGCTTTGGGATGAAGCATTTGGACAACGACCATGGAAGGGCATGCAAAAAGCCTTCGTCGCCCGTTATACCCGCTACCTCGATAGCATCAAGGCTGACGCCGGTAAAAGTGAAGAAGAGGTCAAGCAGAGCGCCGAATACCAGCAGCTTGTAGCAGAAGAAGACGCCGCTCGAGAACAGATCAAGGACGAATTAGCAGCGATTGAGGCGCGCGGCAAGCTGACGCAAGCTAAACTCGATGCCATTACCGACACTTTCCAAAATCAACGCGGCAAACTCACCGTCATCAATTACAACGTCGAAACAGCTACTGGCTCGGCAAAAGATAAATACCGTAGGGAAGCGGAAAAGAAGCGTCAGGAGGTGGTTGAGATTGAGTTGCCTTCAGATGACGGAAAGTCAGTAGATACTAAGAAGGTCAATTACGCGGAACTTGAAAAACTCTACGACGATCTTCGAGAACAGAAGGCCAGGGATTTAGGACAAAAAGCTGAACTACTTAAACCTGCCAGCGAGCTCGCGAAAAAGAAGAATGATTATTTGAAGAATCACCTTATCGGGTTGGGTCCGGCACAGATCGACGGCTTAAAGGCAGGGTTGGCCAAGTACGATTATTCGATCCTGGGCCATCAGATCAGTGTCAATGAATACAATATCGTGGACCGCTGTGAAGTTTGTCACGCGGGAGTTCGTGAATCTCTCGATATTCGTCCGGAAAACATGGCTCCCGATGGGCCAGGTAAGACACCTGATTCCTGGGCGCGCGCGTTTGTCAGTCATCCAAACAAAGAGATTCTTGCGATCCATAAACCCGAGAAGTTCGGCTGCGCCAGTTGTCACTGGGGTAACGGGCGCGCAACCACCAGTGAAGTAAAAGGACATGGCCAACACAAGTTCTGGCTCTGGCCCATGTTCGAGAAGGAAAATACTGAAGCGGGTTGTCAGCAATGTCACGCAAAAGATCGAGTCACGCAGGGGGCCGACACCCTTAACCTCGGTCGAGATTTGTTTATGCAGCGTGGCTGCATGGGTTGCCATCGGTACGAAGGTTTCGATCGGGAAACGGACGCCCTTGCAAGCGCGCGCCAGACCATTGGCCAACTTGAAGATCAGATCACGGGTAACGAAAAGCAGATCCGCGCAGACCAGGAACGTTCAGGCCAGGTTGAAGACAACTCTGAGGCGCAAAAGTTACTGGCCCATGCGGAAAGTCTCCGAGTTACCAACAGTCTACTTGCAGCTCGAATCGATCAGCTCAACGTCCAGGCCAAGTATCTGATGCAGGACCAGAAAAAGGTTGGTCCAAATCTCAAAGATGTGCGCGTTAAGCTTCGCAAAGAGTGGGTTCCGGTCTGGCTCGAGAATCCGCAGAACTTCCGTCCCGGCACCAAGATGCCAACCTTCTGGCGCTTCGCAAATGCTGAAGAGCAGGATGGCGCTCACATGCGCGACAAGGACGGTGAAGATCAGATCAAGGCCATCGCCGCGTATCTCTGGCAGGATAGTTTTAGTAACAAGTTACCTGAGCAGCAACGTGGTGACGCTGCTCACGGCAAACAATTGTTTGAGTCTCGCGGCTGCTTAGCCTGCCACTCAATTGGCCCGGAAGACAGCAAGATTGGTGGAACCTTTGCCGCGAACTTGCAAAAGGTAGGCGAGAAGGCAAACTTCGATTACATCGTTCGTTGGATTCACAATCCTCGCGAACGCGTGGCTCCCTATTGTCCGAAAGAGAAACGCGACCTAACCGCCGACGACTACGCTAAAAAGAATCTGCCGTTTGTGTTCGACACGGAACAGCATTCCCGGTGTCCGAACGATGGGGCTGAATTGCAAGTCCAGAACATGACGGTGATGCCAAACTTCCGGCTCTCGGAAAACGATTCACGCGACATCGCCACGTATTTGTTCTCTCTCTCGTCACCGCCGGGCTATGCCGATGCTTCGTTCATGGATGACGCCAACCTTAAAGAGAAGGGAAGGCTCCTGATCAAGCAGTACGGTTGCGCCGGTTGTCACGAGATCCAGGGTTTTGAAGACGAGCAACGAATCGGTAAAGAGTTGACCGTTGAAGGTGCGACCCCAATTGAACGTCTCGACTTTGCGCTCCAGACAAAACACGCCGAAGAAGGCCTCGATCCTCTGAAGCTGCGACCCGATCAAAAAGAGGAAAAGCCCTGGTACAACCACAAAGGTTTCTTTGAGCATAAGATCACCCAGCCGTCTCTTTATGACGAAGGTAAAGAAAAAGATCCGAAAGACCGGCTGCGAATGCCCAAGCCTTACCTGACGCCTGAGTGGAGAACGGCTCTGACTACGTTTCTTTTGGGCAGTGTCGGAACTGAAGGAGCAAATGTTCCATCATCGCTGTTCTATACTCCTGAGGATCAGCGCCGCCAGGACATTCAAAATGGCTGGTGGGTCATCAAGAAATACAACTGCATGGGTTGTCATCAACTTCAGGTGGGGCAACGATCAGTCGTCATGGATCTTCCTTTCTATCAGACAGCCGAAGGTAAAGACCTCTTACCTCCGCGTCTCACTAGTGAGGGTGCCCGTGTCGATCCGGCCTGGCTATTGAAGTTCCTGCACGATCCATCGCTGAGCGGTGAAAAGACGCCTGCGCAAGCTCAACAGATCAATGCACTCGCAGCAAGTAATCCGCAACCTTCGGGCTCACCGCAGGCTGCAGGTGCGACTGGTCCAAGACTCAAACCACAACCTGGACTCGATCGCAACGGGGTTCGTCCATACCTGCAATTCCGTATGCCGACCTTTAACTTCTCGTCAAACGAGTTGCAGGTGCTGGTTCGCTTCTTTATGGCAATGTCGGGTCAGCAAGATCCGTACATTAAGGAGCCTCTCGAACCACTTACGGAGCAGGAAAAGATCGCCGCCCGGCAGTTATTCACTTCCGGTACTCCATGTTTGAAGTGCCACATAACTGGTGATGCGGCTCACGATGAAAAGGCAATCGCGCCAAATTTCCTGTTGGCAAGTGAGCGCCTGAAGCCGGATTGGACTTTCCGCTGGTTGTTGGATCCGTCTCAGATAAGTCCGGGAACGGCGATGCCTAGCGGGTTGTTCCGTAAAGAAGGGGATCGTTGGGTCATCAATCTACCCAATCCCCCCGCGAGCGCCGCTAATTATCATAGTGACCATGCGCGCCTGCTTGTCCGCTATATGTTCTTGATGGGTCCGGATGAACAGCGGCAGTTGTTGGCTACTGGTCCAGCGCCTCCAGCAGCGGCAAGTACAGCGCCAGTTCAAAATCACGCGTCGAAACGGCGGCGAAAGATTAATTACAGTCATCGACGGCAGATCCGGACGAGTAGTCCCGGACGCGAGGCTGCTGTTAATCTACAGAGTTTGATTTCTAAGTTTTAGCCCTTTTTGCGGATTCCGCTTTAGCGCGACTTCCGTGTTAAAGTGAATCCAAGGTTATTCTAATCTGGAGGATTTGATCATGAAGCAGACAAAAGTCTGGCTTTTGTTGGCACTGGGTCTGTCTTTGTTGGCGATGGGTTCCGCTTGTAGCAAGGGGCCGACAAACGAAGCTACCCCGACGCCGTCTACTTCGGCGACGAAAGCTCCGCCGACTGCTGATCTCGGAACGATCAGTGGCGTAATCACTTTTGCCGGTACTGTACCGCCGGCCAAGAAGATTGATACTTCCGCTGACCCGGTCTGCGGCAGTGAGAATCCTAACCTGACGACCGAAGAGACTCTGGTTAAGGATGGCAAACTGGCAAACGTATTTGTATACGTGAAAGATGGAGCAGCAGCTGATGGCACCAAGATTGGAGAATATAACTGGGCTACTCCTGCGACGGCTGTAACTCTCGACCAGAATGGTTGTCACTATCGCCCGCATGTGTTGGGCATTCAGACAAACCAGAAGCTGAGTATTACAAATAGTGACAAGACTCAACACAACATCCATCCGACTCCTAAGTTGAATCAGGAATGGAATCAGTCGCAGCCGAATGGTGCGCCTCCGATTGAAAAGACCTTCTCGCGCGCAGAAGTTCTAATTCCAGTTAAATGCAACCAGCACCCCTGGATGAAGGCTTACATTGGTGTCATGAAGTCACCATTGTTCGCAGTTAGCGCTGAAGACGGTAGCTTCACGATCAAGGGAGTACCGGCTGGTAAGTACACCGTTGTTGCCTGGAAAGAAGGCGGCGCGGATGGCACATCGAAGACAATGGAAGTAACTGTTCCAGCAAGTGGGGCCGCCAAGGCTGACTTTGCATTCGGCGAAGGCGCTGCTGCTTCAATTGCGCCATCGTTGAAAATGATGCCCGCGATCGAATTCCCGATGTTGGGCAAACACTAATAACGTCGACTGGTTGCCGTTGCCCGGTCGCACGTCTCGGACAACGGCAGCTAACTAAAGAGAAAATCATACTACCTAACGTGCAACATCCGTTTTTCGTAATGAGCAAAGGTTTAAATCGATTCGCAATATTCGTCGCTTGCGCGACGTTTTTCTTAATCATCGCCGGCGCGTTGGTTACCAGCCACGACGCCGGACTCGCAACTTCCGATTGGCCACTTTCCAATGGACAAGTTTTTCCCAAGATGGTTGGAAACCTGTTTTGGGAACACGGGCATAGAATGGTCGCCACCACCGTGGGAATGTTGACCATAGCGCTGTTCATCATCATTCTGATCAAAGAGCGAAGGTCGTGGGTTAGGAAGTTAGGTCTCTTTGCGCTCCTGGCAGTGATTGCGCAGGGTCTTCTCGGTGGCCTGACAGTCAAGCTGATGTTACCGCTGGTGGTTTCAGCGGCCCATGCCACATTGGCCCAGCTCTTCTTCTGTACGACAGTCAGTCTTGCAGTATTTACTTCGCGTAGTTGGATTGAAGCGAGGCCTATGCGTGAAGAGCGAGATGGTCCGCCGTTGCGCTATCTCGGCACGGCGGCTGTTGTAACGATATTCCTCCAGCTGATCATCGGGGCCACGCTTCGTCATTCAGCAACCTGGGATCGTCCGCTACCAGTTGAGCTGGTGCTGGCACATATTGGCGGCGCGCTCGCAGTTTTGTTGGCATTGGGTGCTACCTCGATAACGGTTTTGCGCCGTCATCGTGGCGAGAAATTTTTAACCCGCCCGGCGTTATTTGCCGCTTCGCTACTGGTGATCCAGCTGTTCCTTGGCTTAGCTGCGTATCTGACCAGGTTGGCATCACCAAATGATCCGCAACCGTTGAATCCGATGATTTCAATCACGGTCGCACACGTGGCCTGTGGTGCCCTGGTGTTTGCAACGACAATTTTATTGACTTTGAGAATATATAAAGTGTTGCCGGCTTCAGAAATGTCCACTGAATTTAGCGGCGAGACTTCAGGAGCTTTAATAGGATAATGGAAGAGTTTGCAATAAATCTCCCGGGCCATGTGGCAGACATCGAACGAGTTCAATTGACGTGGCGCGAACGTGTCGCGGCCTATCTTGAGCTTACCAAGCCTCGAATTACTTTTCTGATCGTTCTGACTGCGGCTGCCGGATTTGGTCTTGCTTCACCACGCGTCGATTACCTAGCAATGCTGAGCGCCCTTTTTGGCATCGCAGTTCTCTCTTCCGGAATTGCCACGCTTAATCAATACGCCGAACGCGACATTGATGGTCTAATGCGTCGCACTGCGAGTCGCCCGTTGCCGTCCGGTAAGCTTTTGCCATGGGAAGCTCTCGCTTTTGGTGTGAGCTTGACGGTGCTTGCCGAAGCGTACCTGCTCATCTTTGTCAATCCGTTGAGCGCCCTGCTTGGTCTCACGGTAATCGCAGGGTATGTATTCGCATACACTCCACTAAAAACCCGAACATCCCTCTCAACAGTAGTTGGAGCGTTCCCGGGTGCCGTGCCGCCACTGATTGGTTGGGCCGCGGCTCGTGGAACCTTGAGTGTCGAAGCCTGGGTGTTGTTCGCCATTCTGTTCCTCTGGCAGTTTCCACACTTTCTCGCGATCGCCTGGATGTACCGTGAAGATTACACGCGCGCGGGCATACTCATGTTGCCTGTTGTTGAACCGGATGGACGCGTCACCGCGCAACAGATTGTTCTCTATACGCTCATGTTGTTGCCGGTAAGCCTTTTGCCCACGGTATTGCATCTCTCAGGCAAGATCTATTTCTTTGGCGCACTGGTGCTCGGACTGCTTTTCCTTTATTCGAGTGTGCGCGCCGCAATCTCAATGTCGCGCCAACGCGCGCGGAGCCTTTTACTGGCTTCAGTTCTTTATCTACCGCTTCTGTTTTTCTTGATGGTTGTCAATAAGTAGTAACGCGACAAACTCCAGTTTGTCGATCAGTACGCAACGAGAGTCACCAATTCAAAGTTGATCGGAAGGCCAGCGATCGCTGGCTCTCCGCCCACGTCAAAGGAGAGGTAACCGATGGGACGAGTTCTTGCGGTTATTATCTGGGTCCTGACATTCTTGTCAGTGCTCCTTTTCGTCAGTAAGAAGTGGTGGTTTCCTGCCGCGATTTCTGAACACGCTCCGGCCCTCGACCGCCAGTTCACGATCACAATCCTGGTTGTCGGCATCTCATTTAGTGCCGCTCAAATTGGATTGGGTTGGGCCATCTGGAAATTCCGGGACACCGGAAATCCGAGTGACCGCGCCGTCTATTCGCATGGCAGCAACCGGCTTGAGATGATTTGGACAGTGATAACCGCAGTAATCTTCATTGCCCTCGCCGTTATGGGTCAAAGCGTTTGGGCCAACCTGCGGCTGAACGATGCGCCGGCCGGCTCATACCAGGTCGAGGTCGTGGCCCAACAGTTTCAGTGGAATTTCCACTACCCCGGCAACGACAACGTGTTCGGACGGACCGATCCCAAGTTGATTGACGATGGAGCGCTGAATTTCATCGGCATCGACGAAACTGATCCGAATGCCAAGGACGACTCAGTCACAGCGGCCCTGGCAATTCCAGTCAACCGGCCCGTTGAGCTCCGACTGCGATCCAAAGATGTCATTCACAACTTCTGGGTCCCCCAACTTCGTTTCAAACAGGATCTGGTTCCCGGAATGGAAATCAAGGTCCACTTCACCGCAAATAAAGTTGGCAAATATGAGCTTGCCTGCGCTGAATTGTGCGGACAACTTCACTTCAAGATGAAGAGTTATATGTTGGTGCTGCCGGAAGACGAAATACAGTCATTGAAGGCATTACCGCAGGAACAGTTTCAAACGCGGATGACTGAACTACTGGCGAAGTATTCGCTGCCGACTTATTGATTCGATCTGTGCTTTTCGGTTCTCGAGCTTATCAATTTACGAGGAGATGACTGATGTCAGAGACTCACGAGGGCGTTCACCGGCACCCAGCACCCACGGGGTTTATCCGGAAGTACATCTTTAGTCTGGACCACAAGGTAATTGGAATCCAGTACATCATTTTGGCCCTGGCGGCTGTGCTCGTCGGCATGATCATGTCGCTCCTCATGCGGCTGCAGCTTTCATGGCCCGGAACCAATTGGCCCATCTTGGAGACATTCTTCCCGACAGGTGCGCCGGGCGGACTGATGACGCCTGAATTCTATCTTTCGCTGGTGACAATGCACGGAACGATCATGGTGTTCTTCGTGCTGACCACCGCGCCTCAGGGCGGGTTTGGCAACTACTTCCTGCCTATACAAATCGGCGCCGAAGATATGGCGTTCCCCGTTTTGAACATGATGTCGTTCTGGGTAACGTTTGTCGGCTTTATCGTGATCCTGTTTGCCATCGTGGTTGAAGGAAATCAATCAATTGGCCAGTGGTTCGCAGCGCTTGGCCCATCCTTTGTCGGTGGCAGCGGCACCGTTGGACCAATCGGAGGATGGACGGGATACGCACCACTGAGCGCCCTCGGAAAGGTTGCCGGGCCAGGACAGGGTGCCGGTATGAACTTCTGGGTGATCAGCATCGCGATCTTCTGCGTGGGATCGCTGCTCGGAGCGCTCAACTTCATCACCACCCTTTTGAATATGCGGACCAAAGGCATGTCGTTGATGCGCATGCCGCTTACGTGCTGGGCCTGGTTTACGACCGCAGTTCTGGCTCTCCTTTCGTTTCCCGTTTTACTCGGCGGCGGCATCCTGCTGCTGCTTGATCGAGTTGCGGGCACCAGCTTCTTTATTCCGGGTGGACTGTATGTCAGCGGACTTCTTTCAGGTTCAAATCCGAACTTTCCGCTGCACACCGGTGGTTCACCGATTCTCTGGCAACACCTGTTCTGGTTCTTTGGTCACCCGGAAGTCTATATCGCGATCCTTCCCGGAATGGGAGCGACGTCGCACATTCTGGCCACCTTCGCGCGCAAGCCCGTGTTTGGCTATCGAGCAATGGTGTTTGCCATCTTCGCGATCGGTTTGCTTGGCTTCTTTGTTTGGGGTCATCACATGTTCATCAGCGGAATGAGTCCGTACTCCGCTGTCGCTTTCTCGATTCTGACGCTGTCGATCGGTGTTCCTTCCGCCGTTAAGACATTTAACTGGCTGGGTACACTTTGGGGTTCGAGGATTCGATTTACAACTGCGATGTTGTTCGCGTTAGGTTTCGTGTCCCTCTTCGTTGCTGGTGGTATTAGCGGTCTGATTCTGGGCCAGAGCTCACTCGATCTCGCTATGCACGACACCTACATTGTGACCGGTCACTTCCACCTCGTGATGGGTGTTGCGTCGATCTTCGGAATGTTTGCCGCGCTCTATTTCTGGTTCCCGAAAATGTTCGGCAGATTCCTTGGTGAAGGCTTGGGCAAATTCCACTTCTGGATAACGTTTATCGGTGTCTACTGCATTTTTATGCCGATGCACATCATGGGAATTGCAGGTATGCCCCGACGCTATTCTCAGTTCACCGAGTATGAGTTCTTAAAAGGACTTCATCCGCTGGTTGTCTTCGTCTCAGTCGCGGCCATCATCACAATTGCGACGCAGTTTGTTTTTTACTTCAACGTAATCTGGAGCGTCTTCAAGGGTAAGAAGGCGGGTGACAATCCGTGGGAAGCAACTACGCTCGAGTGGAATACGGCTACGCCTCCGCCACATGACAATTTTGCAGGCATCTTGCCGACTGTTTACCGTGGACCCTATGAGTTTGCGGTTCCAGGTGCCCCGAGAGATTTCATAATGCAGGCCGAAGCCGATTCAGAAGTACCAGGCGGTAATGGCCACAATGGTCACAAGCACTAAGTCTGTAACGAAAAAAGGGACCGGTTCCGGCGCGAAGTTTCCCGGACCAAACGGTAAGAAACCAGGCGGGAACGGTTGGCATGGTGACGACGGATCGCGGCGCAAGTTTTCGCCGGCTCGTTACCGCATCACGATGTGGGTGGTCCTGGCGGCCGTCATAATGATGTTTGCAGCTCTCTCGAGCGTGTACATCATGTCGGTACATGGAGAGCAAAGAGTGGCGATGCCACACATGTTCTTTGCAAGCACCGGCATCATTCTCTTCAGTAGTTGGACACTCTCCAGGGCTAAACGATCTTTACAACTCGAACAGTCGCGCCGGTACGTCAACTGGCTCCTGGTTACGCTTGCGTTGGGTTTGGCATTCCTTTCTTCGCAGCTAATCGGTTGGAAAGAATTGAAGGATGCGGGAGTCTACTTTGTCGGCCAGCCGCACAGTAGCTTCTTCTACTTTTTTACCGCGGTACACGGCGTTCACTTATTAGGCGGCATATTTTTGCTCGTTTTTCTCTTAATAAAGTCGAGCATGAATATCCTTAAGCCGGAGACGGAGAAGCGAAATGCCTGGGCAGCAGTGGTTGCACTCTACTGGCATGCAATGGGCGCAATCTGGGTTTGGTTATTTTTGCTCTTATTAGTTTTGAAGTGAGATACAAAATGGCAGCACTAGAAGAGAATTTCCAAAGCAGTTCAATAGGCTCAAGATATCGAATCGGTATGTGGGTCCTCCTCGCGTCGATTGCGATGTTGTTCACTTCGTTGAGCAGCGCCTACATCGTGCGTGCAGGTTCAGCCGGTGATTGGTTCCGGCTTGCCATGCCGCGCGCAGTTCTCGTGAGCACAGCCCTGATTCTGATCAGTAGTGGCGCCTTTCAGATGGCAAAACGAAAGATGAACGCCGACCTTCCATCAGCCTCCTTCAGATGGCTGTTGGTCACAGGCGTGTTTGGGGTTCTATTTGTTGGCTCGCAAATTCTTGCGTGGAAGCAACTTGCTGCCCAGGGAATTTTCCTGACCAGTAATCCACATAGCTCATTCTTTTATTTGTTAACCGCAACTCACGCTGTCCACGTAATTGGTGGGCTACTTGCGGTGGCTTTTCTTTTAATACGTTCGCAAGGCAAACGCGTCATTTCTGAACGCCGGCGCGCGGCAACTGATGCGGTTGCGATTTACTGGCATTTTATGGACGCTCTTTGGATCTACCTATTCCTACTCCTATTCCTTTGGAGGTGACAGGGTGAGCACTGAAGCACGTGCGGAACGTTTTCCGGCCGTAGATTGGGATGGCGGTGCCTTTCCATATCGAGTAGGTCATCGCAAGTTGGGAATGTGGCTTTTTATCGTTTCCGACTCATTGACATTCTCGGCGCTGCTAATTGGCTATAGTTATTTGCGTGCGTCAAATAACTGGCCCACGCCGTTTCCTTTCTATCCGAGTATTGTCTTCTCGTCGGTGATGACTTTCTGTCTTCTCTCTTCGAGCTTGACGATGGTGTTTGGCGTTTCGGCGTCCAGTCGAGGCGACAAAGCAGGTGCGAGGAAGTGGATTTTTGCAACCATCTTCTTCGGACTCGCTTTTATCGTTCTCCACTTGATCGAGTGGAATCACCTGATTCACGAAGGTCTCAGGCCATTCTTCTTACCCGAGCATTGGGTTAAAGTTTTTACGCTCGCTGATGGAACTCCGCCAACGCCACTCTTTGGCGCCACCTTCTTTGCCATTACCGGTCTCCACATGTTTCACGTCGCTACCGGCGCACTCTACCTCTTTATAGTCGCCCTTCGAGTAAATAAACTGAAACATGAAGATATCGAGATCAGCGGCCTGTACTGGCACTTTGTAGACCTGGTCTGGATGTTTGTGTTTCCGCTCATCTACATCATGTCGGTTGACGTTGGTGGACACCTGGCCAAATAGGGAGGAATCGGAAATGAGTGCACACGAAGACGCACATTTTGCTGGAACCAATAAATTATTCATTTCCATTTGGGGCTGGCTGGTACTTTTGACTTTCATCGAGATTTTCCTGGCCTATCGACCGATGCCCATCCATTTCATGCTCACGATTCTCCTGGGGCTATCGATTATTAAGGCCGCCCTGATCGTCGCTTACTTCATGCACTTGAAGTTTGAACGATTCAGCCTGATCATTACGTTGATACCGATGCTCGTTATCTGTATCTGCTTGCTCTTTGTTTTCTTTCCGGATAGTTTTCGCTCATCCGAGTTAAGATATAAGTTCAAGGAGGCGCCACCGGTCGCTCCGGCGCCAGCTGAGGAGCCTTAAGCTATGAGTTCCTGGCGAAAAATATTATTTGTCGTTCTGGCAATCTCGGTTTTGATCGTGTTTGCCTTACCCGCTGACGCCCAGTGTTCGATGTGTCGGGCCGCTCTAGCCGGGTCAGGCAACGGCAAGTTCATCCGTAATTTCAATATTGGTGTACTCGTGCTCTTGATCCCTCCGGTTTCGATCTTCTGCACCATCTTCGTAGTTTTGCGTCGTTATCGGGGCGAAATCACGGATGGACATGGCGGGAACACAAGCGACGACATCTCCTGACATGGCAGACGACAATCCGCTGCAACTTGACGTTGAGTGGCGCACGACTCGAGGTAGATCCTGTCCTCGTTGCGGTGGCAAGATAATCCCGTCAGACCGGGCCGTCTATCAATCCACAGCCGATCCAGAAGGCGCTTTTCCCGTGTGGCAGTGCGAACGATGTGGCTATGAAGAATTAGGTGAGCGCCGGAAACCTGCTGGCAAAGCAAAGCATTAAGACAATCCTTTGAAACATCGATGAGCAAAGAACTCGGTTTACTAAATTTCATTTGTATCCTGGTGACGCTCGTTTTTCTGGCGATGATTGTCGTAACTGCTGTCACCGCCGGCGACATTCTCACCACGGACACGCTTTTTATCATGACGATTTGTTTAGTCATGGCGGTCATGTTCGCCGCGAGCCCCCTGCTTTATTTGAAGTCTCAAAACAAACTTCCCATTCCCTTCATGAAGAAGACTTCGGAAAGTCCCACCGTTTCCGCTTCCGGCCAAATTGCTGCCTCGCCGAGGAAGCCTATGCTTGACGCCAAAGGCCGGGCGATGCCTGCCGATGTTAGAGCCATAGTTGCCAATCTTGGTCAGAAAGAAGCCAGCCCTGAATAGGTAAAGCTGTGGACGAACTTACCCGTAAAGTCTTAAAGAGCTTTTCCGTCTGGCGTAAAGATACTCTCGATCTTCATGAATTATTTGAAGCCGGTGGTAACGATCCTGACGCGCGCACGGCGGTCTTTGATATCGTCGAACGGCTGGTCCAGGAGGGACTGCTTCAGGAAGAAGGGAACGACTTCTACTCTCTTACTGAGAAAGGGAAGGCGGCACAGGACAAGTGAGGCGTTGCTCAAAAAACAGGAAACCACCGGCTTCGGCCGCGTGGTGATTTCAGTTTCGGCCTAGCCCAAGCCCTAAATGCTTCCTGTCAGACACCACCGAAGTCAGAGACTGTGTGAAAACTCAACCTTCTCATTCTCCCCAAGCTTCAGCTTGGGGTAGCACGCTCCAGTCCGAATCTCGGCAACCGTTTTAACGGTTTGCGAAATGTCGACGCTTAGGATTTGAGTTCAAGATAAACCGTTGAAACGGTTGACGCTTTCTGACAGGCGTCTCTTTGCCCCAAGCTGAATCTTGGGGAGAATGAGAAGGTTGAGTTCTTACAGAGTCTCTTCCGTTTGTGGAATTTCATTGATGATCGACGCACTCTCATACCTCCCGCACATAAATGCCTGTTTGAATAGTGCCAGCGCAGTTCTGCTGTTCTCAGGATATCTGTTTATACGGCGGCATAATATAAAGGCTCACCGAAACTGCCAGGTTAGTGCGTTTGTACTGTCAACGATATTTCTGATCTCCTATCTCATCTATCACTTTAATCATGGAACGACGCGCTTTACTGGACAGGGAATCGTGCGGTCAATCTATTTCACCATTCTTACTACACATACAATTCTCGCTATTGTGATCGTTCCACTCATCCTGATTACTTTCTATCGCGCTTTGCGGTCGGACTTTGAACGTCATCGCCGGATAGCTCGCATCACGTTGCCGCTGTGGCTCTATGTTTCGGTAACGGGCGTGATCGTTTATCTTATGCTCTATCAAATTTATCCCTCCTAAACTGCTGTTAACTCGCATGGACCAAGACGGGAATCATCCTGAGACGGCTGTTGTCCAAGCGACGAGACGTGTTCGAGCCTCTGGTCCAATCCTTATTCTCGCTTTTCTTTTCCTTGCTGCAACCTTTTTAGCCTGGTATTTCACGTGGTTCGGACGTGGGCTCTCTGACGCCGACATCACTAAATACCTCGTTGATGAAAAGAACCCACGTCACGTCCAGCATGCGTTGCTGCAAGTCCAGCAACGTATCGAACGCAACGACAGTAGTGCCCGGAATTGGTACCCGGATGTGCTGCGATTGAGCAAGAGTCCGGAAACCGAATTTCGTCTCACTGTCGCCTGGTTAATGGGTTTCGATAACCATAATCAGGAATTTCATGCCGCCCTGAAGGAATTCATCCATGATCCAGAACCAATAGTCAGAAGAAACGCGGCACTCGCGTTGATAAGGTTTGCGGACGACAGTGGCAGAGATGAATTGCTGGCGGTGCTAAGACCGTACGTGATTAAGGTGGCGCATGGAGGGCTGGTCGCAAGTACACTTCACGACGGTGCTAACGTCTCAAGAGGAACGCTGCTGGCCAGAATCGAAAACGACTCGGAGAAACCGGTCGAGCTTCGCTCCCCGTTGCCGGGACGCATTGAACAGATCTTTAAGACAAATGGTTCCCAAATAGGCGCCGACGAACCGTTACTGAGTCTGAATTCAGATGAAGAGAGTGTTTGGGAGGCGCTAAGAGGTCTTGCTTTAATTGGAAAAGAATCCGATCTGGAATTGATCAGTTCCTACTCCAACTCTAACGATGCCTCATCACGGGTGAAGAAACAGGCAGAAATCACGGCGAAAGCAATCACTTCTCGCAGCAGTCAAAAGTAACTAAGCTGGCGGAACAGGTGGCGAATCCGGCAGGACGATGCCGTGAACCGCTTCCCAGTCGTCAGTTGGAACCATCTCAATCGCGTCCCACGGACAACCATCAAGAAAAGCGCCATCCGGACCTTTGCTCGTACATTTTTGACAGCCAATACAAAGGTAGGGGTCAACTTCGATTCTGCCGAACGGAGGGTGGTCCTCGTCCGGAACCCAAAACATGCATGCGTCGATAGGACAGTACTCAATACACGCCGGCGATCCCGAGCAACCGGTACAACAATCGGTCGTAATGGCGAGAATACGCGGCCGCTTCTTGCGAGTCGCCTTGCCATCTCCCACAGACATTGGCCAGTACTTGTCTACGATGTCGAACATCCCTGTCACCTTTGAGATCGAGATTTGAGTTCGCAACTGGACTCTAACATAGCTCTGCAGATTTCCTCAACGATTTGTGTCGAAAGCAGTTGTGGCCCGCTGGGTGCTCACAATTCCTGTGATCAGACGTGTAATCAAATGGAGGAAGGGGAGTGTCGAATGGAAGGGATAACTGGAGTATTCAAGACTCGTGATGAGGCTGAACAAACGATCAAGGATTTACGGAGTATTGGTCTTCCGGATAAGAGAATAGGTCTGCTCGTACCCGGGAGCGACCCGCAGCAAATTGAGCGGGCGGTACCAACTGTTGATACGGAAGAGCCGGGCATGGGCAAGGCCATGGGGGCGGCTGTAGGCGGAGCAATGGGAGCGGCCGGGGGCGCAACCGTTGGTTTAGCGGTGGCGACGTTGGCGATTCCCGGCGTTGGTCCAGTACTCGCTTTTGGTTTACTGGGCGCGGCCCTGCTGGGAGCTGGCGGCGCGGTAGCCGGCGCAAAAGTAGGTGAGACACTTGAAGAGGAGTTGGGCGAAGGATTACCGCGTGAAGATGTTTATCTTTACGAAGATGCGCTGCGGCGCGGACATACGGTGTTGATAGCTTATGCGAACGATGGTGCCGAATCCTTGAAGGCCCGCGGGATTTTCGATCGTAATGGAGCTGAAGATGAAGAAAGCTTGAGGGAGCAGTGGTGGCAACCGATCCGTGACAGTGAACGAGAAAGCTATGCTTCGACCGGTCGGAACTTTGATGCTGACGAAATGAGTTATCGGCGTGGCTTTCACGCAGCGCAGCATCCCGAAAGGCGAGGTCGGCTATACAACGATGTCGAGTCACATCTAAGGGAATCCTATGCGGATGATGAGCTTGACAGCGCGTTCCAACACGGGTATGAACGCGGTCGCGCTTTTTACGTTTCGTCGAGAGGGATTCGAAGGGATTGAAGGACTTTCTGCTGAACGCGGCCGTGCTCGTGTTGATTTTAGGCGGCAGCGCATTCATTACAAATTGGTTTGCGCGAACGATGTACATTCGCTGCTCATCATGCGGCACTCTCAACGCCAGAAGGCGGAAAGAGTGCCGTAGTTGTAATTCCTCATTGCGGTGAATGTCCGATAAGCTTTATTAGCTTGTCGGTGCTGATGAAGTGAGCCTGGCATATTGAGGTTCCGACAAGCTAAAGCTTATCGGACATCGCCTGGCGAACCTTACAGCCTTGTCATTGGTCAGTTTCCATTTATCATTTGTCATTTGAACAGACACTCGGTAGGGTCGAGCGACTTCGAATTCTCTAAAATGACAAATGACGAATGGAAATTGACCGATGATAAATAATGCTTCTTCTGAATGGGCCACTCACGCTGAACAGACTAACTACCGGGAAACCCCGACATATGCTGACACTATCGATTATTGTCGGCGGCTAGCGGCAGCCTCACCGGCAATTGAATTTCGTAGTTTTGGCAACAGTGGGCAGGGCCGCGAGTTGCCCCTGCTCGTAGCTTCTGAGTCGCAGTCCTTCACGCCAGAAACTGCAAAAGCAGGCGGAAAAGCGGTAGTTCTTATTCAAGCTTGTATCCACTCAGGTGAACCTGATGGCAAGGATGCTGGCTTCGCTTTGCTTCGCGATCTCACCATCACTAAGTCCGTTCCGAGCATCCTCGAGAATGCTGTACTGTTATTCATTCCCATTTACAACACCGACGGCCATGAGCGGTCGAGCCCTTACAGTCGAATAAACCAGAATGGTCCAGTTTCGATGGGCTGGCGAACTACGCGCACCTACCAGAATTTGAATCGTGATTACATGAAGGCTGACACTCCGGAAACGCGCGCCTGGCTAAAACTTTGGAATGAGTGGCAACCTGACCTCTTTATTGATTGCCACGTAAGCGATGGCGCAGACTACCGCTCGAACATCACTTTTCATTACGAACGCCATGAAGGTATTGATCCCGAAATCATTGAATGGGAAGAGGATGTATTTGGGAAGAAGGTGTTTGCTGCCACTGCGGCTGCTGGAAATACAGTTTCCTGGTATCTCGAGTTTATCGATAACCGGGATCTCCCAATGGGCATGAAAGACTTTAATGGTCCACCGAGATTCTCAACCGGTTATGTACCGATCAGAAACAGACCGGGAATCTTGATTGAAACTCACATGCTCAAGGACTACGAGTCTCGCGTGAAGGGCACTTATGATTTTTTGCGAGCAGCGCTGAGCGAAGTGAATAGAGATCCAAAGCGATTAATTGAATTAGGTCGGCGTGTAGATGGGCGAGCCGCCGAGCGTGGAAATTATGCTGTGGAGTTCGAACTGACTGACATAGCGACTCCATTCGAGCTCAAGGCATTCAGTTACACGACGGAGCACAGTGAAATTTCTGACGATCTTCGCGTGATTTATGGCGAAGAGCCGTTGGATCTAATTGTGCCTATGTACCAGACTTTGCGGGTAACGACCTCGATCGTCCCTCCAATTGCTTACATAGTTCCCGTTGAATGGAGTGAGGTGATCGAGATTTTAGGCTTCCACGGTTTAAACACTCAACGATTGACTAGAACTGCAAATATTCCAATTGAGAGCTATCGCTTTGTCGACGTCGAATGGCCCAGTCTGCCATTCGAGGGTAGACACATGCCTCGTTTTAAGGTGGTTACTACCAATGAAGCGAGAGAATTTGTCGCCGGCTCGACGGTCGTGCCTTTCAATCAGCCGTTAGCGCGCCTGGTGCTGAATTTACTCGAACCGCAAGCTCCCGATTCGTTTGTTCGGTGGGGTTTCTTCAACGCCATTTTTGAAGAGAAAGAATACGGAGAGCCTTATGTCCTGGAGCAGTTGGCTCGCGACATGATTTCAGCTAACCCAGAATTGCAAGATGAATTTGAAAAAGCGCTGGCTGCAGATCCGCGCCTTGCGCAGAATTCTTACGAGCGTCTGAGATATTTTTATAAGCGTTCGCCCTACTGGGACCCAAATATGGGCCTTTATCCAGTAGGGCGAATCACAAGCGCACTCGATCTGCCAGTTGTTGTTT
Organism: Pyrinomonadaceae bacterium; assembly: GCA_035646955.1. Classification (GTDB taxonomy): domain Bacteria; phylum Acidobacteriota; class Blastocatellia; order Pyrinomonadales; family Pyrinomonadaceae; genus PSRF01. The sequence goes on from DASROI010000480.1 coordinate 22,452, forward strand.
AGTCTTCAAATTTGAGACTTAGGAGCTATCACCGCTCATCGAAGCGATCTGGCGCGCTCAGCAGGGCAAACAGTGTGCGGTTTGCCTAAACGACCGTGCGACGGCCCCCGATAATGTTGATTAGCAATACCACTAGTGCCAGCACTAACAGGATGTGGATAAAACCACCAATCGTATAGCTACTGACCATACCTAACAGCCAAAGAACTAGCAAAATCACAAAAATGGTCCAAAGCATTTCGTTCTCCTCCTTTTGTCGACCAAGTCCGCTTCCCAATGATTCGTTTGGTACAAAAGCAATCAACTGGGGCTTGAGCAACGAGCATGCCATCGCTCGAACATTGAGAATTCGCCGAAATCCTCAAAGTTTGAGTCCTACCTTAAAGAAGCCCCGTACCAAAATAAGTCACTCGTGCTTTCTACGAAGTGATTTAATTCAATATTCTTGTGGTCGATTCACGTTTTATTGTCCTGGCGGGCAACTGGTCGACGCCTTTCGCTGTCAAACTCGTTCGAGCGAGAGCTGCTGGATAAGAGATTGCGGTCTTTGGAAATCTTCTTCTGGACTTATTATTGCGATGGCTGTTAAATTGTTCACTGGTGCTCGGATCGAGTTTTCACTTGCCGAACATCAATAGCGTTACCGCTTCTCAGTTTTCGCGTGCGGGCCCTTCCTAAGAAGTTCCGTCGCTTTCCTGACCCGATTCTTTTCAGTTTCTAAATAAACTCGAGCTCAATCGAACCCCGTTTTTCGATTGGGATCTTCTGGAGGTCTTTATGCCTACCCCCGCGCCAAAGGTATCTCTGCGCAGTCGCAGAGTAGCGCTGGTCTGCCTGACCGTTTTCAGTGTCACTATTATTCTTTCAATAGCCGCAATAAATTATTTCCGTCAGCGCCAACAGGTACAAACGATTAACTACTCGCAGCTTTATGCACTGGGCCAGGCAGGTAGCGCTCAGGCTTTGCAGATTGAGGGCGAAACAATTTCCGTAACAAAAGCCGACGGCTCTGTTGTTGTGGCAACTGTTACCGGTGAAGCTGCCCAGCATGAATTGGTTCAAATCTTCCGCGAGAAGAACGTCCCCGTCGAGTTTCGACCGATGCAGCCGGGGCCACTTACCACGGCTTTGAACTGGATCCTGCCAATCTTCAGTCTTGCGCTCCTGGGCGTGGTTGGCTGGAGGGTTCATGCCAGTATGAGCGGACATGGCTCTTTCGAGCTACACGATCAAAATGGCAAACAGGAAGTTGGATTCAACGATGTCGCAGGTGTCGATGAGGCAAGAGCTGAGCTGACAGAGACAATTGAATTTTTGCGTAACCCCGAAAAATTTAGCCGCCTCGGTGGGCGAGTGCCGCGGGGCATTCTGCTTTATGGACCTCCGGGCACTGGGAAAACGCTACTGGCTAGAGCGGCCGCAAAGGAAGCTGGAGTACCGTTTCTCGCCGCTTCTGGTTCAACATTCCAGGAAAAGTTCGCTGGATTAGGCGCCGCTCGAGTTCGGTCTTTGTTTGCGAAAGGCCGAAAACTGGCGCCCTGCATAATCTTCATTGACGAGATTGATGCGCTAGGTCGACGACGTGGCCGCGGCGGCGACTCAGCCTCTGCCGATCAGGATCAGACCTTGAATCAGTTGTTAGTTGAAATGGATGGTTTCGATCAGAGCAGCACAGTGATCGTAATTGCCTCCACCAATCGGCCGGATATTCTTGATAAAGCGTTAACCCGTCCGGGCAGGTTCGACCGTGAGATTTCCGTAAATCTCGCTGACGCTGGTGGCCGCGAAGAGATCCTGAAGGTCCATTCAAGGAAGCTAAAACTCGAAGAAGGTCTTGATTTGCAGTGGATCGCGCGTGGCACTCCGGGTTTTTCCGGCGCCGAGCTCGCGAACCTGATGAACGAAGCGGCGATATGTGCAACTCGGGATGATGCTGAATCGATTGGGCGCAGGCATATTGAATATGCCCGCGACCGGGTTTTGATGGGCGCCGAGCGTCAGGGCTTCACCATGGACGAAGAAGAACGGTATGCAACCGCAGTGCATGAAGCTGGCCACGTTGCGGTTGGTCTCCTGGTCGAACATGGCGATCCGATTCATAAAGTTTCGATCCTTCCTCGGGGTCGCGCGCTTGGCGTCACTCAATCATTGCCGGAGCGGGATCGCTTGATGAAGAAGCGTGAATATCTGGAAGATCAGATTGCGTTACTGCTGGGAGGTCGTGCTGCTGAACAGGTGATCCTTTCAACAATGACTGCAGGGGCGTCAAACGACATCGAGCGAGCAGTGGAAATTGCCCGTAAGATGGTTAGCGAATTTGGCATGAGTAAACTTGGTCCAATTCACCTGGGACAGTCAGAGCAGCCGGTTAGTCAGACGTTGCTCGATAGGGTTGAAGACGCTACTAATGAGTTGATTAACTATCAACTGCAGCGAGCGTGTGAGATCGTCGAAGCGGAACGTGACTCGATCGCTCGTTTGGTAGAACTCTTGATGGATCGGGAGACAGTCGACCGGGAAGAAATTCAAGCTTGTTTCGGTTTGGGCACGAACTCAAGAGCAGCTTAATTTTTTATTGAACGGTTTTAATGGCGTTCCTGCCTCAGTCAGGGACGCCATTTTTGTTTGATGAGTCATCGTGTCTAAAGTTAGTAATCTATGGGGGGTTGAAAGACTACGACGGCTCAGCTCGCAACTTCCAGCTATCATGCAAGTGGGGAAGGGTGGCAGGGCGGCTGATATCAGAACTCACCAGCTATCATGCAAGTGGGGAAGGGTGGCAGAGCGGCAAATGTCGAGACTCTGCCTACACGAATCTAGCGTCGCCCCCGCTCTTTGTGCACTTACAATGTCAAAGCTTAAATTGAAGATACTGAAGCGCGGGGGCGACGCTAGATTCGAGTAGGCAGAGTTCATGACATTTGCCGCTCTGCCACCCTTCCCCACTTGCATGATTCTGGTGGGTTCTCACGTTCGCCGCTCTGCCGACGCCCCAACTGCATGATTCTGGGAAATGGCCATTAAGGTTCGAACTGAGTGGGCCCGCTCAATGCGCAACACCCAGAGGTCTCCAACTCGCATTAGTTATCTGAGCCATATGGAGGAGGCTTTGGCGGATCGGAATTCCAGCACCTCTACTTCATCAAAACTTAGCCTTACATCGGTGTCTTTACCGAAAATATCCAAGATGACCCTGACTAGTGTCTTCGATTGATTAATGCCTGTGACTCTCCCGGTAAATGACGCAAATAATCTAGTAGAGTCAAATCTCTATCTTTGAGAAGCGCCAGGCACCGAGAGTCAGGAGCAATATCGCAACTCCTATCAACACGGCAACATCCACTGTGGCCCCGAAGTGTGTGACACCGATTAAGACGCTTCGTACTCCGTCCACGCCATAAGTAAGTGGATCCAGTCGTGTCAGTAACGCCAGAACCTTGGGCAGATTAGTTAACGGATACAGCGCGCCAGACAGAAAGAAGATCGGCATCACTAGAAAATTCATGACCAGCTGGAAGCCTTGCATGTCTTTCAGACTCGAACCAATAATCGTACCAAGCGCGGCAAAAACTATTGCTATCAGCATCATGAAGAGAATCGCGATCGGGATGGCCGTCGCACTCGTAGGACGAAAACCGGCGATCAAGCACACGATAAAAATCAGTAGACCCTGAATAATGGCTACCGTTGCACCGCCGAGTGTCCGGCCCAACATAATTGAAAGCCGAGATACAGGAGCCACCAGCGTCTCTTTTAAAAAGCCAAATTGTCTATCCCAAAGCAATGCAATTCCAGAGAAAATCGAAGTAAAGAGTACGGTCATTCCGATCACGCCTGGCGCCATAAACTGCAAGTAACTACCCTGACCCGCTCGTTGAAATAC
>DASROI010000481.1:0-2943 GCA_035646955.1 Pyrinomonadaceae bacterium
CCGCCGGCTTAACGGTTAATGAGAATGCAGATCCTGATGTGCCGAGAGATATGTTGCACGCGCTGCGCACGCTAATCCCACAACACGGCATGGGTTTCCGGCACGGTGAAGAAAATTCCGATGCGCATATCAAGGCAAGCCTGGTAGGACCATCAGTAACGATTCCGTTTAAGGACGGCAGGTTGTTGCTAGGCCGATGGCAGGGAATCTTTTTGTGTGAGTTTGATGGTGGACGCGAGAGACAAGTCATCATGATGATACGCTGAGGACGATGGCCCAGCCGCACTACGATAAGATTGCGACGTCGTATGATGGCGCCATACGTCCGCTCGAACGATGGTTTCTCAGTCGCCTGCGAGAAGAAGCTTTGAGCTACATCCCCGGAAACGCTTTCACTCTCGAAGTCGGAACTGGAACGGGTTTAAACTTTAGATACTATTCGTCCGGAGCGCGGGGAATCGCTAGCGAGTTGAGTTTCGAGATGCTCCGCATTGCTGCTGAAAAGGACCGTCCCCCAAAAATATCCTTTGTTCAAAACGACGCTGAAGACCTGCCTTTTAAGGATGGCGCCTTCGACGCAGCCTTTTCAACCCTGGTTTTATGCTCGGTCAACTCACCTGGGAAAGCATTGGCCGAGATGCGTCGAGTGGTTCGCCCCGGCGGCATAGTCGTCTTGCTGGAACACGTCCGCCCCAATGGTCCATTAGGAATATTTTTTGACGTGCTCAATCTGGTAACAGCGCCGCTTTTTTGCGATCACGTGAATCGACGAACAGCAGATCTTGCGAGAGTAGCTGGATTTAGAAGCGTTAATGAGCACCGAAGCAATCTTGGAGTGTTCAACCTCATCACCTGTTCCAACTAGTGATAATACAGTACCGCGAGCGCAGCGACCGGATGGTGCACTCATGGGACGGTCTAAGCCCGATGATGGGTTCGTTGAGGGGCAGCATCCGGTCGCTTCGCTGCGGTACTATACTCATCGGATGGTCTAAAGCCTGATGATGGGTTGTTTGGGGGGCAGCATGCGGTCGCTTCGCTCGCGGTACTATACTCATCGGATGGTCTAAAGCCTGATGATGGGTTCGTTGAGGGGCAGCATCCGGTCGCTTCGCTTGCGGTACTGTACTCTTCGGACGGTCTAACCCTGATGATGGGTTCGTTGAGGGGCAGCATCCGGTCGCTTCGCTCGCGGTACTGTACTCATCGGCCACCGTCTAAATCATGATTGAGAAAATCAAATTTCTGGTACTTGCCCCGACGCTGCTGCTCACGACAATTGTCGCTTTGCCTCAGGACGTCGAAATAAAAAAAACTTTCGACGAGCAGCAGAACATCTCAACTATTCAACTACCCGCTACTCGGATTGCTTATGAGCGGGGCAAATATCATCGGTTGGACCTCTCATTATCGTATTCGTTCAAAGGTACGACTCCGCCGTCCAATCCGGAAAAGGTTGTGCTTGAATTGGTTTCGGTAGTGAAGCAGAGACAGTTGAATTCCGATTTGTACGTCGTTTTTCTGGTAGACGGAAAATCGGTTCACTTTGGTTCGAGTCGATCAGCGATCATGAAGCCTGTTCCAGGACGACTCTGGATTGGTGAACGAATGGTGTTTAGTCTCCCGTATCAGGAGTTTGTAAAACTTTCATCTGCTAAGAAGCTGGCAATTCGTTTCGGCGACACAACGTTTCAACTCACCGATGCGACCGTCGCTCTCCTATCTAAATTTGCTTCCGAACTGTAGGAAGCACCTTCTTCCAATGAGATTGTTATTGTGATTTCATGGATCGTCATTACGGTTCCAAGACAAGGCGCTCCACGAAGGCGCGCGAAATCACTCCAACGAAATTCCAAGGCAAACTAGCTGAATTTAAGCACGTCCTTCGATGGACCTTATATAGCGGGATGGTCCTGCTAACTTACTCGGGTTGGAGTTGCTTGAGGATCTCGGCGAAGGTTTCGACGTCGCGACGCGTCTTCTCCATCGAGCGACGGCTATCGAGGTATGCTGACCAGGTCGGCGTTTGTGTAAGAGCTTTAGTCGTGTCTTCGTCCAAGACCTGGGCCATCACTGCCACCAGATCACTGACTACGCGAGTATGTTCCACAAGTGACTCAATGATTGAATATGCAAGTCGAGCCTGTGCGTAATCCAGATCGCGCTTCGGTTGATCGGTAATGTTCAACTGTTCAGACATTCGTCATCACTCTCTCTGAATACCAGCTACCGCGAACAAAAGGAAGCTCGTGAACGGTTGCCTCTATTTCGCGATCACCGGACACCACGCTCACTCTTGTACCAGGTTCACTACGTTCGTATCGAACGTATGCGAGCGCGATTGATCTTTCCAATGATGGTGAGTATGTAACAGAAGTGACCCGTCCGGCCTCTTTGCCGGCAAACTTGATAGGGCTTGCCACCTCAACTTGAGCCTCTGTATCAAACAATAGACCGGTCAGTTTTTTCGCTACGTGTCCGCGATATTTTATTCGCGCAATGATCTCCTGACCGATGTAACAGCCCTTGGTGAAAGAGATGGCCTCGTCGAGGTTGGTTTCTGACACCACGTTTGTGTCGTCCATGTCGATCGCGAATTTCGGCACGCCCGCTTCAATTCTCAAAGTCTCAAGTGTCTCGGCTTCAATTTGCCTTGCCCCAGCTTGAATAAGTCTGGCCTCGAGCGACGAAGCATTCGGAGAAGATGTGATCAAATCAAACCCATCCTCTCCGGTGTGAGTTGCGTGAAGTATTGTCAACGGGTCTCCATTGATTGTTGAGTTGAGAATTCCGTTCGAACTTAGACCGGTAACGTCAACTTCAAGCACGCTTTGAATGATTTCTGCCGAACGTTTACCTTGAATCGTCAACAGAGAAGATTCGCTTGTTACGTCAACTACCTTGAAATCTCCCGCTAGTGTGAAACGTTCGATTGCTTTAAGA